>NZ_JBWKXT010000035.1:0-64975 GCF_059423245.1 Pseudomonas sp. GW460-LB5
GAGGGGCTGGGGCTCGGTTTGTATATCGCATCTCAGATCGTAGCGGGTCACAACGGGACGCTATCGGTAACCTCTACGCCTGAGGACGGCACGCGCTTCATAGCGAGGTTCCCTGGCACTTTGGAGTGGACGGAAGAGGGCTAGATGTAAGTCTCGGTTGATAGGTTGCTTCGCCGAACGCCTGGTTGTATGCGCGACAGCGCAGCCATGAGGTAGAGGGCTGCTGTGGCCTGCCGAAGAACATTCGAGCGCGGCCAGCAGGCAAGCATGCAAAGCGGCCTTGCGCTCGATGAACCGCCACCCCATGCCTAGTTCGCGGGCAAGAGGATCACAAAGTTCTTTTTCATGTCTTCCAGTACGGTCCATTTGCCCTTGGCGCCCGGTTCGATAATGAACGTGTCGCCAGCGGCCAGTGTGATGGGGGCGCAACCCTCAAGCTCGATGACGCAGCATCCACTCAGGACATGGCAGAACTCCCAGACTTTATAGTCGATGCGCCACGCGCCGGTGCTGGCTTCCCATTCTCCGGAAATGCGACCTTGTTGTTCATCGTGATAATACTTGGACGTCAGCGTATGAGGCGTGCCTTCCACGACCGCTTCGAAAAAGGGAAGGTCGCGCACCGGTTGGATATCCAGTTCGCGGAATACGGTCAGCTTCTTGTTCATGGTTTTTTCTCGAGCACGTTGTGGGTAGGGCGATACATCAAATAGGCTTCACCGGTTACGTTCAGCATCGGGTGCGGAACGATCTGGCAGGTTTTAACAATTTGAAAGCCGTGACGTTCGTAGAAGCGGCGTGCACCGTGGTTTTCGGCATAATCAATCAGGCATAGCCCATCAAGGCCAGCGTCCTCAGCGCGTTGCTGAGCGTGGCGAAGAAACTGGACGCCCAGCCCTTGGCTGCGCCAGGCTTCATCCAGGGCCAAGCTGGATATGTATAAGGTGTCGGGTATCTCCATGTCGGAATACGGCGCGAGGACCGGGTCGGTCTCGACAGGCCTGTCAGGGGTCTCGCGCAAAGCATAGCTATGCATCATGCCGATGACGCGCCCTTCGAAAATGGCCATCAGGCAGTTCTTGTAGGAAAAGTCGCCCTGTTCCCTGGCATAGCGAGACGTGCCGACACTCAGCAATGCTTCTCCAGGTGTTGCAAGCTTGCTCCATATGTAATCGGCCATGCCCTCCGATGTCAGTTGAAAGAAGCGCGCAATATCTTGCGCATCCGAGGCATGAGCGGGTCTGAAGTCGATAAGCATGTGCGGTGCTCCCATGGGATCGGGTACTTGATTTTCAAGGATTACCCCTTTGGCCAGGTGGCAGGTTAGGTGGATTCAACGGTACCCATCATGCTCTGGGCGAACACCGTCAGCACGGCATGCGACGCTGCTTCAGCTCGGTAAAGTGAAACCCTGCGCACTGGCGCTGGGATTGGGAGATCTGCGCGGGTGAGCCGTTCACGCGGCTCGATGAGGCGTTGCAAGCCTGCGCCAATCGGCTGGGCGACGCTTGCTGGTTACTGTCAGCCGTGCCGCCAGGTCGCTGGCCGGCCTGGCTGATGAGCTCATCATCCAGGCCTTGCGCCGACAGGCGATAAAGGCCCGTGAACGGCCGACCCGCAACACAGGATACCCATGAGAAGGGGCGGCATGCCGCTGGCCTTGGTTTCAGGACTATTCAGCGGAGCTGAGGGCTGGTCCATCGTGACCGGCGAAATGCGCCGATTCAAAAATGCGCCGGTCAGTGCTGCGCGCTCTCTACCGCAATGCTTTCGCCGCAAACTTCCAGGTGCTTGATGCTGCGATTGGCGATGGCGTAGTGGATCAACGCGCCCAGGCCTGCACCGAAGAACCAGGAGAACTGCGACAGCGTCTCGAACGCCGGCACAAGCGCCAGCACGATGGCGATCAGCGAAGCCGGGATAAAGGCGGCCACGGCGCGCAGGTTGACCCCGCCGCTGTAGTGATAGGCGGCTTCTGTGCTTTCGCTATACAACTGCGGCAGGTTCACCCGGCTGCGACGTACCAGGTAATAGTCGGTGACGATGATGCCGTACAGTGGGCCGAGCAGGGCGCCCAGGCCGCCGAGGAAATACACGATCACGGATGGGCTGTTGTACAGGTGCCAGGGCAGGATCACTACCGCGATTGCGGCACTGAGCAAGCCAGCGCGGCGGAAGTTCAGCAGGTTCGGCGCCAGGTTGGCGAGCACGTAGGCCGGCGCGACGAAGTTGGCCATGATGTTCACCGCCACGGTGACGATCAGGAAGGCCAGGCAGGCCAGCACCAGGCCGGCAGTGTTCGGGATGGCGGCGACAATGTCGGTCGGGCCCTGCACCAGCTTGCCGTCAATGCTGAACTGCGCACCGGCCAGCACCACGGCGATCAGCGCGAAGCCGAGCATGTTCACCGGCAGGCCCCAGAAGTTGCCCACGCTGATGGTGCGCCGATCCGGGCAGTTACGGGTAAAGTCGCAGAAGTTGAGAATCATGGTGCCATACAGCGAAACCCACAACGCAGCGGCGCCGAGCACCTTCAGCCACTGGCTGGAGCCGGTTGGCGCGTTGCCGCTGGACCAGGCTATCGACAGGCCACTGCGCCAGTACATCCACCCCGCCAGGCAGGCGAACGCGACCAGAATGATCGGCCCGGTGATCGACTCGAAGCGGCGCACCATCTCCATGCCGTAGGCGAAGATCGCCACCTGCACACACCAGATACCAAGGAAGGTGAGCCAGCCCAGGGTCGACAGGCCGAGGATCGAATTCTGGTCGTAGGCCTTAAGGTCCGGAGCGATGGCGGTCAGCAGCACGCGCAGCACGACCGAGGCGAGGTAGGTCTGGATGCCGAACCAGGCGATGGCGATCACCGCACGGATCAGTGCCGGAATCTGCGCCCCATGAATGCCGAAGCTGATCCGGCACAACACGGGGTAGGGCAGGCCGGTCTTCTGGCCCATGTAGCCGGACAGGTTCATCAGGCCGTAGATCACCATCGCGCCGAGCGCGAAGGCGGCGAGGATCTGAGCGCCGCTCATGCCCAAGGCAAAGAGGCCGATGGCGAAGGAATAGTTGGCGATGTTATGCACATCGTTGGTCCACAGCGCAAACAGGCTGTAGCGCCCCCAAGTGCGATTTGCCGCGCGTGTCGGGGCAAGGTCGGCACTGTACAGGCGCGGGCTCAACGCCAGCTGACTGGGCCCAGCCGTATCGGCCGGGAGAGCATCGAGCTGGTCAACATCGGAACGTGAAATCGACGCCATCGGAACTCCATGATGGTTGTGTACTTTTATTTTTGGTCTTGTATACAAACAAGATTCGTACCAACCCATGCGTTCGGTGGCTCCCACTGCTTTATAGCCTTCATCCGGCATAGTCAGCAGGTGATCCAAGGCTGTAATTGGGAATTTTGTGCACATTTTTTGGGTAAGGTTGTTACCACTCGCACCACGGCTGGCCGTGCGCCGGGCCGGCAGCTTTTACCCGGTGTATTGAGCGGGTGGCTTTGCGGATGATGTTCCGACTAAGCTGGGGGCAGGGATATATGGGGGCTATTGGATGTTGCGTGTACCGCTTGGGCTGAGTCTGTTGCTCGCCGCCGCCATGGTCGAAGCGGCTCCCTTTCAGGTGCCCACGCCGGCCGCACTCAGGAGCCAGCTTGAAAGCCTCAAGCCTGGCCAGTTTCTCTGGTACCCGCAGGTCTCGCCGGTGGGGCCGGTGACCGTTGTGGTCAGCCTTACCGAGCAACGAGCCTACGTCTATCGCAATGGCATCGCCATTGGCGTCAGCACCGTCAGCAGCGGCAAGGCCGGCCGGGAAACCCCCACCGGGGTATTCAGCATTTTGCAGAAGAAGGTCGAGCACAAGTCCAGCCTCTACAACAGCGCACCGATGCCCTACATGGAGCGCCTGACGTGGGATGGCATCGCCCTGCACGCTGGCCATCTACCGGGGTACCCTGCCTCGCATGGATGTGTTCGACTGCCGATGGATTTTGCAAAGAAGCTGTATGAAGTCACCGGTTTCAGCTCAACCACAGTCATCGTTTCCGATACCAACAGTGCCCCGGTGGAGGTTTACCACCCCGGCGTGCTGGCGCCGACGGTCAGTGATGGCAAGGCCCAGGGCCCGCTGGTGCTGAGCAACCAGCAATTCTGGGACGACCCAGACCCGACGGCAGGGCCACTGTCGATCCTGATCAGCCGCGCCGATATGCGCGCCTACGTGTATCGCGGTGGGCAACTGATCGGTTCGGCACCTGCGCTTTCGCTTGAAAGCCGTCAGCATCGTAGCGGCATGGCGGTGTATTCCCTGCTGCAAAAGCCATCCACCCTTGCCCTCGATGACGGGCTGCCCCTGCGTTGGTCAGTGGTGGGCCTGAGCAACCCGGAGTACGGGAATACGCCCTATGAACAACTGGGGCAATTGAACATCAACCCGGCGTTCCGCCGCCATTTACGTGCGGCGATGGACGTTGGCACGATGCTGGTGATTACGGACTGGGCATCGACCCGGGATACCCGCAGCGACGGAAAATTCACGGTGATCAGCACCGAAGGCAGTGAAGCATCCAAACCATTGGTCAAGAAGTGATCGGCATTGCTGAGATAATCAAGCAAAGTAGCCAATTTTGGCTGCAATCAAGGCAAGAAAAGCCAGTTTTTCACAGGGTATTCCATGTCGATTTTCCAATTATTGCGGGGGGCCTTACGGCTTTCGGTGGCCGGTATTGGCCTGTGTTTTCTCAGCACCGGGCATGCCGCCGATGCGCAACCCCTGCCGAGTGCGGCCGAGCTGCAGCAGTTGGCGCCAAACGCCAGTCTCTCGACCTTGGCACTGGCACTCAGCGCCTATACCTGCGCGAGTCATAGCAACGCGGACAAGCTGCTGACGGTGATCGATTATTCCAAAGCCTCGCGTGACAAACGCCTGTGGGTGTTCGACCTGCGCGCCAGGAAACTATTGTTTGAGGAGTGGGTGGCCCATGGCAAGAACAGCGGCGCGGATGTGCCGACCACGTTCTCCAATGCGCCTAACAGCTTCCAGTCCTCCATCGGCCTGTATGAGACCGGGCAGACCTACAGTGGCAAGCACGGCCGCTCGCTGCGCCTGCAGGGGCTGGAACCGGGGTTCAACGACAACAGCATGTCGCGGGCGATCGTTATGCATGCTGCTGCGTATGCCGACCCCAAGGTAGTACCGGGTCTCGGGCGCCTGGGGCGCAGCCAGGGCTGCCCGGCCGTTCGTCCAGCAATTGCCGGCAAGCTGATCGAGACGCTGCAACGCGGCAGTTACGTATTTGCCTATTATCCTCAGCAAGACTGGCTGAAGAAATCGCGCTTTCTTAACGCCCAGAGCTGTGCGCTGCCCAATCAATCGGTCGCCAGCAAGTAAGCCTTCGCTCCCTTGGGGCAGGTCAAGCCCCGCAAAATGATAGTATGCGTGACGCAGCGGCACTGTGCTGAAGCAGCAGTTGGCTAGCCGGAAAGTTGTCATCGTGCTGGCGCAAGTCATTGGCAGTGGAGGGGATTGATGGAGGTTTGTTACGACGCTGAACGGATGACACTGAGTCGTGCTAACTTATCGACAACGTTAGGCAGTAACGAAAGCGATCTGTTGCTTGCCCTGATAGCAGGCATTACTGATAAAGAGGCGATAATCTCTCAAGTATGGGGTGCTCGGGGCTTGGTTGTCTCTGACAGTAGTTATTATAAAACAGTGCATGCGCTTCGTTCGAAGCTGGTTGATGTTGGTGTGCCTCGAGACAGTTTGAAAACATTGCCTAAGCGAGGGTTGATACTGCTGTGTGAAATCACCATGGTTTCCGCGGACGTTGCAGTTGAACGTGACATGCCATTGCACCTCGAGCAAGACAGGCCTCGGGCATCATCGGGCGCCAATGAGCAACCCGTCGGCAATGACAGCAAGCAGAGCGGCTCGAGTGAGACTGTAGCTGGCAAGGCGGAGCTCGCTGAAGAAAGGCAAAACGCTGTCATGGCCCCCCTTCCATTGCGTGACGGATGGATAAGAAGAAATAGCCACTTGTTTTTACCGGCTCTCGCTTTTCTAGGCGCGTCGCTCCCCGTTATTTATGCCTACCTGATGTTTCACAAGCCGCCGGACCTGGAAGCGTGGAAACGTGTCTGGGAGCGTGATGGGGCAACGCTGTACGCCGAACAGAGTGAAAATATGTCTAAGGATGATGTATTGGCGGCGATGGCCGGGTTCGAGCCGGCGTTGGTCTTGAAAGACAGCAACTATTATGTGCGCAAGCCTCTCAGTCAGTTGCTGGTAAGTTGTGTAAAGCCAGAAAGCCACGGGGAGGCATTGTGCGTAAATTATCTTCGCGTTGGAAAAAAGTGATTGGGTTTACGTCACTTCTCTCGGTTTTTATTTTTGCGGGCTTGATAAGCAATTACCTGATATCGGTCTACCGAGATAGTCCTCGGGCCCCGTGCAGCGCCTCCATTGACTTTGTTCATGTGGAGGAGGGAGAGGGGCTTTGGCGCGGCGTCGGAGATATGACGATCGACCCCAATGAGGGTGCGATCTATGCCTATTATCATGTGATAAGCCCGCGCGGTGTAAAATATGTGTATGACAGACGCTTCGAGTTGTCGCTGACGCACCTGGACACCTCGCGATATCTCTTCAAGACACGTTCTATTTCAACATTCGATGGCGATACGGCGGGAAGTCATATTCCATTCATGGCCCGTGGTTTTCAGGGCGGCATCATGACCTTCAATGCTTTCTCGGATTTTGAGTACTATTTCAATGTGAATAACCTGGTGGTAGGGGTGTGCCACGTGCCGCGTTAGTGAATATTGCGCTGTTTGAGTAGGCGCTCGTCCGCTGCCCGGGGGATGCGGTTATCAGGGCAGGGTAGGCGGTGTACAGGCGTTTGGTAAGAAAAAGTAAGGGTCAGGCGCCTGTTGAGGTGGTTAAGTAAGGCCAAGTAAGGTCGACGTAAAGCCGGTCGCGTCATCGCGAGGTACTGTGCTGCCCAGGTTGAGCATGGTGCTCGATGGTTTTACAAGGCTTTCAGGTATGCAGGGTCGACGTGTTGTGGGTAAGCAGTTAGCAGGGTATCCGTACAGGAAGCACGCGCTCGGTATTCGTAGCGTGGGGGCAGCGCCTTTTTTACTGGTTGTATTCGCTGTGTTTGCAGTGTGTGACCTGTCTTTGGCAGGAGATGTTAAGCGCTGTGAACAGCGCAGAGACGAGATTGCTCACGAAAGGGATCAGGCAATACGGTATGGGAATATATACCAGCAGAGAGGATTGGAAGCTGCGTTGTCTCGGGTTCAGCGGTATTGCCGTGATGATGAACCGAGCGAACCAGGCGAACAAGTGTCTCGCGCACTGAAAGACGTTCACCGGAGGGAGGACCAGCTGGAAGCTGCGATAGCGTCCGGGTCTTCCAGAATGGTTGAAAGATACAAGGGGAAACTGGAGCAAGCGCAGGAGCGGCTGCGCAGGGTTTCAGGGGAAGAAAGGTAGTTACATTGTTATATTGATCGGTGGTCAACGGGGCGTTTAATGAAGTCATTGATGTGTATGTGTCCGCTTTTATTTTCCTTTCTGGTTTCCGGTTGTACCGCGAGTGATTGGGTTGAAGTGGCGGGCGGTGTCATGCAGGGGCGTGACGATTATAATAAAGCCCAGCGCACTGCGCGCTTGAAGCGCGCGAATAAGGCGGCGATGCGGATGAAGCGGAGCCATTTTGTTGAGTGATGCCAGTAAAGGGCTCGCTGACGGGTCTGCTGAAGTGATGGTATAACGGCTTTAACGCTGCTTCGGGTGTTCTTTATTCAGGTTTATTAATGCGCTTTATATTTTCCTTGTCCACTTATTGTTTTTTGGTTTTTTCCAGCCCTGCGATGGCGATGAATGATTTCTGGGCCGAAACCCTCATCTCCAGCACGAGCACTGCAACCACCTACTTGACCTCGCGGGATAAAAAGCTGATAGCCGCAACGCGAGATGATGCCAGCAGCTATGTTGCGAGCGATGGCAACATCAAGGGGGTCTACCTTGAAGCTGCGATGGATAAATTTCGGCACTCCCATCCAGACATAGCTATCAGTGACATGGCCTTGGCTCAATTCATATTGGCTTACGAGAACTATTAACCTTGAAGGTCAAACGGCCACGACTGGCTGGCTTGCGGGGGAGCGCGTCGAGCACGCGAGCACCCCTGTTGCAGAAACCGAAGGCCGCAGCAGCGCAGACTGCGGCCATACCCAATCACACGCTGCGGGTCAGGCCGCCGTCAACCTTGATGTTTTGCCCGGTGATGTAGGCAGCGCCTTCGCTGGCGAGAAACGCGATGGTGGCTGCGATTTCCTCGCGGGTGCCATAGCGTTTGAGCGGCACGCTGTCGCGGCGTTGTTCGGTGGCCGGCAGGCTGTCGATCCAGCCGGGGAGAACGTTGTTGATGCGCACGTTATCCCCGGCAAAATTGTCGGCGAAGATCTTGGTGAAGGCGGCCAGGCCCGAGCGGAAAACAGCAGAGGTCGGGAACAACTCACTCGGCTCGAACGCCCACGCCGTGGAAATGTTGATGATCACCCCCCCTTTCTGGCGTTGCATGTAAGGCGTTACCAGGCGCGTAGGGCGGATGACATTGAGCAGGTAGGTGTCCATGCCCTTGTGCCAGTCCTCGTCGCTGATCTCCAGGATCGGCGCGCGCGGGCCATGGCCAGCGCTATTGACCAGCACGTCGATGCGGCCCCACTTTTCTACCACGGCATCTACCAGGCGTTTCAGGTCTTCAACCGACTGGTTGCTGCCGGTTACGCCAATGCCGCCAAGTTCGGCAGCCAGTGCTTCGCCCTTGCCCGAAGAGGAAAGGATGCCCACCTTGAAGCCGTCAGCGGCCAGGCGTCGTGCTGCTGCCGCGCCCATGCCGCTGCCACCGGCTGTGATAATCGCAACTTTTTCTACTGACATGCTGCCTCCAACGTGAACGGCTGATTGCTTAGGTGCAATCACCTTAGCAGTAGCCCCAGCGGGGAGGGAGGCAGCCAAACTTTACCGTGGCAGTAGATTAACTATTGTCAGCCTGTTGCTTGAGCCAGCGCCGCACAACGCCTAGCGATTCAGGCTGCTGCAGCTTGCGTGGCCACACCAGATAGAACGACTTGTCGAGCCCTAGCTGCTGAGCGAAGACCTGGACCAGCCTGCCCGCAACGATTTCATCGCTGACGAACGCCAGGCTGGCCAACGCAATGCCCTGACCACTGATGGCCGCATCAATAGCCAACGAGGTCTGATTGAACCGCAGGTTCTTGGCCGTCGGTTGCGCGTGTTGCGGGAACACTGCGGCCAGGTATTGAGGCCAGAAATCATGGGCATCGTGAAGCATGATGAAATCTTGAAGCTGCGCAAAGCTGGCGGGCACACGGGTGCCCTCAAAAAGCGTTGGGCTGGCCACGGCGACAATGCGCTGATCCATCAGCAGTTCGCTGTTCAAGCCCGCGCCGATTTCAGGCTTGCCGTAGCGCACTGCGATATCCACGCCATCGGTGCTGAAGTGCGACAGCCGGTCCGTGGCCAGCACACGCAGATCGATATCCGGGTGTTTTTGCGCAAAGTTGCCCAGCCTGGGGATAAGCCACTTTGAGGCAAACGTCGGGGTAACGCTGACGGTCAAGTGAGCCGCCTGTGGCCGGAGCAGCCGGGTTGCTTCATCAATCATTGCCAAGGCGCTGCGGATGCTGGCGCTGTAGCCCAGGCCCGCATCGGTCAGCGCCAGGCCCCGCGGGAGGCGCTCGAACAAACGAAGCTTCAGGTGCGCTTCCAGCCCACGTATCTGTTGAGCAACTGCCGCCTGGGTCACACCCAGTTCCTCGGCAGCCAGGCGGAAGTTCAGGTGGCGGGCAACCACTTCAAACACGCGTAGCGCGTTAAGCGGGGGCAGTTCAGGGAAACCGTTTGGCATGACGATGGCAATGGCCGGGCTGGGAAGATTCACCGCGCAGGCTACTCCCTGAGCACCGTTAAAGAAACCCGGCCCACCTTTATCAACCCAGATCCCTGGGCCGCAGGGCATCGGTTCGCTGCTGCGCATTTCCATCGTCCTGCTTGACTCGTGAAAAATTTACTGTATTTTTTCATGAAAAATAACTCTAAAAATTTCACGGCAGCCCAATCGATGAAGATGCACGAAGAGGTTGAAGCCCTCGCGATCCTTATTCACGACCTGCGCAAATTCAAGAACCTGACCCTGGGCGAGCTGGCCGAGCGCATCAACCGCTCGGTCGGCTTCCTCTCTCAGGTCGAACGCGGTGTTTCGCGCCCTACCGTGGCGGACCTCACCGCCATCAGCGAAGCGCTCGGCGTGTCGACCGCGTACTTCTACAACCTCAGCAAGCCCCGCAGCATTGGTTGGGTCACGCGCCCCCACGAGCGGCGCACGCTGTACCTGGAGTCGGGCATTACCGATGTGCTGGCTTCGCCCACCATCGCCGGTGCCTTCGCCATGCTCGACAGCCACCTCGAACCAGGCGCCACCAGTGGCGAGGCGTACCTGAGTGACCGTTCCGAGCAGGGCTGTTTCGTACTGGAAGGCGAACTCACGGTATGGCTGGACCACGGCGAGCCCGTGACCCTGCAGGCCAACGACTGCTTCCAGGTGCAACCCCACGCGCAGTTCCGCTACGCCAACCTCACGGCAAAACCCACCCGCGTGCTCTGGGTCTTCAATTGAATTCGTTCACCTCACAAGGATAAGAAGATGAGTGTCATCTTTCCGGATCTGCTGGCTGAAGTGCGCTCGTTCCGAGCGGAGCACCCAGAAATTCGTTATGTCGACCTGATTGCGCTGGATATCCCCGGGCACTTCTACGGCAAGCGCTACCCCATGGACATGCTGGAAAAGGTTGCAGCCGGTGCACCTCTGAAGCTGCCGCAGAACTGCGTGTTGTTGGGTACCCAGGGTGGCCTTTACCCGATTGGCGATTACTGCTTTGCCGACGGCGACCCGGATGCTGCCCGGCGCCTGGTGCCGGGTACCCTGAAGCCAGTGCGCTGGGAAAAAGAAGTGATTGCCCAGATGCTCATCACCTCCGACGGCACCGACAAGCCTATCGAGTTCGAGCCCCGTGAAGTGCTGGCCCGCGTGATTCAGCGCCTGGCCAAACGCGGCATCCGCCCGGTGGTGGCTTTCGAGCTGGAGTTCTACTTGTTCGACCGCAAGCTCGACAACGGCCTGCCACAGTACCCACGGGACACCGCGACCGGGGACGAGGACGACCAGCCGAACATGCACATCGAGCGGCTTTCACGCTTCTCGTCGGTGCTGCACGAGATGGTCGATGGCGCCAACGAGCAGGGTGTGCCGGCGAACGTCATCACCGCAGAGCTGGGCCCTGGCCAGTTCGAGATCAATTTTTCCCACAGCGACGATGCGCTGAGCGCGGCGGACTGGTCGGCGCTGTTCTGCCGCAGTACCCGCGGTATCGCCATGAAGCACGGCTACCGTGCCAGCTTCATGAGCAAGCCATACCTGGACGCGCCGGGCAGCGGCATGCATGTGCACGTCAGCCTGTATGACGCTGCCGGCAACAACATCCTGGCCGGCGCGCAGCAGCGCAAGCTGCGCCATGCGGTGGCGGGGTGCCTGGAGCTGCTGCCGCACTGCATGCCGATCTTCGCCCCCAACCACAATGCTTACCGCCGTTACGGCGCCATGGTGAACGCGGCGAGCAAGGCCAGCTGGGGCTTCGAAGACCGTGATGCGTGCATTCGCATCCCCGAGTCCGACCCGCGCAACCTGCGCATCGAACACCGCATCGCCGGTGCCGATGCCAACCCGTACCTGGTGTTGGCGGCCATTCTGACCGGCATGGAGCATGGCCTGGACCGTGGCGTCGAGCCCATCGCCCCGCTGAACGAAAACCGTCAGAGCGGTATCGACTTCCCCAAAGATGCCCTCGGTGCCCTGGCCGCCATGCGTCACCACCCGGTGGTCAACGAAGGCTTGGGCAGTGAGTTCGTGATGGTGTACTGCGAGAACAAATACCAGGAACAACTGGACTTCATGCGCCACATCGATGCCCGCGAATACCGCTGGTTCCTGTAGGTGGCGAAGTCCAGACAGCGACGCTGCACCCTCCCTTTCACTACAACACGCAATATGGATTTGCCGGAGGAAGATATGCCCCGTGTGCCCGTTATCGGCATTACCGCATGCACCAGCATGATCGAGCTACATGCAACCCAGACCATCAGCGAGAAATACGCGCGTGCGGCGGCCAAGGCAGCGTGTGGGTTGCCCATCGTGATTCCCAGCCTAGGTGAGCTGATGGACAGCGCCGATATTCTCGACGTGGTGGACGGGCTGATTTTCACCGGTTCACCGTCCAACATCGAGCCGTTCCACTACAACGGCGCGGCCAGTGCAGAGGGCACGCTGCACGACCCGCTGCGTGATGCCACCACGTTGCCGCTGATGCGTGCGGCCATCGCCGCCGGCGTGCCGGTGCTCGGCATTTGCCGGGGCTTCCAGGAAATGAACGTGGCACTGGGCGGCACGCTGCACCAGAAAGTCCACGAGACCGGCGTGTTCATGGACCACCGCGAAGGCAAGGACGAGCCCCTGGACAAGCAATATGGGCCGCGCCACACCCTGCATGTAAAGCCCGGCGGCATGCTCGATCGCATGGGCTTGCCGGCGATCTTCGACGTCAATTCCATCCATGGCCAGGGCATCGATGTACTGGCCCCGGGGCTACGGGTGGAAGCGCTGGCACCCGATGGCCTGGTGGAAGCGATTTCGGTCGAGAACGGCAAGGGGTTTGCCCTGGCCGTGCAATGGCACCCCGAGTTCCAGGTCATGGACAACCCGCATTACCTGACCATCTTCCAGGCCTTTGGCAAGGCCTGCCGACAGCGCTCTGTACTGCGCCAAAGGCTGTTGCTGTCGGCCTGAACACCGACCGTTCCCAACTATAAAAGTACCCGCGCAGCCTGGCCGCGCAACTTGATGGAGTAGAAGTCAATGAGTGAAAAGAATTCGCAGACCCTTGCCTGGCAATCGATGAGCCGCGACCATCACCTGGCCCCGTTCAGCGATGTCAAACAACTGGCTGAGAAAGGCCCGCGCATCATCACCTCGGCCAAGGGCGTGTACCTTTGGGACAGCGAGGGCAACAAGATTCTCGATGGCATGGCCGGCCTGTGGTGCGTGGCGGTCGGCTACGGTCGCGATGAGCTGGCCGAAGTTGCCAGCCAGCAGATGAAGCAGCTGCCTTACTACAACCTGTTCTTCCAGACCGCGCACCCCCCTGCGCTGGAGCTGGCCAAGGCAATCGCCGATGTGGCGCCGCAAGGCATGAACCATGTGTTCTTCACCGGCTCCGGCTCTGAAGGCAACGACACCGTGCTGCGCATGGTGCGCCATTACTGGGCGCTGAAGGGCAAGAAGAGCAAGCAGGTCATCATTGGCCGCATCAACGGCTACCACGGTTCTACCGTGGCGGGCGCAGCCTTGGGTGGCATGAGCGGCATGCACCAGCAGGGCGGGGTGATCCCGGATATCGTGCACATCCCGCAGCCGTACTGGTTCGGCGAAGGCGGCGACATGACCGAGGCCGACTTCGGCGTGTGGGCGGCCGAGCAGTTGGAAAAGAAGATTCTTGAAGTTGGCGTAGACAACGTTGCCGCCTTCATCGCCGAACCGATCCAGGGCGCCGGTGGCGTGATTATTCCGCCGCAAACCTACTGGCCGAAGGTGAAGGAAATTCTCGCCAGGTACGACATCCTGTTCGTTGCCGATGAAGTGATTTGCGGCTTCGGCCGCACCGGTGAATGGTTCGGTACCGACTACTACGACCTCAAGCCCGACCTGATGACCATTGCCAAGGGACTGACCTCTGGTTACATCCCCATGGGCGGGGTAATCGTGCGTGACGAAGTGGCCAAGGTCATCAGCGAAGGCGGTGACTTCAACCATGGCTTTACCTATTCCGGCCACCCGGTGGCAGCTGCGGTAGGCCTGGAGAACCTGCGCATCCTGCGTGACGAGCAGATCATCCAGCAGGTGCACGATAAAACCGCGCCGTACCTGCAACAACGCCTGCGCGAACTGGCCGACCACCCGTTGGTGGGCGAAGTGCGCGGCCTGGGCATGCTCGGCGCAATCGAGCTGGTGAAAGACAAGGCCACCCGCGCCCGTTACGAAGGCAAAGGTGTCGGCATGATCTGCCGCCAGCACTGTTTCGACAACGGCCTGATCATGCGCGCCGTGGGCGACACCATGATCATCGCGCCGCCGCTGGTGATCAGCATCGAGGAGATCGACGAGCTGGTGGAAAAAGCCCGCAAGTGCCTGGACCTGACCTATGAGGCTGTGCGGTAAGGGCAGAGGTTTTGCCTGTAGATTTTCAGCACCTGTGATATCGAGCGCCGCCCACGCGGCGCTCGATCTACGCCCCAACCGCAAAACCCACGTCAGGCCCCCAAAGCAATTTGCTTTGTGAGATGAATCCTGTACTTTTCAAGGCATTATTTTCCCGTCTGAAAGTCGCGATTCAACTATGAAAGTGCACGAAGAAATCGAAGGCCTGGCAGTACAGATTCGCGACCTGCGCAAGTTCAAAGGCCTCACGCTGGGCGAGCTGGCTCAGCGTATCGGCCGTTCGGTGGGCTTTCTGTCCCAGGTCGAACGGGGCGTGTCGCGCCCGACCGTGGCCGACCTCACAGCCATCAGTGAAGAGCTCGGCGTCTCGACCGCCTACTTTTACAAGCTGGACAAGCCCCGCGAGCTCGACTGGGTCACCCGCCCTCACGAGCGGCGTACCCTTCACCTGGCGGGTGGCATCACCGATGTGCTGGCATCCCCCACGATAACGGGCGCGTTCTCCATGCTCGATAGCCACCTGGAGCCAGGGGCCAGCAGTGGCGAGGAATACCTGGACGACAGCTCGGAGCAGGGCTGCTTCGTGCTCGAAGGCGAGCTGACGGTGTGGCTGGGTGGTGGCGAGCCGGTCACGCTGCGGGCCAGTGACAGTTTTCAGTTGCAACCCCACGCCAGTTTTCGCTATGCCAACCTCACCGACAAGCCCACCCGCGTGCTCTGGGTGTTCAGCTGAGAGGCGTTTGGGTGCAGGTCACATAGGTAAGCTGTAGTCCCGCTCGACAAGAAACGACCCATCGCAGACCATCTGAAGCTTCCACAAGGATGCCCAGGAACGAATGCCATGGCTTGCCTGCCGACGCTGCATACCGATCGCCTTGTACTCACACCCCTGCGACTGGAGGATGCACCTGCAATCCAGAAACTGTTCCCGCAATGGGAAGTTGTCCGCTACCTCGATCGTCGCGTCCCATGGCCATATCCGGAAGACGGTGCGCTGGTCTATGTACGGGATATCGCCCTGCCTGCCATGGCTGCGGGCCGTGAATGGCACTGGATGATCCGCCTGCGCAACGAGGCTGACTGCACCATTGGCAGCATCAGTTTGTATGAGCAGCCTGGAAACAACAGAGGCTTCTGGCTTGCGCCGCAGTGGTGGGGCATGGGCTACATGCGCGAAGCCTGCAGGGTCATCAACGCCTATTGGTTCGAGGCGTTGTCACGCCCGCTCATGCAGGTTCCCAAAGCCGTTGCCAACCACGCCTCGCGCAAGGTTTCAGAGCATGAGGGAATGCGCAGGGTGAGTACCCGCGATGGATATTTTGTTTCTGGGCCAATGCAGGTCGAGGTATGGGAGCTGACACGCAGTGACTGGTTCAGCGCGTCGAAAACCGGACACTAGCTTGAGCATTCTGATCACTCGACCAAGACAAGCCATGGCCAACGCTCCCGGTAGCTGGCGGCTTTTTCCCTGAACAAGCCTGGCCGTGGGTTCAGCTCGTTCATATTCAGCAGATCGTGCTGCAGGTCATCCAGGCCATGGGTGCTGTACAACGTGCCCGTGCACACATCAACCCCAAGGCAGGTCGAGCGGATCAGGTAGCGGTCGATGCCATCCGTGACCTTGAGCAATGGCGAATAAGCACCGCCGAATTTCCCCTGGTACCACAGGTGGACGCGGGCCTGGTTGCGCACTTCCACGTTGACGCCCAAGTGCGCGCAGGCCTGCTGCACCCTGGTGATTACCCGGTCCTCTGCCTCCCAGGACACATCGGCGTCAAAGTAGGCGATGTCATAGTCCTTGATGCCCCAGCCGGCAGGCAGCCCTGCGCGGTGGTTCCAGAAGGTCTGGAACAGGGCGCCTGCCACCAGCATGCAGTGGGGGATATCCAGCGTTGCCAGCACCGCCAGGAGTGCCCGGTTTACCGGGTTCTCGCGGATGATCGCCAGTAACTGCTCGTCAGTCAGTGAATGCACGGATACCGTCCTTGATAGTCGCATTGCAAGGGCTGAGCTTACCTGAATGGCGCCAAAGCCATCACTGGATGCCGTTCAGTGCGCCGCTACACAGGACGGGCGGGGTCAGTACTTCCAGGTCACCGAAGCCGTCAGGTTGCGCGGTGCACCGTAGCTGGCGGTTGTCGCGTTGTTGTACAGCGACAGCAGGTATTTGCGGTCGGTGACATTGTTCAGGTTCAGCGACGTGCTCCAGTTGCTGTCAATGTCGTAGCTGGTCATCAGGTCAACCAGGCCGTAGGCGTTCTGGTGGATGGCGCTGTTGGTGTCGTTCTCGACGCCGGTCTGCCAGCTAACACGGGCGCCAACCTTCATCTGTGGCAGGGTCGGCAAGCGGTAAGTGACCATGCCGCGCAAGCTGTGGGCCGGCACATATTTGCGCGCACGCTCGCCGTTGTCATCGTCAATGCGTACATAGGTGTAGCCGGCGAGCAGGTCGAGGCCTGGCGCCACTTCGCCGGATGCCTGCAACTCTACGCCGTGGCTCTTGAAGTCGCCCGGTGTGTAAACCTCTTGAACCCCGTCGAACCCGGCATCCACGGCCACGTTGCGCTGCTCGGTCTTGAACAGCGCAGCGGTCAGGTGCAGGCGCTCGTCCATCACGCTGCCTTTTACCCCCACTTCCATGCTCTTGCCTTCCAGTGGGTCGAGCAGCTTGCCGTCGGTACCGACCACGTTGTACTGCGGGTTGTAGATTTTGGTCCAGCTGCCGTAAATGCTCCATGCCTCGTTCAGGTCGTAGACCAGGCCGGTGTAGGGCGTGACCTTGCCATGGGCGCGCGTGGAGTGTTCTGAACCGTAGCTCTCACCCTTGCCGTCGGCGCTGAGCATGCGTGCACCGGCTATCCAGTGTAGGTTATCGGCCAGGCTGAATCGCGCACCGGCGAATACGCTTTTTTGCGTGTCCTGGAAGTTCTGCGCCAGGTCGTCAATGGTGACGCCAAACGAGGGCATAGGCGTATTGCCCGCGAGGATGCCCGAGAACGAAGTGTTGAAGAAACTGCCATGCTCCAGGTCTTCATCGTACTCCTGGCCTTTTTGGTGCGTGCGCCCGTACGCGGCCCCGAAGGTCAACTGGTGCTCGCGACCGAACAGGCTGAACGGGCCTTGCACCTTGGCCTCGCCCAGCAGCTGGTGAGCCTCGCTGCGGGTGTGGTTGGCATACGCGTCGGCTACATCACCAGAGACGCCACCTACATAAAGCATGTTGGTGTTCTGCTTTTCCTGCTGCCCGGTGGCCGTGAGCGTGGCGTTCCAGTCATTGCCGAAATCATGCTTCAGCTCGACGAAGGCCCGCTGGGTGTGCAGGTTCCAGTAGGTCCACGGCTGGCCGATGCTGTTGCTGCGCCCGCTGTAGTGGATGGCATTGCCGTCATTGTCCACCAGTGGCAGGTTGCCCCAGGTGCTGCCGTTGGAGTCACTGTTGTGCTGGGAGAAGCCCACGGTCACGGTGTCGGCGTCGGACACATCGAACGCCAGCAGGCCGGCAGCAACGTTGCGCTCGTGGCTGTAGCGGTCCATCCATGAGTTGCCCTTGTCGTGGGAGTAGATGAAACGCCCGCGCACATTGCCGCTGTCGGTCAGCGGGCCGGCAACATCGACGTCGATACGGCGGCTGTCCCACGAGCCGACGCTGGTGTCGACCTGCGCCTGGAAGGTATCTGTCGGGCGTTTACGCACGAAGTTGACCGTGGCCGACGGGTTGCCGGCACCACTCATCAAGCCATTGGCGCCGTGCAACACGTCGATCTGCTCGTACTCGGCCAGGTCCTGGTCCCCTACCAGCGTGCTGCTTACGAAGGGCATGCCCATGCCGTCGTACTCGAAGGTGTCGATGTCGAAACCGCGCGAAGTGAATTCGGTACGGTCGGTTTCAGTTTGCTCGACGGTTACCGACGGTGCTGCGCGCAGTGCGTCCTTGATACCGGTGATCTTGAAATCGTCCAGCGCCTGGCGGGTGATGGTTGTCACGCCCTGCGGGGTCTGCTTGTCGGTCAGGCCCAGTTTGGTGGTGCTGGATGAGGCCCTGCCTTCGTAGCCCTGGCTCACGGCATCCATCACTTCGCTCGTGCTGTCGATCTGGGTCGCGGGCAGGGTGAGGTTGTCGGCGGCATGAACGACAGGCATGGCGCTGCATGCGCCGACCAGCAAGAGGCGGGCAGGGAGATGACGTTTCACGGGGAATTCCTGAGGCGGGGGCTGGTAAAAGGGTTACAGATTTCGTGCGAATGAGAATCTACGTCAAATGAGAAGATATATTGATAAATAATGTTTCATGCTTCTTCACCTCTCGCGAAACACGGCCTAGGTGGATGGCAGCAGCTAGCCGGTGCTCACGGAGGTTTCAAGCGGCTGCCGCGAGCAGCCTTGAACGCGTTGGTTACATTGCCCTGCGCCGTCTTGCGGCTGGCAGGGCCATAGTTCATGCGTGTTCCGGGTCATCGCTCGAATCGGGGGGGAACCGCTGGTCGCTTTGGCTTCGCAAGCGCTAGATTTGATCCGGATTTTGTACGATGATTTTCGTAATGGCAGGGATGAGCTATGAAAACCGGTTTCAGGGAGGCCCAGCGCGCAGTGATAGCGGCGCTTGAATCAGGGGAGTACCAACACGTTTCGCGCGGGGATATCGATATAAAGAACCTGTTGGCTACAGGGGAGGTGTCAGCCCGAGAGGTTGTCGAAGTCGTGCGCTCCTGCCGGGGCATTCACCACGCAAGCAGCCCTCACCACGCTGTCGCTGCCGTAGAGGTGCATGTACTCAAACGGGATGGCTGGTACATCAAGTTCTTTTTTATCGAACCGGATACCTGGTTCATAAGCGTTCACCAGTGAGTACCCAGATCATGAAGATTCTGTTTGAAGGGGATAGCGGAAAAGCACTGTGCGAGCACTGCCAGGCAGTGGTGCCCACTCGTTATGCCCGCCGGGATGTACCGTTCAGCGATGGCAAGGGTGTGGCCAGGGACATATTGGTGGGCGTGTGTACCCGTTGCGATGGCGTGGTCGCACTTCCACCGCAATCCACACCAGCCATTCACGAGGCGCGCAAGCAGCAGCTCAAGTCGATCGAGGCGCGCTTGCCGGCCGTGTACGTGGACGTGCTGGATGCGGCCATGCATGCAGTCAGCAGCGACGCCGGGGCCCATTTACGCAAGTTGTTTCTGGCCCACTATGTTCAGCGGTTGGCGCAGGTTCAGCAGGGGGGGCGATTGCAGGCTGCGCATCTGGCGTTCATCCAGGCGCTGGATGCACAGCGGGAGCAGCGCGGGCTTGCAAGGTCCAACGCTACCCGGCGGTTGTCGATGAAGGTTAATCCGCACATGGCAGAGGACCTGCTTGCGCTGCAACAACAAACCGAGATGAACCAGACCGAGTTGCTGAAGGCCGTGATCGCCCTGATCCAGGCGGATGTGCTCGAAGAGCGGGACGAGGAAGTGATTGTGGCGCTGCAGCGGCTGGCGCGGTTGGCGGTATAGTCAGCACTGAACATTGTCGCTTGTGCGTGGGGCAACCACGCACAGGGCTCTTCGTTGGCCCGCCACATTCTTTGTCGTTCCTACACGATAGAGCCAGATTTTTCCCCTTCCATGTAGTCCGTTTCTGAATCATCCTTTTCAAGCCGTTTCACCATTGCGATGGAAACCTGATCTCCCTAGTCTCGACCTGTCGTTGCAAATTCAACGACCGGGTCTGCAAGCCTGCGAGTCAACTAGAAGAGCTCACCATCAGCTAACGGCGCTTTGCGCTCAGCTGCGTTTTATGGTGGCTGCGTACGGGTGGTCTTCGGACCAACCGGGCTTTCTAGTTGCCTCGGTCTTGCAGGCCCTTACGTAGCCGCCACCCAATCATCTGCAAGTGAGCAGGTGGCGATCTTGGTAGTGCAACTAGAGAGATTCGCCATGCTCAAAATTGTTCCCGATCCACCTTTCTCCGCTGACCCTTCGCACCACCTGGAAGACACCCTGATCCAGGCCACCGAATGCGTCCTCTGCGCCTTGTCCGTAGGCCATCACGCCCTCTCCACGCTGCCCAAGTCTCCCGCCACCGTCATGACCTTGGCGGTGATGCATGAAGTGGAGGCCGTGCGCTCGTTGCTGGAGTCGGCGATTGCGCAGGTTCAGTTCAAAGGCAAGCCGCAAATGCATACCTTGCATTGATGGGCTGAAATCAAGTTTTGCCAGCGGTGGATGGCACCGGCTGCGCCCGTGTTCGCGGGTGAACCCGCTCCCACAGGAGAGTGGAGGGCAGTACCACTGGCTGGCAAATTCAGAAGAGGTTCAAGATGGATAAAAAATTGGATGATGACACCGGCACCCTGGGGCTGACCGTAGGCTCGGCCACTTGCCTGGACGGTATCATCGACGGCAAGAAGCTGTTCCGTGTCGAGCCCGGCAACTGCTGTGACCATGCTGTCGAGCAGGCCTCTGTGTTGATGGACTGCTCTCGGCGGGCATCGTTTATCGGGGTAATGGACAACGAGCCGGTGCTGGTCTGGGCCTCGCACTTTCTGTGCGACATGGCCAAAGCCTTGATGGATGACGCTCACATGGGCATGCGCAAGAACCGGTGAGCCAGCAGCAAGCGGCGATGTTGCGCAGGCAACAGTGATCCGACAGCGTGTTTGACCACATGCAGTCAACATCGCCGACTAGTTCCATTAACCCGTTGAAAGTAAAGCAATCCAGCCGTTGGCACGCTTGCTGCTCCTGCCTCCTTGAACCCCAAAGATTCTCAAGGAGCTTCCCCATGAGCCACGCCCCACTCAAGTTCGCCTACTGGGTCCCCAACGTCAGCGGTGGCCTGGTGGTCAGCACCATCGAGCAGCGCACCAGCTGGGACATCGACTACAACCGCAAGCTTGCGCAAATCGCTGAAAAAGCGGGCTTCGACTACGCCCTGTCGCAAATCCGCTTCACCGCCGGCTACGGCGCCGACAACCAGCATGAGTCGGTCACCATCAGCCATGCGCTGCTGGCGGCCACGGAAAAGCTCAAGGTCATCGCCGCCATCCTGCCAGGGCCGTGGAACCCGGCGCTGGCGGCCAAGCAGTTGGCCAGTATCGACCAGTTCACCCATGGCCGCATCGCCATCAACGTGGTGTCGGGCTGGTTCAAGGGCGAGTTCCACGCCATCGGTGAGCCGTGGCTGGACCACGACGAGCGCTATCGCCGTTCCGAGGAGTTCATCCGCGCGCTCAAGGGCATCTGGACGCAGGACAACTTCACCTTCAACGGCGACTTCTATCGCTTCCGTGACTACAACCTCAAACCCAAGCCACTGCAGCAACCGCACCCCGAGATCTTCCAGGGCGGCAGTTCGCGTGCGGCGCGGGATATGGCCGCGCGGGTGTCGGACTGGTACTTCACCAACGGCAACAGCGTGGAAGGGATCAAGGCCCAGGTCGATGATATCCGCGCCAAGGCCGCAGCCAACGGCCACTCGGTCAAGGTTGGGGTGAATGCCTTCATCATTGCCCGCGACACCGAGGAACAGGCGCGTGCGGTGTTGCAGGAGATCATCGACAAGGCCAACCCCGAGGCGGTGCGGGCGTTCGGCAACGAGGTGAAGCACGCCGGGGCAGCCAGCCCGGAAGGCGAGGGCAACTGGGCCAAGTCCAGCTTCGAGGACCTGGTGCAGTACAACGATGGCTTCAAGACCAACCTGATCGGCACGCCGCAGCAAATTGCCGAGCGCATCGTTGCGCTGAAGGCAGTGGGGGTGGATTTGATCCTGTCCGGCTTTCTGCATTTTCAGGAGGAAGTGGCGTACTTTGGTGAGCACGTGTTGCCGCTGGTGCGTGAGCTGGAAGCCGGTCGCAGCGTAGACAAGGCAGTGGCCTGAGGCCTGTGCCGAATTGCCGGGGGCGCTTTGCGCGCCTTTGCGGCCGGGGGCGCCAAGGCAAGGCTGCTCGCGCCGGGCATTAGCCTGGGGTAGTCATCGACGCACCTGTACTGCTGTGAAACCCCGCATACCGTGCAGGGGCCGTAACGCTTGGCGTCGGTTTCAGGATGCGCCTGGTCGTTCGCACGCAACCCCCTGGCGCCACAAGTGCCATGCTTGCAGGATGCCTTCGGACCAGCGTGCGCAGATGCGCGGCCGTGGGCAAGGAGGCCGTCGGCGCCGCGCAACCGTGACGCGGCCGACGCGCCGCAGCAGAACACGCTGGATACCTGCCCTCACAATAATTCAGGCGGGGTCCGTGATGCCGAGGTCCGCTGTATGCCTGATGAACTGCTCCACCTGCCCGTGATCCACCGTATTCTGGCCCGTGACAAGGCAACCCCCGGTGCCCTGTTGCCGATCCTGCATGCCATCCAGCACGACATCGGTTTCATCCCCGATGCCGCTGTCCCTGAAATTGCCCATGCCCTGAACCTCAGCCTGGCCGAGGTGCGTGGAGTGATCAGCTTTTACCACGACTTCCGTACTGCGCCGCCGGCGCGCCACACCCTGCGCCTGTGCCGCGCCGAATCGTGCCAAAGCCGTGGCGCCGAGGCCCTGGCCGCGCAACTGCGTGATCAGCTGGCACTGGATGACCATGGCACCAGCGCCGACGGTACCATCAGCCTGCGCCCGGTGTACTGCCTGGGTGCCTGCGCCTGCTCGCCGGCGCTGGAGCTGGACGGCCAGGTGCATGCGCGGCTTACCCCTGAGCGCCTGCGTGCATTGGTAAACGCTTGCCGGGAGGACGCAGCATGCTGAAGCTCTACATTCCCTGCGACTCGGTGGCCCGTGCCGTGGGGGCCGACCAGGTTGCCGATGCCTTGCAGCGCGAGGCCGAGCGCCGCCAGCTGCCGCTGGACATCCAGCGCACCAGCTCACGCGGGCTGTACTGGCTGGAGCCGCTGATCGAATGCGACAGCGGGCAAGGGCGTCAGGGCTTCGGCCCGGTGACCCCACAAGACGTGCCGGCGTTGCTCGATGCCCTGGCCGGTGAGCCCGGTGGCCACTCGCTGGCGTTGGGGCTGGTCGAACAAATGCCTTACCTGAAGACCCAGCAACGCCTGCTGTTCGCCCGCGCCGGCATCACCCGCCCATTGTCGCTGGATGACTATCGCGCCCATGGCGGTTTCGCCGGCCTTGAAGCGGCCGTGGCCCTGAACGCTGCCGAGGTGGTCGCCGCCGTGCTTGACTCCGGCTTGCGTGGCCGTGGCGGTGCGGCGTTTCCTGCCGGCATCAAGTGGCGCACCGTGCGCGACGCCGGGGCTGGGCAGAAGTACGTGGTATGCAACGCCGACGAGGGCGACTCTGGCACCTTCGCCGACCGTATGCTGATGGAAGGCGACCCTTTCCTGCTGATCGAGGGCATGATCATTGCCGGCCTGGCCGTGGGGGCCGACAAGGGCTACATCTATGTGCGCTCGGAATACCCGGATGCCATTCGCGTGCTGAACCAGGCCTTTGCCATCGCGCGTGAAGCCGGCTACCTCGGCACTGACGTTGCCGGCAGCGGCCAGGCTTTCGACCTGGAAGTGCGGGTGGGGGCCGGCGCCTATATCTGCGGCGAAGAAACCGCGCTGCTCGAGTCCATCGAAGGCAAGCGCGGCATCGTCCGTGCCAAGCCACCACTGCCTGCGCTGCAAGGCCTGTTCGGCCTGCCCACGCTGGTGCACAACGTGCTCACCCTGGCTTCAGTGCCCATCATTCTCGCCAAGGGGGCAGCGTTCTATCGCGATTTCGGTATGGGCCGCTCGCTGGGCACCATGCCGTTCCAGCTGGCCGGCAATATCCGCCAGGGCGGCCTGGTGGAGCGTGCGTTCGGCCTGACCCTGCGCGAGCTGTTGGAGGGTTACGGCGGCGGTACGGCCAGTGGCCGGCCGCTGAAGGCTGCGCAGGTGGGCGGCCCGCTTGGCGCCTGGGTACCCCCCAGCCACTTCGACACCCCGCTGGACTATGAAGCCTTCGCCGCCATGGGCGCAATGCTCGGCCACGGCGGTGTGGTGGTGGCCGACGACACCCTGAACATGGCCAGCATGGCGCGCTTCGCCCTGCAGTTCTGCGCCGAAGAATCCTGCGGCAAATGCACCCCGTGCCGCATCGGCTCCACCCGGGGCATGGAAGTGGTCGACCGGTTGATCACATCGACTGATTTCACCGAACGCCACGACCAGGCCCTGTTGCTGCGCGATCTCTGCGACACCATGCAGTACGGCTCGCTATGCGCCATGGGCGGCATGACTGCCTACCCGGTGGCCAGTGCCCTCAAGTACTTCCCCGCTGATTTTGGGCTGACCACCACGGAGGCCGCGCAATGATCAACTTCTTCGACCCCGCTTCTGATAAAAGCAGCGACCTCGGCACCCCGGCCCGTGACAGCGACGTGCAGATCAGCCTGAGCATCGACGGGCGTGCTGTCAGCGTGCCCGCCGGCACCTCGGTGATGCGCGCCGCGGCCATGCTGGGCACCAGCATCCCCAAACTGTGTGCCACCGACAGCCTCGAAGCCTTCGGCTCATGCCGCATGTGCATGGTGGAAATCGAAGGCATGCGCGGCTACCCGGCGTCCTGTACCACGCCGGTCAGCGAAGGCATGGTGGTGCGTACCGAAACGCCACGCCTGGCCGGCCTGCGCCGCAACGTGATGGAGTTGTACATTTCCGACCACCCACTGGACTGCCTGACCTGCTCGGCCAACGGCAACTGCGAGCTACAGACCGTGGCCGGCCAGGTGGGCCTGCGCGAGGTGCGCTACGGTTACGACGGCGCCAACCATTTGGCCGAAAAGAAGGACGTTTCCAACCCGTATTTTGACTACGAGCCCAGCAAGTGCATCGTTTGCAGCCGCTGCGTGCGCGCCTGCGAAGACATCCAGGGCACATTCGCCCTGACCATCACCGGCCGCGGTTTCGAGTCGCGGGTCGCGGCGGCGGGCGGCGACAACTTCCTTGCCTCCGAGTGCGTGTCGTGCGGCGCCTGCGTACAGGCCTGCCCGACCGCGACGCTGACAGAAAAGAGCCTGGTGCAGCTTGGCCAGCCCGAACGTTCGGTGATCACCACCTGCGCCTATTGCGGCGTCGGGTGCTCGTTCCGCGCCGAAATGAAAGGCGATCAGCTGGTGCGCATGGTCCCGGACAAGAACGGCGGGGCCAACCACGGCCACGCCTGCGTGAAGGGGCGCTTCGCCTGGGGCTACGCCACCCACCCGGACCGCATAACCAAACCGATGATCCGCAAGCGCCTGGAAGACCCGTGGCAGGAAGTGAGCTGGGACGAGGCGGTGACCTACGCTGCCAGCGAGTTCCGCCGCATCCAGCTCAAGTACGGGCGCGATTCCATCGGTGGCATTACCTCCAGCCGCTGCACCAACGAAGAAGCCTATCTGGTGCAAAAACTGGTGCGCACGGCGTTTGGCAACAACAACGTCGATACCTGCGCGCGGGTGTGCCACTCGCCCACCGGCTATGGGCTCAAGCAGACCCTGGGTGAGTCGGCTGGCACGCAAAGCTTTGATTCGGTGATGCAGGCTGACGTGGTGCTGGTGATCGGCGCCAACCCCACCGACGCCCACCCGGTGTTCGGCTCGCAGCTCAAGCGCCGCCTGCGCCAGGGCGCGCGGCTGATCGTGATCGACCCACGGCGCATCGACCTGGTCGACTCGCCGCACGCCCGCGCCGAGTTGCACCTGCAACTGCGCCCGGGCACCAACGTGGCCATGCTCAACGCCCTGGCCCACGTGATCGTCAGCGAGGGCCTGCTGGCCCAGCGCTTTATCGATGCCCGCTGCGAAACCGAAGACTTTGCCCGCTGGCGCGACTTCGTCAGCCTGGCAGAAAACGCCCCTGAAGTACTCGGCCCGGTCTGTGGCGTGCCGGCCGAGCAGATCCGCGCGGCTGCGCGGCTGTATGCCACCGGTGGCAACGCGGCCATCTACTACGGCCTGGGCGTGACCGAGCACAGCCAGGGCAGCACTGCGGTGATGGGCATCGCCAACCTGGCCATGGCCACCGGCAATATCGGCCGTGAAGGGGTAGGGGTGAACCCGCTGCGTGGGCAGAACAACGTGCAGGGTTCGTGCGACATGGGCTCGTTCCCGCACGAGCTGCCTGGCTACCGGCATATCTCCAACGAGCACGTGCGCGCCGAGTTCGAACGCGCCTGGGGTGTGACCCTGCAGCCCGACCCGGGCCTGCGCATCCCCAACATGTTCGAGGCAGCGCTGGACGGCAGCTTCAAGGCCTTGTACTGCCAGGGCGAGGACATCGCCCAGAGCGACCCTAACACCCAGCATGTCACCGCGGCCTTGCTCGCCATGGAGTGCGTGGTGGTGCAGGACATCTTCCTCAACGAAACTGCCAAGTTCGCCCATGTGTTCCTGCCGGGCAGCTCGTTCCTGGAAAAGGATGGCACCTTCACCAATGCCGAGCGGCGCATTTCGCGGGTGCGCAAGGTCATGGAGCCGCTGGCCGGCAAGGCCGACTGGGAAGCGACCATCGCCTTGGCCAACGCTCTGGGCTACCCGATGAACTACCGTCACCCGTCCGAGATCATGGACGAGATCGCCCGCCTGACGCCGACCTTCCGCCGTGTCAGCTATGCCGACATCGACCGCCATGGCAGCCTGCAGTGGCCATGCAACGACACCGCGCCAGACGGCACGCCAACCATGCACATCGACCAGTTCGTGCGTGGCAAGGGCCGCTTCATGCTCACCGGTTATGTGCCTACCGACGAAAAGGTCAACAACCGCTACCCGTTGTTGCTGACTACCGGGCGCATCCTCAGCCAGTACAACGTCGGCGCGCAGACCCGGCGTACTGCCAACGTCGCCTGGCATGATGCCGACCGCCTGGAGATTCACCCCACCGATGCAGAAAGCCGCGGTATCCAGGACGGTGACTGGGTCGGCATTGGCAGCCGCGCGGGGCAGACTGTGCTGCGCGCCAAGGTCAGTGCGCGGGTAGCGCCGGGGGTGGTGTACACCACGTTCCACTTCCCCGAGTCGGGGGCCAACGTGATTACCACCGACAACTCCGACTGGGCCACCAACTGTCCCGAGTACAAGGTAACGGCAGTGGAAGTGGTGAAGGTGTTCCAGCCATCGCAGTGGCAAAAGCGCTATCAGGACTTCAGTGACGAACAGCGGCGCCTGCTGCAAGAGCGCCGCACAGCGGAGCAAGCCGAGGTGCGCCGATGAGCAGCGACAACCTGGTCAAGATGGCCAACCAGATTGCCCATTACTTCGACAGCGAACCAGACCGGGCGCTGGCGGTACAGGGGGTGCGCCAGCATATGCAAAGCTTCTGGACGCCGGCCATGCGCCGACAGCTGGCGCAATGGATCGAGGCCAATGCAGGGGAAGGGCTGGACCCGAAGGTGCTGGAGGCGATGCCGTAGCGGGTCTGCGCGGTCCCTGTAGGTGCGGCCTTTCGCGACGCAAGGCCGCTCCTACAAGGGGCGCACCCATCGTGCCAATTGCATCAGCCGCGGGCTAATTCGGCCAGGTGAGCGATGGCTTCCTCGCTCTTGAGCACCAGCACATCCCCCTCGAGCGCATCCAGTACCACCTCCGAAGTATTACCAATCAACGCCCCGGAAATCCCCGTGCGGCACACCGTGCCAATCACCGTCACCACCGCGTTCAGCAGTTTCTCGGTGTGCGGAATCAACACATCTGCCGGCCCTTCAGCTACATGCAGGCATTCCTCGCTGATGCCGTACTCAGCCTGGAACGCCTTGCACGCATCGCGGTAGCGCTGCTCGATGGTCTCGCTCAGCTGGTAGGTCGGGTCAGAGGCCGACAGCATCGGCGACGGATGGGCACTGATGACATGCAGTTCGCCCTTGGCCAGTTTGGCAATCTCGAAGCCATGGTCGATGATGCTGGCATGCAGGCGGCGATGGTCTTCGTCCTGGTTGCCCACGTCGACCGCCGCCAGAATCTTGCCCCCGGTCCACGGCCGTTCACTCTTGACCATCAGCACGGCACATGGGCATTGGCGCAGCAGTTTCCAGTCGCTGGGGGTGAGCAGGGCCTTTCTCAACGAACTGTCCGGGCGGTGGTCCTTGATCACCAGGTCGCAACCTTCGGCCTGCTGGACATAGATGATGGTGTCGTGCAGGTTGTCGCGCCAAGCCTCCTCATGGGTGATGTTGTCGTAGCCGTCATCATGCAACTGGCTGCTGAGCAGGCTCAGTAGCGCACTGTGATCATGCCGTTTGTCGCACATCAGCAGGTGCAGCCGAGCGCCGGTGACGCCGGCGATCAGCTTGGCCCGGGTCAGCGCCCGGCTGTGGGCGTGCTCGGGGTCGAGGACGACGAGGATGCTGCGGACGGCTTGCATGGGCGTAAGCTCCCTTCAAAGGTGGCGACCAATGCCTGACTATAGACGGCGCGCCCCCTGCTGGCGTTTGATGTACATCAACAAGCTTAGTCACTGGCGCCGCCCGCCGCCGCCGGTATAATCGCCGGCCCTGCCTGTTCTGTGTGGTTGCACGCTTATGTCCCTGATCCCCGAAATCGATGCCTTTCTTGGCTGCCCGACGCCAGACGCCTGGATCGAAGCGGCGCTCGCCGACCAGGAAACCCTGCTGATCGACCACAAGAACTGCGAATTCAAGGCCGCGAGCACGGCCTTGAGCCTGATGGCCAAGTACAACACTCACCTCGACCTGATCAACATGATGTCGCGCCTGGCACGTGAGGAACTGGTGCATCACGAACAAGTACTGCGCTTGATGAAGCGCCGTGGCGTGCCACTACGACCGGTGTCGGCGGGGCGCTATGCCTCAGGGCTGCGCCGCCTGGTGCGCGCTCACGAGCCGGTCAAGCTGGTGGACACGCTGGTGGTGGGGGCGTTCATCGAGGCGCGCAGTTGCGAGCGTTTTGCCGCGCTGGTGCCGCACCTGGACGAAGAGCTGGGCCGCTTCTACCACGGCCTGCTGAAAAGCGAAGCGCGCCACTACCAGGGTTACCTGAAACTGGCGCACAACTATGGCGATGAGGCAGACATCGCCCGCCGGGTTGAACTGGTGCGCGCTGCAGAAATGGAGCTGATCCAGTCCCCAGATGTGGAACTGCGCTTCCACAGCGGTATCCCGCAAGCGCTGGCCGCCTGATTCGCACCAGGCGGCCCAGGCGTCAGTTGCGCCGCCCCAGCAGCAGGCCCACCACCACCCCCAGCCCGGCGGAAATGGCTACGGTCTGCCAGGGATGGCCGCCGATATAGTCCTGGGTGGCGTCCACCACCGGCTGCGCCTTGTCCCGTATGTTGCCAGCGGCCTGGCGCGCCTGTTTCAGTTTGAGGCTGACCTGCGCTCGCAGGGTTTCTGCTTCTTCGCCCACCAGGGCGGCACTGTCGTTCAGCAGTTTTTCCGATTCCTCGATCAGCGACTGCAGTTCGCTGAATACCTGGTCCTTGATCTGATCGCTGTCGGGCAGCGTGGCGTTTTTACGGGCCATGAACTCGTCCTCGTTGATGGGTAGTGTGAACAATGGATGCCGCTGCGTCGGGAAAGTTGCGGTGGCTTTCCGATGTTGCATTGCCTGGGTGTAAGATAGCGGCCATTTTCAAACCTGCAGGTACCTTCATGAGTTTCAATCTGGCCAACATGAGCTTCGAGGAACGGGCGCAGATCGAGGCAGAGAAGGCGCGGCTGTTCGAGCTTTGGCAGAGCAACCTGGGCAAGGCCAAGGGTGATGCAGCCCGGCTGATCGCCGAGAAACCGCGGCGCAAAGGTAAATGGGCCGAGTGGGTACGCGCCGAACTGGAGGGCATGTCGCCGCCCGAATACGCCAGCATGGTGCGCAGCGAAGTCAACAAGTTGATGGCCGCCGCCAGCGCCAACCGCTGAACACCCGTCGACGGGCGCTTACCAGTAGGCGCCTTTGGGCAGGTCCAGCTTGCCCTCGTCGGTAAAGCGCACGGTCCCCAGCAACCCGCCCGCCAGCTTGCCGCGCAGCTTGTAGGGCAAACCCTTCAGCGAATCCACCGTGCCCAGCCCATAGGCCTGGCGCAGGAAGGAAAACGCCGTAATGCTCACCGGCACCACGATCACCGCCTCGTCGTAGCGGCCAATGTGCCCTTGCTGGTCGCTGACCCCGGCGGCCAGCGGCTGGCCGTTCACTTCCAGATTCAGGGCGATCCCGTTGTAGTCGATCGGCGACTCGTTGGGGTTTTGCACCCGCATTTTCACCGCCATGCGCAGTTCCAGTTCCTGCCCGGCCAGCGGCTCGATACCGATCACGCTGATGTTGACCGGGTCGCGTGGTTGAAACAGAGCGCAAGCGCCCAGCCCAGAAACCATCAGCAGGACGAGAAACAGGCGGATACAGCGGTACGGGCGGGGAGTCATTGCGGGCGACCTTGCCAGAGTGGGCGAACCCTCAGTGTGGCAAATGCGCGTCGGCGTTGAAAGTGTCCTTGAAGATGAACGATACTGTTTCTCATTAACGCTCGATAACTTTTCCTGCTGGCTGTTACCAAACCCATGCTGATGTCACCCGTGTCGGGCCTGCTGGCGACTTTCCAGGAGCACTACGACGACCTGTTGCTGTTTCTGACCCGGCGCATGAGCGATCGCCAGCGCGCCGCGGACGTGGCGCAGGAAACCTATTTGAAGCTGGTGAAAGTCGATGAACTAGCGGTGCCGGTGCTGCACGCCCGCAGCTTCATCTTCCGCGTGGCCGGTAACCTGGCAATCGATGCCTTGCGCCGCGAGCAGCGCCTCGCTGCCAGCCATGACGACTGTGACGGGGCCGGTGAGCTGGCCTGCCCGGCGCCTGCGCCTGAGGCGTTGTTGCTGGCCCGGGAGCGCCTGCAAATTCTTGACGATGCGCTGCTGAAACTGCCCGACAACGCCCGCCAAGCATTGTTGCTGAACCGTGTCGATGGCCTGACACAGGCGCAGATCGCACAGCGGCTGGGGGTTTCCGAGAGCATGGTGGCCAAATATATCGGCCAAGCCCTGCGCCATTGCCGCGACTGGCTCAAGCAGGCGGGTGTGGCTGCCTCTGTGGCATTGCTGGTCGCCGCTGTGGCGGGTTGGCAGCAGGCGCCGATACTGCTGGCGGACTACCACACCGCAGTGGGTGAGCGGCAGGTCATTATCCTGGCGGACGGCACGCGGGTAACCTTGAACAGCGCCAGTGCGTTGAGTGTGGTGTTCAGTGAGCACGAACGCCGGGTGGTGCTGGATGCCGGTGAGGCCCTGTTCGAGACCACCGATGATCCGCGGCCGTTTGTGGTCGATACGGCAGGTGAGCAGGTGCAGGGTGGTGCCGCCACCTTTAGCGTGCGTCGCGATGGTCGCGTGGTGTTGGCACGCGGTGAAGCCAAGGTTGGCGAAACTGAACTGGCGGTGACGGCCGATGCCGGTGCGCAGATGGCCTGGCAGCGCGGCAAGCTGATCTTCAACGGCAAACCGCTGGGGCAGGTGCTGACCGAGCTTGAGCGTTACCGGCATGGGCGCATCGTGCTGTCCGATAGCAAGCTGGCGGCAATGGAGGTGAGCGGGGTGTTTGACCTTGATGAGCCTGAAGCCCTGCTGCGCACGTTGGAGCAGCGCTATGGGCTCAAGGTTACCTATCTGCCGTGGTTGGCTGTGGTTCACTGACTGGCCTGTACCGGCCTCTTCGCAGCACAGCAATAAAAATATTTTCCGTTTGGCACTGCAAGTTCCTGCAAGCCAGATCGTCGTAGTGGGACTGATCAGCAACCCATTCTCATTTACGACTTGTCAGGAAGCTCATTCGTGCCTCTGATGCTCAAGCCTTTGCACCGCCGTCGCAGTGCTTTTCACCACACCCTGATGTCCTGCAGCGCACTGGCCATGCTGGTCGGACACCCGCATGCCTGGGCCGCGACGGCTGCCGAACAGCCCCGGATGCAGGTTCGCCAGGTTCAGCTAAACCTGCCAGCCCAGCCGCTGGACCAGGCCTTGACCACCTTCGCCGACCAGGCCGGCCTGCACTTGCTGTACACCACAGGCGATGTCGCAGGCGTTGCCAGCCCGTCCCTCCACGGCAGCTACAGCGTCGAGCAGGCCCTGCAGCAGTTGCTGGCCGGCAGCGGCATGAACTGGCACTTCAGCGACGCGCGCACCGTGACCCTGCGCAAGGCCGAGGCCGCGCCGCAGGCCGTCACCCTCAAGCCGATCGAAGTCAGCGTGGCCTCGCGCACCAGCACCTCGATCAGCGAAATCCCCGGCACCGTCTGGGTGGTCGACCAGCAGCAGTTGCGTGAGCAGATCGACAGCGGCGTCAGCCTTAAAGAGGCCATCGGCAAGCTTGTGCCCGGCCTCGACCTGGCGCCAGAAGGGCGCACCAACTATGGCCAGAACATGCGCGGGCGCAATGTGCTGGTGATGATCGACGGGGTCAGCCAGAACAGCTCGCGCGGCCTGTCGCGCCAGTTCGACAGCATTTCGCCGTTCAACGTCGAGCGGGTCGAAGTGCTGTCTGGCGCCAGCGCCATCTACGGCGGCGGCGCCACGGGCGGCATCATCAACATCGTGACCAAGAAGGGCGAGCCCGGCCCTGCGCGCTTCGAAACCCAGCTTGGTGCCAGCAGCGGTTTCAACAACAGCGATGACCTGGCCACTCGCTTTGCCCAGTCGATCAGTGGCGGCAACGAACGCTTCAATGCCCGGCTGGGGATTTCCGGTGAGCAGAACGAAGCCTTCTACGACGGCGCCGGCGACCAGATTTTCATCGACAACACCCAGACCGACCTGCAGTACAACCGCACCATCGACGTGCTCGGCACTCTGGGCTTGCAGTTGAATGACCAGCAGCGTCTCGACCTGTTGGCCCAGTACTACGATTCTGGCAACCACGGCAGCACGGGCATCTACTTCCCCAACCTCAACTACAACGCGCCGTCAGACCTCGAAGACGCCGAACTGCGCAGCGGTTACTCGTCGGACCTGGAGCCGCGTACCCGGCGCCTGTTGCTGAACGCCAATTACCACCACAGCGACGTGCTGGGCCAGGACTTCTACCTGCAGGCCTCGTACCGCAAGGAAGACGACAACTTTTACCCCTTCCCGTACTACAACCGCGCCACGCCCACCGGTTCGCGTGGGGTTTACTTTGCTGCCTCGCAGCAGAATTTCGAGGTCACCAGCCTCAAGGGCCTGTTCGCCAAGCAGTGGGACACGTTGAAGCTGACCTACGGCGTCGACCTTGACCGCGAGCGCTTCAATGCCGAACAGACCACCTTCAATGCCCTGACATCGTCCGAATCGGGCGGCCTTGAGATGGAAAAGGACAGCAAGGCGGCGCGCTATCCCAGCTACCGGGTCGATGGTGTTTCGGTGTATGCCCAGCTGGACTGGCATGCCACTGACAACCTGACGTTCTCCGGCGGTGCCCGTCGCCAGCAGATGGACGTGGACGTCAGCGACTTCAAGGGCGTGCCGGGCGGCAGCAACGATTACCAGGTCAACCTGTTCAACCTGGGTGCCATCTACGACTTCAAGAACGGCCACCAGGTATGGACCAACTATGGCGAAGGTTTCGACCTGCCCGACCCTGCCAAGTACTACGGCAAGCCGGGCCTGAGCGTGGCCGACAACCCGCTGGCCGGCATCAAGAGCCGCCAGGTGGAACTGGGTTGGCGCTATGCCGACCTGGACTGGGATGCCCAGGCAGCGCTGTACTACATCTGGTCGGACAAGATCATCAACGTTGATTCGCAAACGCTGACGATCAACGTGCAAGAGCAGAAGAGCCGCGACTTCGGCTTCGAAGGTGCGCTGACCCGCCACTTCCAGACGGGTTGGGAAGCGGGCGGTACCTTGCACCTGACCCGTTCCGAGGAAGAGGCCGCTGACGGCGGGTGGATCAAGCGTGATGCCCGTTATGCATCCTTGTCCAAGGCCACTGCATTTGTCGGGTGGAAAGACGATGGCCGCAGTGCGCGGCTGCAGGCTAACCATGCCTTCAGCCTGAAGGATGATGCCGACCACGAGATCGACGGTTACACCACCTTCGACCTGCTGGCCAGCCAGGACACCGGCTTCGGCACCTTCAGCGCCGGCATCCAGAACCTGCTGGACAAGCAGTACAGCACGGTCTGGGGCCAACGCGCGACGCTGTTCTATTCGCCGACCTACGGCCCGGCATACCTGTATGACTACCAGGGGCGCGGGCGGACCTACACCCTGACCTGGAGCATGGCCTACTGATGGGTGTTGTTTGCGCCGGCCTCTGTGCGAGCAACTGTCTTGCACGACACCTCAAAGCTGGCGCGATCACTGTGGGAGCGGGCTTGCCCCGCGAACACGGGCGAAGCCCGTGCCATCCACCGCGCAGGCTGCTTCGCGGGACAAGCCCCCCACAGAGGCCGGTTCAGGCAAACGCCGCGAGCAAGTCCTCGGCAAACGCCTGCTGCGCTTCACCCGTCACTTGCGCCCGATGCCTGGCCAGGGTAAACGGCACTACAAAATCCAGCCCTGGGTTCAGCGCCCACAACAACCCCTCCGCCTCCCAGGCGTGCGCGCAATGGCAGGGCAGGTAGCCAATATGCCGCCCTGACAGCATGAACGTCAGCACGCTCTCGATCTGCTCCGCCACAGCCATGCTGTGCCGGCTCTGGAACGGCTCACCGCCTTTGAGAAACCGGTAGGGATGGCGTACCTGGTCCATCTCCAGCAACCGCTCAAGCCCAACACTCGGCTCGCCGAACAGTTCATGCCCCTTGCCGCAATACAGGCGTTGCCGCTCCTGGAACAAGGGTTGGTAATCAAAGGCCGCCTGGATGCCAGAGAAGTAGCTGATGGCGTAATCCAGCCGCTGCTCCAGCAACAACCGCTCCAGTTCCGCCGGCGGTGCACTGATCAGCTCCAGCTGCACCGATTCCTTTCGTGTGCGGAACGCCGCAATGGCCGCCGCCAGCTTCAGGCTCACTGCCTTGTCCTGGTTTTCTGCCATGCCGATGCGCACCGTCCCGAGCAACCGCTCGCCCACGCCGTTGGCCTGCTGGCGAAACTGCTCGATGTTCAGCAGCAGCCCACGTGCTGCATCCAATAGCAATGTGCCTTTCTCCGTCAGGTGGAAACCACCCTTGCCTCGGCTGCACAGGCGGTAGCCAAGGCGCGTTTCCAGCTGCGCCATGCGCTGGCTGATGGTGGGCTGGCTCAAGCCCAGCACGCCTTGCGCGGCGCTGAAACCCCCGGCCTCGACTACAGTGACGAACAGCCGCAGCAGGTGTAGGTCGGGGTCGTGTACTTGTCCGAGCATTACATTGCTCCTGGTGAATGTCAGCTTTGCAAACTTGTCATTCCTGCAATGTAACCCGGCTGGCATGCTTGCGGCATCCACCCATTTGCCGAGGTGTCCGTCATGCGTCGATCGTTGTGCCTGTTGTCCTTGGTCCTGGCCTTGCCGCTGCAGGCCGAAGAAAAGGTCGTCAACCTCTACAGCTGGGCCGACTACGTCGCCCCGCAAACCCTTCAGCGCTTCGAGCAGGAAACCGGCTACAAAGTGCGCTACGACACCTTCGACACCACCGAGGTGCTGGAGACCAAGCTGCTCACCGGTGGCAGTGGTTACGACGTGGTGGTGCCATCGTCGACCGTACTGGCCCGGGCGCTCAAGGCCAATGCCCTGCAACCGCTCGACCCCCAGGGCATGCCCGGCTACAGCAACCTCGACAAGGACTTGCTGGCCAAGCTCGCCGAGGCCGACCCCGGCAACCGCCATGCCGTGCCGTACACCTGGGGCACGCTGGGCCTTGGGGTGAACGTAGAAGCCGTGCGACAGCGCCTGGGCGATGTGCCGCTGGACAGCCTCGACCTGCTGTTCAAACCCGAATACGCCAGCCGCCTGAAGGACTGTGGCATCGCCATGCCCGACTCGCCGCAAGAGGTGATCGGCGTGGCCCTGAACTACCTGGGCAAGGACCCTTACAGCCAGGACAAAGATGATCTGGCCGCCGCGCAGCAGCTGCTTAGCCAGTTGCAACCCTCGATCAGCTACGTCGCCAATGGCCGGCAGATCAGCGACCTGGCCAACGGTAGCGTGTGCCTGGCGCTGACCTATAACGGCGATGCAGCGATGGCTGCCGACCAGGCGCGCCGCGCCGGCAAGCCGTTCGAGCTGATCTACCGCATCCCACGCGAAGGCACGCTGGTGTGGCAGGACAACCTGGTTATCCCCAAGGACGCCCCGCACCCCGAAGCCGCGCGGGCGTTCATCGCCTTCATGCTCAAGCCCGAGTCGGTGGCTGCGCTGACCAACACGCTGTTCTTCGCCAACGCCAACCAGGCAGCCACGCCGTTGGTGGACGAAGCGGTGCGCAACGATCCGGACATCTACCCGCCTGCCGAGGTGCGCCAGCGGCTGTTTGCCGACCGCAGCATGGCCTTGGCCGACCTGCGCCAGCGTAACCGCCTGTGGACGGCCTTTCGCAGCCGCCAGTAACTGATAACAACCAAGGAGCCCGACCGTGGAGCAAGCCGCAAGCAACGACCAGGCGATGACCCGCGACAGCCTGTACGGCACTGCCGCAGAAAGTACCTATGCCGGCATTACCAGTTTCTCCCGCCGCCGCTACAGCCGCGACTTGCGCGGTGTGGATGTGGTGGTCAGCGGAGTGCCGTTCGATACCGCCACCAGCAACCGCCCAGGGGCGCGTTTCGGCCCACGGGCGATTCGCGCCGCCTCGGTGCAGCAGGCGTGGGTACGGCACTGGCCGTGGGCGTTCGACCCGTTCGACCACCTGGCCGTGATCGACTTTGGCGACTGCGCGTTCGACAGTGGCACGCCGCAGTCGGTGCCGGATAGCATCGAGGCCCACGCCGCCCATATTCTGGACGCGGGCTGCGCCATGCTTACCCTCGGCGGCGACCACTTCATCAGCTACCCGCTGCTCAAGGCCCACGCCCGCCGGCATGGCCCGCTGGCGCTGATCCACTTCGATGCCCACAGCGACACCTGGCCGGACGAGGAGGGCAAGCGTATCGACCATGGCACCATGTTCTGGCATGCCGCCCGCGAGGGCCTGGTAGACCCGGCCTGCTCGGTGCAGATTGGCCTGCGCACCACCAACGACGACAGCCAGGGCTTTGCCGTCCTCGATGCCCGTCAGGTGCACCGGCAGGGCACCGAGGCGGTGATTGCGGCGATTCGCCAGCGCGTGGGTGAGCGGCCGGTGTACCTGACCTTCGATATCGACTGCCTCGACCCGGCCTATGCGCCGGGCACAGGTACACCGGTGTGTGGTGGTTTGACCACGGTGCAGGCGCTGGAGATTCTGGGTGGGCTGCGCGGTATCAACCTTGTGGGCATGGACCTGGTGGAGGTGGCACCGGCTTATGACCATGCCGATATCACGGCGCTGGCGGGGGCGACCCTGGCGATGGAGATGCTGTGCCTGTATGCGGCGCGGCACAAGGTAGACAAAAGCCAGTAAGCAGGGGCGCTGTGGGAGCGGGCTTGGCCCGCGAACACCGGCAAGGCCGGTGCCATGCACCGCGTGGCTGCCTTCGCGGGACAAGCCCGCTCCCACAATGATCAATGCTCGAAAGGGCGCATACTGAAACATCAGGAATCATCTCCGCCCCAATTCACACTTTTGTCTCGAACCCCTCGCGCCTTAGGCTATCAAACCCACCAGGCGCGGCATTTTCGTACAGGAGGTGAAGCATGAACCCGACACTGCCCATCCTGGCCCTCAGCCTGGCCTTGTGCCTGCCTGCGCACGCTGCCCCGCAACAGCCTTTGCAGCTTGCCGCTGGCAACAATAACCCCTACAACAGCCCGATTCAGCGTGCCAATCCCAACAGCCGCCAGGGCAGCATGCCGGCCATGCCCCCTGTGCGCGGCCCGTCCACCGACCCGTACCAGCGCACGCCCAGCCTGGACAACCGCGGCATCGGCAACGGCGACAACCTGCGTCGTCAGCAACAAACCCCGAACCTGGAACCGACCCGGCCACCCCGCGACAGCACCCGTGCGCCGTGAGCCCATATGAAAGGAATCCTGCATGCCCAAAGCAACCTGGCTAGTCACCTTGACTGCTGCTGCACTCATGCCGTTGTTGGCTCAGGCGGCCGCAGAGCAACAGTTTCACAGCGAAGAAGGCACGTTGACCGTCAGCACCCTGGCCGACGGCCTGCGCAACCCCTGGGCTCTGGCGTTTCTGCCAGGCGGCAAGGACATGCTGGTCACCGAACGCGCCGGCAACCTGCGGGTGGTCAACACTGAAGGCAAGGTCGGCCCGCCGATCAGCGGTGTGCCCAAGGTCTGGGCCGAGGGCCAGGGCGGCCTGCTGGATGTCGTGCTGTCGCCGGCGTTCGACAAGGACCGTACCGTGTACCTGTCTTACGCCGAAGAGGGCAGTGACGGCAAGGCCGGCACCGCCGTCGGCCGTGGCCAGCTGTCCGAAGACCGCGCCCGGCTGGAGAACTTTAGCGTGATCTTCCGCCAGCAGCCCAAGCTGTCGGTGGGCAACCACTTCGGCTCGCGCCTGGTCTTCGACCGTGACGGCTATCTGTTCATCGCCCTGGGTGAGAACAACCAGCGCGCCACTGCCCAGGACCTGGACAAGCTGCAAGGCAAGATCGTGCGCATTTTGCCGGATGGCGAAGTGCCCAAGGACAACCCCTTCGTTGGCAAGGACAGCGTGCGGCCGGAGATCTGGTCGTTCGGCCACCGCAACCAGCAGGGCGCCGCGCTGAACCCCTGGACCGGCAAGCTGTGGACCCACGAGCACGGCCCGCGCGGTGGCGACGAAATCAACATCCCCGAACCCGGCAAGAACTACGGCTGGCCGATTGCGACCCATGGCATCAACTATTCGCTGCTGCCGATCCCCGAGGCCAAGGGCAAGCATGTGCAAGGCATGGTCGACCCACACCATGTGTGGGAGAAGTCGCCAGGTATCAGCGGCATGGCGTTCTACGACAGCCCGACATTCAAGGCCTGGGACCATAACTTGTTCATTGGTGCGCTGGCGACACAGGAGCTGATCCGCTTGCAGCTGAAGGGGGACAAGGTCGTGCATGAGGAACGTTTGCTCGGTGACTTGAAGGCGCGTATCCGCGATGTGCGGCTGGGGCCGGATGGCTATATTTATGTGCTGACCGATGACAAGGACGGCGCACTACTCAAGGTGGGCCTGGCCGACTGACGCGGTCCCTGTAGGAGCGGCCTTGCGCCGCGATGGGCCGCAGAGCGGCCCCAACAATCTATGCTGCAATGCTGAAGTCCAGGGGCCGCTGCGCGGCCCATCGCGGCGCAAGGCCGCTTCTACAGGGACCTGTGTAGAATGCGGCCATGGCCATCACTCCCCAATCCCTTTACCAGCAAGCCCTGAGCACTCAGGGCTACGCTGACGACCCTGCCCAGGCCCGCGCCGTCGATGCCTTGCAGGCCTGTTTCCTGGCTGTCGAGCAGGGCCGCCCCACCCAGGGCATCTACCTCTGGGGCCCGGTCGGGCGGGGCAAGACATGGCTGATGGACCAGTTTCACCGCTGCCTGCGGGTACCCAGCCGGCGCCAGCACTTCCATCACTTCATGGCCTGGGTCCACCAGCGCCTGTTTCAGCTCAATGGAACCGCCGACCCATTGCTGGCGTTGGCCCGGGAACTGGCCGGGCAGATCCGTGTGCTGTGTTTTGACGAACTGTTCGTCAACGACATTGGTGACGCGATTATCCTGGGGCGTCTTTTCCAGGTGCTGTTCGACCAAGGCGTGGTGATTGTCGCCACGTCCAATCAGCCACCCGAGCAGCTCTACCGCGACGGCTTCAACCGCGAGCGGTTCGTGCCGGCCATCGCCGCGATCCAGCGGCACATGCAGGTACTGCCAGTGGCCGGCGAGCAGGACCACCGCCTGCACCCCGGTGCAGAGCGGCAGCGCTACTGGGTGGCAGCGACAGGGCAGGCCAGCCCGCTGGGCGAGGTGTTCTGCCAGCTCAGCCCGGATCACACGGGTACTGATCAACCCTTGGTTATCGGCTCCAGGCAGGTGCAGGTTGTGCGGCGCAGCGAGCAGGCTATCTGGTGCCGCTTCACCGACCTGTGCGAGCAACCGCTGGCGGCCATGGAATTCATGGCGCTTTGCGACCGTTTTCCGGCCATCCTGGTGTCGGGTATTCCGGCGCTGGGCGGTAAACAGCAGGCTGGTCGCATTGCCCGTGGCACTGAAGACGGCGCGGCGCGGGTGGTGGCAGGCGACCGCGAACTGCCGGCGCTGTCGCCCAAGGACGATGCGGTACGCCGTTTCATCGCCCTGGTCGATGAGTGCTACGACCGCCGTGTGGCACTGTACCTCGAGGCCGAGGTGCCGCTGGAAGAGCTGTATACGCAGGGGTATCTGGCATTCCCGTACCAGCGAACCTTGAGCCGGTTGCGGGAGATGCAACTACAGCGGTTTGGCTGAAGTGTGCTGGGGGCCGCTTTGCGGCCCATCGCGACGCAAGGCCGCTCCCACAGGTACGGCGCCGACGCTTAAACCTACGAATTACCTGTGAGAGCGGCCTTGTGCCGCGATAGGGGCGTAAAGCGCCCCCCGTTTCACTTGGCCAGCCACTCGACCAGCGTGCGGTTGAACCGCACGGGTTCTTCGATCTGTGGCGCATGCCCCATGCCTTCAAAAGTGATGAGTTCACCCTTGGGGATCAGCTTGGCCACCTGTGGCCCCAGCACGTCATACTTGCCCAGCTTCGCCTTTACCTCCGGCGGTGCGATGTCGCTGCCAATGGCTGTGGTGTCCTTGTCGCCGATCAGCAGCAAGGTCGGCATCTGCAGATCCTTGAACTCGTGGTACACCGGCTGGGTGAAAATCATGTCGTAGATCAGCGCCGAGTTCCATGCCACCGCTTCATGCCCCGGCCCCTTGTTCAGGCCTACCAGCATCTGTACCCAGCGCTCATACTCCGGCTTCCAGCGCCCGGCGTAGTAGGTCTTGCGTTCATACTCGCGCACCCCTTCGGCACTCAGCTTGAGCTCACGGGCATACCATTGGTCCACCGTACGATAGGGCACGCCCAGGGCTTTCCAGTCTTCCAGGCCAATCGGGTTGACCATGGCCAGGCGCTCGACCTGCTGCGGGTACATCAGCGCATAGCGGGTGGCGAGCATGCCACCTGTGGAATGGCCGAGCACGATGGATTGCCTGATACCCAGCTGTTCGAGCAAGGCATGGGTGTTTTCAGCCAGCTGCTGGAAGCTGTACTGGTAATGCGCTGGTTTGCTGGACGTGCAGAAGCCAACCTGGTCGGGGGCGATGACCCGGTAACCGGCCTTGCTCAGTGCGTCGATGGTGGTTTCCCAGGTGGCGGCGCAGAAGTTCTTGCCGTGCATCAGCACCACGCTGTGGCCGTTGGCCTGGCCTTGTGCGGGGACGTCCATGTAGCCCATCTGCAGGGGCTGGCCCTGGGATTTGAAGTCAAAATGCTTGAGTGGGTGCGGGTAGCTGAAACCTTCGAGCTGGGCGCCATAGGTAGGCGGCTCGGCGGCGATGGCCGGGCTGCCGACAAGGCAGGCCAGGGCCAGGGCGGTTGCGCGCAGCATGGGGGCACTCCGTGTAGGGCCATGTAGGAATAGGCGACTTTAGCAGCCAGGCGTGCGACGGGAACGTGAAAGGTGTTACCAGGCGTGAAACCAGCCCAGGGTAATCATCGTCAGCACCGCATAGCGGCCAGCCTTGGCCAGGGTCACCAGCAGCAGGAAGCGCCAGAACGGCTCTCGCATGATGCCGGCGATCAATGTCAGCGGGTCACCGATCACCGGCATCCAGCTGAGCAGCAACGACCATTGCCCCCAGCGCTGGTACCGCTGCTGCGCGCGCGCCAGTTGGGCAGCGTTGAAGGGGAACCAGCGCTTGTCGCGCAGGTGCTCGACGGCGCGGCCCAGTAGCCAGTTCACGACCGAACCCAGCACATTGCCCAGGGTGGCCACCAGCAGCAGGATTGCCCAAGCCTCGGGCTGGCGCAGCAACAGGCCGACCAGCACGGCCTCCGATTGCAACGGCAGCAGGGTGGCGGCGCCGAAGGCGCTGAGGAACAGCGCCCACAGGCTGAGCATCAGTAACTGGCGACGACGGTGTCCTGGCCATCCTGGGTGACCCCGATGACCTGGTAGGCATCCTTGTGGTCACCCATTTCCATACCGGGCGAGCCCATGGGCATGCCCGGCACGGCCAGGCCCTTGAGGTCGCTGCGCTTGGCCAGCAGGCGCACCTGTTCGGCCGGCACATGGCCTTCGACGAACTTGCCGTCGATCACCCCGGTGTGGCATGAGGCCAGGCGCGGCGCCACGCCCAGGCGCTGCTTGACCGCGCTCATGTTGGGCTCGACATGGTCGTTGACGCTGAAACCGTTGTCACGCAGGTGGCTGATCCAGGCCTTGCAGCAGCCGCAGTTGGGGTCGCGGTTGACGTCGATGGTCTCGGCGGCCTGGGCCAGGCCGGTGATGGCCAGCAGGCCCAGGGTCAGCAAGTGTTTGCGCAGCATGGTGAAGCACTCCTTTAAAAACGCAGGCGGATACCGGCAACCAGGCGGGTCTGGCCCAGGTCTTCGCCGTCTTCGCGGGCCTGGTCGGCACGCGTGCCGTGCAGTCGATTGAAACTGACCCCGACATAGGGGGCGAAGCCACGGGTGATCTCGTAGTGCAGGCGTAGGCCGACCTCGCTGTCGGCCAACCCTGCGCCTTGCTCGCGCCCGGCATCGTCGCGGCCGTAGAGGTTGGCTTCCAGGGTCGGTTCCAGTATCCAGAGGTTGGTCAGCAGCATAGCGTAAGCGGCCTCCAGGCGCAGCGCCGTCTGTTGCCGCTCGCCGGCGTAGGCGGTGGCTTGCAGCTCCAGGCCATACAACGGCGTGCCCTGGATGCCGAAAGCGGCCCAGGCCTGGCCGCTGGCGGGCTTGAAGTCCTGGCGTACGCCAGCCACCAGCTCCCACCACGGGCTCACGGCATGGCCCCACAGCGCTTGCAGTTCGGCCTTGTGCGTCTTGCCCTGCTCGCGCTCGCCTTCCGTGCGAAGCCACAGCCGGTCGATATCGCCGCCGACCCAGGCCGTAGCGTTCCAGTTCAGGGCGTTGCTGCTCTCGAAGTTCTGATATTCGAGCTTGTCGACGATCACGGCCCAGTTCAGCGCCCGGTCGTGCACTTGGTGCCCGGGCAGTGGCGGGAAGGCAGCCCGGCGGTCGGCGTCGGTGATTGCAGCCAAGGGCGTGCGCGGCGGGCTGGGCGTAGCCGGGCCATGGCCCATGCTTGCATGGTTCATTTGGCCATGGTTCATGTGCTCCATGCCGGCGGCCAGCGCGCGTTCACTGGCGAGCAGGGTCAGCAGGGTCACGCCGGCCACAATGCTGCGGTTGCGGGTGTCATTCATCGACGCGTACCTCGCGGAACATGCCGGTCTCCATGTGATAGAGCAGGTGGCAGTGGTAGGCCCAGCGGCCAAGGGCGTCGGCAGTCACCCGGTAGGAGCGTCGGCTGCCGGGCGGGATGTCGACGGTGTGCTTGCGCACCAGAAACTGGCCGTGCTCGTCTTCCAGGTCGCTCCACATGCCATGCAGGTGGATGGGGTGGGTCATCATGGTGTCGTTGACCAGGGTGATGCGCACCCGCTCGCCGTAGGTCAGGCGCAACGGCTCGGCATCGCTGAACTTGACGCCGTCGAACGACCAGGCGAAACGCTCCATGTGGCCGGTCAGGTGCAGCTCGATGTCGCGCGATGGCGCGCGGCCGTCCGGGTCGGGGTAGGGGCTGCGCAGGTCGGCGTAGGTCAGCACGCGCCGGCCGTTGTTGCGCAAGCCTATGCCGGGGTCTGCCAGGTTGGCGCGCGGTGCCATGGTTTGCATGTCCACCAACGGGTTACCGGTTTCGCTGGCCGAGTGTTGCTGCATCGCCGACATGGCAGCGTGGTTCATACCAGGCAGGTTGCTGTGGTCCATGCCCGCCATGTCGGCCATACCGCCGTGGCCCATGTCGTCCATGCTCAGCACCGGGCGCGGATCGGGTGCAGGCACCGGTGCCTGCAGCCCGGCGGCTCGGGCCAGGGTGCCGCGGGCGAAGCCGGTACGGTCCATGCTCTGGGCGAACAGGGTGTAGGCAGGTTGGTCGCCCACGGTCACCAGTACGTCGTAGGTCTCTGCCACGGCAATGCGCAGTTCATCCACGCTCACTGGCGTTACCGGCAAGCCGTCGGCGGCGATCACCGTCAGCGCAAGCCCGGGGATGCGGAAGTCGAAATAGGTCATGGCCGAGGCGTTGATCAGCCGCAGGCGCACGGTGTCGCCCGGCTGGAACAGGCAGGTGAAGTTACCCTCCGGCGGCTGGCCGTTGAGCAGGTAGGTGTAGGTGGCGGCGCTGATATCGGCGAGGTCGGTAGGGCTCATGCGCATGCGCGCCCAGGCCGTGCGCTCGGCAACGGTTGGGCCCCAGCCGTTGTCGGCGACGTCATCGATGAAATCGCCGACCGTGCGCTTGTGATAATTGTACGCGTCGGACTGTTTCTTCAGGGTGGCCATCAGCTTTTCCGGCGCCTGGTCCGACCAGTCGCTGAACAGCAGCACATGGTCGCGCTGGTAGCGGTGCGGTTCGGGTTCGCGTGGCTCGATCACGATGGCCCCGTACACCCCGGCCTGTTCCTGCAGTCCGGAGTGGCTGTGGTACCAGTAGGTACCGCTCTGGCGCAGGGTGAACTGGTACAAGTAGTCGCCGCCGGGTTCGATGCCGGCGAAGCTCAGGCCTGGTACGCCGTCCATGTTGGCGGGCAGGATGATGCCGTGCCAGTGGATCGAGGTGTCCTGCGCCAGGCGGTTGCGCACGCGCAGGGTCACGGTGTCGCCTTCGCGCCAGCGCAGTAACGGGCCGGGCAGGCTGTTGTTGAGGGTGAGCGCAGTGCGCGGGCGGCCGGTGATATTGACCGGGGTCTGGCCGATGAACAGCTCGAAGTGCTGGCCGGCCAGGTCTTGGCCTTCGGCCGCCTGAGCCAACGGGCGCCAAAGCCCCAGGCCCGCCAGCGTGGTGGCGGCGCCCAGGCCTTTGACGAAGGTACGGCGGGTGGGGGTGCGCAACATGGCGTGGCCTCATGCGGGGGAGCCACGATGTTCGCTGCAGGCGCCTGTCAGGTAGCTGAGGCGCACATTACAGCGTTGTCAGCTTGCCGCCTCGTCAGCGCGCAGGTCGCGCATCAGCAGGCCGTAGTCAAGGGCGACCTGCTCCGGGATGGGCAAGTACACCACATGGCCGTCGCCTGGCGCGACGTCGATGGCCTGCTGCTGGCGGTTGCGCAGGCGGTGCAGGTCGAAGTGATAGTTGCCACGCGGCGTCATCAGTTCCAAATGGTCACCCACGGCAAAGCGGTTCTTCACCTTGACCTCGGCCAAGCCATCGACACGTACGCCGGTCAGTTCGCCGACGAACTGCTGGCGCTCCGAGGCCGAGTTGCCGCGCTGGTAGTTCTGGTATTCGTCGTGCACGTGGCGGCGCAGAAAGCCTTCGGTGTAGCCGCGTTGCGCGAGGGATTCGAGGTTGCCCATCAAGGCACGGTCGAATGGCCGCCCGGCCACGGCGTCGTCGATCGCCTGGCGGTACGACTGTACTGCACGGGCACAGTAGAAGTGCGACTTGGTGCGGCCTTCAATCTTCAGCGAATGCACGCCCATGGCGGCCAGGCGCTCGACGTGCTGGATGGCGCGCAGGTCCTTGGCATTCATGATGTAGGTACCGTGCTCATCTTCGAAGGCCGGCATTTCGGTGTCGGGGCGGTTGCTTTCCTGCAGCAGGAAAACCTGTTCGGTAGGGGCGCCCAGGCCGAGGGTAGGCTGCACTTCGCGCACGATATCGCCGGTGGCATTCTCGGTGGCCGGGGTGGCGTCGTACTTCCAGCGGCAGGCGTTGGTGCAGGTGCCCTGATTGGCGTCACGCTTGTTGAGGTAGCCCGAGAGCAGGCAACGGCCGGAATAGGCCATGCACAGCGCGCCGTGGACGAACACCTCCAGCTCCATGCCCGGCACCCGCTGACGAATTTCCTCGATCTCTTCCAGGGACAGCTCGCGCGACAGGATCACCCGGCTCAGGCCCAGCTGCTGCCAGAACAGCACGCTGGCCCAGTTGACGGTGTTGGCCTGCACCGACAAATGCACCGGCATCTGCGGGAAGTGCTGGCGCACCAGCATGATCAGGCCTGGATCAGACATGATCAGTGCATCCGGCGCCATGTCGATGACCGGTGCCAGGTCCTTGAGGAAGGTCTTGAGCTTGGCGTTGTGCGGGGCAATGTTGACCACCACGTAGAAGCGCTTGCCCAGGGCATGCGCCTCCTGGATGCCCAGCGCCAGGTTGGCGTGGTCGAATTCGTTGTTGCGCACCCGCAAGCTGTAGCGCGGCTGGCCGGCGTAGACCGCGTCGGCGCCGTAGGCAAAGGCATAGCGCATGGTCTTGAGGGTGCCGGCAGGGGCCAGCAGTTCGGGCTTGGCGGTAGGGTTCATGTGCGTACCGGGGTAAAAAGGCCGGGATGCTAGGAGCGATGAACACGGTGCGTATTGATTTGCGTCAAGTGAGCGCGGCACTTTTGCCTGGGTGCCGTGCACTAATCACTCACAAGCCATGAGAGGAACTGCAATGAACGAAACCGCGCTACAGAACAAAGCCCTGGCAGTACTCCTGGCGTTGGTGACCATTGCCTTCTTCTGGATCCTGCTGCCGTACTACGGCGCAATCTTCTGGGCGGTGATCCTCGGCATCCTGTTCGCCCCTTTGCAGCGCCACCTGCTGATCCGCTTCGGGCGCCGACGCAACCTGGCGGCCGCCACGACCTTGCTGGTGTGCCTGCTGGTGGCTGTTCTGCCAGTGATCATCACCAGCGCGCTGCTGGTGCAGGAGGGGGCGTCGCTGTACCAGCGCATAGAGAGCGGGCAACTGGACATTGCCGGCTTTGTCGAGCATGGCAAGAACATGCTGCCGGCCTGGGCCCAGCATGGCCTGGACAGCGTGGGCATGGGCAACCTCGACGCGCTGCGTGACAAGATCACCAAGTGGGCCACCCAAGGCAGCCAGGTGCTGGCCACTCAGGCATTCAGCTTTGGTCAGGGCACGTTCGAGTTCGTGGTCAGCTTCGGCATCATGCTGTACCTGCTGTTCTTTTTCCTGCGCGAAGGCGCAGATGTGGCTCGCCGGGTGCGGCTGGCCGTGCCTCTGCCCGAGCACCAGAAACGTCGTTTGCAACTGAAGTTCAACCGTGTGGTGCGGGCGACGGTGAAAGGCAACGTATTGGTGGCCATTACCCAAGGGGCGCTGGGCGGGTTCATTTTCTGGGTGCTGGATATCCCCAGTGCACTGGTGTGGGCGGTGCTGATGGCGTTTCTGTCGCTGCTGCCGGCGGTGGGTGCGGGCATCGTCTGGGCACCGGTGGCCGCGTATTTCCTGCTGACCGGAGCGATACTGCCGGGAATTATCCTGACCGCGTTCGGAGTGCTGGTGATTGGGCTGGTGGATAACGTGCTGCGGCCGATCCTGGTGGGCAAGGACACGCGCATGCCGGACTACCTGATTCTGGTATCGACGCTGGGTGGGCTGGCAGTCTTCGGGCTCAACGGCTTCGTGATCGGGCCCTTGATCGCGGCGCTGTTCGTGTCCAGCTGGGCGATTTTTGCCGCAACCAAGCCGCAGGTGCAATTGCCACAGTAGGGGTTTACCGCAGCACCCAAGGTTGGGTTCAATGCCGTCACACCCGCCGCGATGGAAACAGCCAGATCGACAAGCCCAGCTACACCTACCAGGCAGTCTACCGCTACTTGCTCGACAGGATCGAAGCAGCGCCCTGCGATGTGGAGCAGCGCTTGCCGTCACTGCGCGAGCTGGCCCAGCGCTTGGGCGTTTCGGTATCCAGTACCAAGTACGCCTATGCACTGCTGGAGGACGAAGGGCGGGTGTATGCGCGCCCCAAGCTGGGCTACTTCAGCCGGCCCCGCGCCCCCGCCATGCGCGGGCAGCATTCACCGAGCCTGCTCGACACGGTGTTCGCCAGCGCCCGTCAGCCGGGCATGCTGGCCCTGGGCAGCGATGCGCCGGCCATGTTGCTGTCGCTGCAGCAGCCGCTACTGATGATTGAGCGCGAACTGGCGCGCCAATACCCGCACGCGTTGGTACCGCTGTTCCAGCCGTTCGGTGAGCCCGAGTTGCGCAGCGTGCTGGCCGACCGCTACACCCGCTCGGCGCAGCATTACTGGAGCGCCGATCAGGTGTTCATTGGCGCGGACCTGCGCAGCATTCTTGAATTGGCGTTACGCGCCCTCGACCTGGAAGGCCAGGTTGCGCTGGTGGAGTCACCCTGCAACTGGGCGGTGCTGAGGCAGTTGCAGGCTGCGCGCATGACCATCATCGAAGTGCCATTGGGTGAGGATGGGCGTTTCAATTTACAGCAGTTGCACCGGCTGCTATGCGATCAGCCGGTGCGCCTGGCAGTGCTGTCGTCAGCGGCCAATGTGCCGCAAGGTGGCGTGATGCCCGCGTCGGACAAGCAGCAGATTTGCCGCTGGCTGGCTGAGCACGCTGTGTGGTTGTTCGAAAACGATGGCTACGGCGATTTGTGTTTCGACGCTTCAGCGCCGCGCTACCGGGACTTCGCCGACCCTGACCGGGTGCTGGTGTTTTCGACCTTCGACAAGCTGATCGGCGCGGAGGCGCCCTTTGGCTACCTGCTTTGCCGGCAGCATAATGAGCGTTTGCAGCAGTTGTGCCTTGAACGCGCCTTTCGTTTGTCGCCGATTCGCCAAAAGGCCATCGCCAGGCTGTTCGTCTCGCGCCGGGTCGAGCGGCACGTACAGCGCTTGCGGCCCTTGCTGCGTGAACGCCTGCAGCAGATGAAGGCGCTGCTGGACGTGTACGGCCAGGGCTGCCTGCGCATCACTGAGCCTCAAGGCGGGGCCTGCCTGTGGTTTCAGGCGGCCCGGCCGGTGGATATGCGCCGGGTCTTCGAGCGGCTGCTGGCACAACGCATCGTCATCGCCCCCGGGGAGCTCTTCAGCCAGTGCGGCCTATGGCGCAGCCACCTGCGGTTGTGCTGCACAGTGGACTGGAGCAAGGACATTGCCCTGGCACTGCAATGCCTGGTCAGGGCTATTCAGGACGAAGCTCAAGCCCCGTAGCAGTGGTGCAAGGCCGGGAACGCCCCATCGCGCACTTCGTCTGCATAGCGGGCGCAGGCCTCGCGGATCACCTGGCCGACGTCGGCATACTGCTTGACGAAGCGTGGCACGTGGTCACCCCCTAGCCCCAGCAGGTCCTCGGTGACCAGCACCTGCCCATCGCAGGCGGGTGAGGCGCCAATGCCAATGGTCGGTTTGTGGCTGGCCTGGGTGATGGCGCGCGCCACGGGCTCGGCCACGCCTTCGAGCAGCAGGCTGAAAGCACCGGCGTGCAGGTTGGCCTGCGCATCGGCCCGCAGCGCTGCAGCGCTGTCAGGGCTAAGCCCTTGGGCCTTGTAGCCGCCCATGGCATTGACGAACTGCGGCATCAGGCCGATGTGCGCCATGATCGGGATACCCCGGGCGACCAGGAATTCGACGGTGCTCGCCAACGCCTGGTTGGCCTCCAGCTTGAGCGCGTCGCAGCCAGTGCTGGCCAATACCTGGGCGCAGTTGCGAAAAGCTTGCTCGTGGGATTCCTGATAGCTGCCAAACGGCATGTCGGCGATTACGCAGGCCAGGCGGGTGCTGTCGACCACGGCGCGAGTATGGGCGATGGTTTCGTCCAGGCGCATGCCCAGGGTGGACGGGCGGCCGTAGCCGACCATGGCCGTGGAATCGCCGACCAGTATGAAGTCGACCAGCGGGTCGATCACCTGGGCGATGGCGCTTGAGTAGGCGGTGAGCGAAACGATCTTCTGCCGGCCTTTCATGGCGACCAGTTGCGGGACGGTAAGGCGGCTGGTGCGGGTGTGTGTGCTCATTGGGGGCTGGGCATCTCAGGACAGGGATGGCCCATTGTCGGGAGCTTGCAGCGGCAACTCAATGTACAGATCCAGGCTGAAAAGCGACCCAGATTACCTGCTTGATTCGGCCGGCTTTGCAGTATTTTGTGGGAGCGGCACTGTGTGGCGATCGGGCCGCAGCGCGGCCCCTCGGATTCAGCAAAAAGGCCTGGATTGCTGGGGCTGCTGCGCAGCCCGATCGCGACACAAGGCCGCTCCTGCAGGCCTTTCGCACGGCCTCAGAAGGCCTGTGGCATCTCGCCTTTGGCCAGGCGCCGGTTGATGTCGGCGATCACTTCGGGCAGGTCGTTGATGGTGTCGATGAGGTAGTGCGGGCGCGAGCCGGCAAACAGCGCATGGATACGCTGGCGCTCGCTTTCCAGCTGCTCGGCACTCAGTGCCTGGAAGCCTTCCCAGGTCAGCCCCAGCGCGTTGCCCGAGCACACCAGTGCCACGGTCCACATGCCGGCACGGCGGCCTTCGAGAATGCCTGGCACGGTATCGTCGACTTTCACGCAGGCCGCCACATCGTCGATGCCCAGTGCAATCACGTTGGCCAGGGCCTGGGCCGGCCAAGGTCGGCCGTTAGGCGTCTCGTCGGTGGCCACCACGTGGTCGGCCACGTAGCCGTTCTGCGCCGCCAGTTCCACCACCTTGTCCATCACTACCTTCGGATAGCCCGAGCACGAGCCGATCTTCAGGCCGTCCTGGCGCAGCCCGGTGAGGGTGTCCAGCGCACCGGGGATTAGCGCCGAGTGCACGGCGATCTTCTCGATCTGCAGCGGCATGAAGCGGTTGTAGATGGCGGTCACGTCATCGTCGGTCGGCGTGCGGCCGAACACCTTGCGGTAGCGCTCGGCAATTTCCGGCACGTCGCACAAGGTGCGGATGTGGTCCCACTTGCCCATGCCCATCGGCCCTCGGGCCTCTTCGATGGACACCTGCACGTCGAATTCGGCAAAGGCCTCGACAAAAATCTGGGTAGGGGCGAACGAGCCGAAATCGACCACGGTGCCAGCCCAGTCGAGGATGGCAGCTTGCAGTTGTGTAGGGTTGCTGTAGTTCATGTGCGCAAATTCCTGAATTCAGGTGGGCAAAGGGTCAGATGTCCAGTACTTCCATTTCCCGCAGCACTTCGGCCACGGCATTTACGGCGGCCTGCATGCCATCGGCACCGACCACGCCGATGCAGCCGACGCGGAAGGTTTCGACCTGGGTCAGCTTGCCCGGGTAGAGAATGAAGCCCTTGGCCTTGACCCGTTCGTAAAAGTCCTTGAACTGGTAGCGGGCGTCGTTCGGTGCGTGGAAAGTGACGATGATCGGCGCCTGGATATCGGCCGGCAGGAAGCTGCGCAGGCCAATGGCGGCCATGCCGTCGAGCAGGGTCTTGCAGTTGTCGGCATAGCGTTGGTGGCGCGCAGGCAGGCCGCCTTCTTCGTTGTATTGCTGCAGCGCCTCGTGCAGGGCCGCGACCACGTGCGTGGGCGGGGTGAAGCGCCACTGGCCGGTCTTGGCCATGTAGGCGTGCTGGTCGTAAAGGTCCATGGCCAGCGAGTGGGCATTGCCTTCGGCGGCAGCCAGGGCGGCTTTTTCGGCGAAGACGAAGCCCATGCCAGGTACGCCTTCCAGGCACTTGCCGGAGGCGGCGATCAGCGCTTCGAAGGGGATTTCGCGGGCATCGATCGGCAGCGCGCCGAATGAACTCATGGCATCGATGATCAGGCGCTTGCCGTGGCGTTTGATCACCTGGGCGATCTCGGGCAGCGGGTTGAGGATACCGGTACTGGTTTCGCAGTGGATCAATGCCACGTGGGTGACGGCGGGGTCGGCAGCCAGCAGGCGGTCGACATCGGCAGCCGTGGTCGGCTGGTCTTCGGCGGTTTCGAAGGTGCTGTAGCTGCGGCCCACCACTTTGCAGATCTTCGCCAGGCGCTGGCCATAAGCGCCATTGATCAGCACCAGGACCTTGCCATCGCGTGGCACCAGGGTGCCGATGGCCGCTTCCACGGCGAAGGTGCCGCTGCCTTGCAGGGGCACGCAGTGGTGGCTGGCGCTGCCGTCGATGATCGCCAGCAGTTGCTCGCAGACGCTGGCAGTCAGCTGGTTGAAGTCGCGGTCCCAGGAGCCCCAGTCCACCAGCATGGCTTGGCGGGTGCGGATTGATGTGGTCAAGGGACCTGGGGTCAGCAGAATCGGGGCGTTGCTCATTCCGTTATTCCTCGCAAGCGGTGGGTTGAAACTACGAGGCCTAGGTTGCAATTCGCGCTGCCATCAATCAAATTGTTTGTTGTTATCCCAGCTATAAGTCAGGCCGATAAATATGAACCTGTTTCAGCTACGTGCGTTCGATGCAGTGGCCCGTGAGGGCAGCTTTACGCGAGCCGCCGAGCGCCTGTTCATCAGCCAGCCGGCAGTGACCGGGCACGTCAAGGCGCTGGAGGAGCACTACCAGATCACCTTGTTGAGGCGCACCGCACGGCGCGTTGAGTTGACCGAAGAGGGTACGCGACTGGCGGCCATCACCCGGGCCATGTTCGGCTTGGCGGAAGAGGCGCAGGCCATGCTGGAAGCCAACCGGCAGTTGCTGACCGGGCGCTTGGAGGTGGCCGCCGATGGCCCGCACCGGGTCATGCCCATGCTGGCGCAGTTACGTCAGCGCTACCCCGGTATCACGGTCAATTTGCGGCTGGGTAACGCTCAAGAGACGCTGGCGGCCCTGTTGTCCGAGCATGCCGACGTGGCGGTACTGACTGAGATCGAGCCACGCAAGGGCCTGTATCTTCAGAACCTGTGCGAATCCCGTTTGTGCGCGCTGTTGCCGGCAGGGCACGCCTGGGCGGGCGGCGAAGGTGACCTGGCCCTGACCGGGCTGCACCAGCAAATCATGGTGCTGCGCGAACCCAGCTCCACTACCCGGCGCACCTTCGACAAGGCCTGCGCTACAGCCGGCGTGCAGCCGAGGGTGCAGCTGGAGCTGGACAGCCGTGAGGCGGTCACCGAGGCAGTGGCATCGCAGCTGGGCATCGGGGTGGTGTCGTCTACGGAAGTGGCGAACGACCCCCGGGTGGTGGCGCGACCGCTAGGCGGGCAGGGTCTGGTCAACCAGCACATGGTTGGCTGCCTGGAGCGGCGCCGTGAGTTACGCTTGATCCAGGCATTCCTGGGCCTGGCGGCCAGCCTTTGAGCCGGGCCGAGATGGCGGTATGACTGATGGACTGCAGATGAGCGAGAAAGACACCATTTCCATGCAACTGGTGCGTGAGGCCTTGTTGCAGACCTGCCCGGCGGGTGAGCCGGATGCCGCGTTGCTGGCCCGTGCCGGTATCGACGCCGGGCAGTTGCAGGCCCCGGATGCACGGGTCAGCGCCGAGACCTATGCCCGGCTCTGGCGGTTGCTGGCACGGCGTTGCAACGACGAGTTCTTTGCCATGGACCCGCGTGGCCTGCGCAGCGGCAGCCTGGCGTTTCTGTGCCGGGCGAGCATGGCCCAGCCAACCTTGGGCGAGGGCCTGGAAACCGCGCTGGCGTTTCTTTCGCTGATGCTCGAGGACCTGCAGCCGAGCCTGGTGCGTCAGCAGGGCCTGGCCGAGATTGTCATCAATGAGCCGCGTGACCTGCCACGGCGCCCGTTCACCTACTTCACCTTCTGGATGATCGTGCATGGCGTGGCCTGCTGGCTGGCCGGGCGACGCATCGCCATCCTGGCCATTGAGCTGCGCTGTGCCGAGCCGCCGTACTGTGACGATTACCGGGTGATGTTTTCGCAGAACCTGCAGTTCGAGCGGCCGCGCACCCGCATGATCATCAGTGCCGATTGCCTTGACGTGCCACTGCGTCGCAGCCCCGAGGACCTGCAGCGTTTTCTGGCCGAGGCGCCCGGCAACATCCTGGTCAAGTACCGTGATCCGGCCAGCCTGGCGCGGCGTATCCGCGCCGACTTGCTGCAACTGGACCCGTCCCGTTGGCCGGATGCCGACGCCCTGGCACGACATTTGTGCCTGTCTCCGTCAACCTTGCGTCGTCGGTTGGCGGAGGAAGGGCAGAGCTACCAGGTACTCAAGGACAGTGTCCGGCGCGAACTTGCCATTGCCTGGTTGAGCCGGGAAGAGGTGGCCATGGGTGAGATTGTCGAGCGTCTGGGGTTTGCCGACAGCAGTTCGTTCTACAAGGCATTTCGCAAGTGGTTCGGCTGCAACCCTGGGCATTACCGTGCGCTGATCCAGGCCCGGGGAGCGGCAGGCTGTATTGAGGCTCCCGCTGCCACTGGCGGTGGGTGAAGGCAGGGAGTCGATCGTTGCCCATCAAGGGCATCGATGATGCAAGCGGTGGCGGGTCGTGGGCACGGTCGTATTTCCTCGTGCCTTGGGCAGTGCGAGTTGGCGAGCATGCCAGCCCCAACCCTTCGCTCCCGGCACATCCATGACTTCCAGCACTTCGAACGCCATCATCAGCCATGAACAAGCAACTGATGATTTCATCGCAGCCAGGCTTCCCGACTGGCTAAAGCGGGCCAGCCAGGCTCAGATCGGCGCCCTGCGCGCCAGCCTCAACGCCCATCACGCCAGCCAGGCCCGTCTGCGCGGGCTTACGCTGACCCTTGAGCCTCTGCAGGTGTTCGCTGAAAAGCACCTGCTGGGCGTGCTGGTCAAGCCACTGCCCACAGGCATGACCCTCGCAGCACTGGAATGGCTGCAGGTATCACCGCGTTTCGGCACGATGCCCGGCACTCTTCAGCAGACTTACCACTACTCGGCGACCCGCCAGGATGGCTTGCTGAGGCTGATGGGCAACTTCGGCCCTGACGAATCGTTTTACCAGGGCACCGGGCTGGTGTCCCCTGGCCGGGACGCCGTGTTGACCGGCACGCCCGAGCAACTGGTTGCGACATGCCGGGCGCTGGATGTGGGCCAGCTTTACCAGGCCGAGCTGCAGCGCACGTTCAACGCGACCACCGAAGGCATCCTTGCGCAGGACAAACGTTCGGGTCTGGCACTGGCTGCGCAGGTTGCGACGCTCAAGGGCGATATCGACGAGCAGGTGCAGCAGGCCTTGACCAAGATGGTTGAGGGTGGGGGTGCCCATGCCGACACGGGCCTGCATGCCTACCCCGGGTTGCTGGAGGTGTTGGGGCAGCGTGTTGCTGACGGGCTGTTCATTCGTTTGCGAGACAGTGTGGGCCAGGACCGAGGTGTGGTCCTCTACCTGCCCAGCGATCCCGTGCAGGCGCTGCGCCGCTTCGACTCCACACAGGCCATGAACACTGCGATGGTTGCAGCATTGCAAGAGAAGGCCTACCGGGATTACTTCATGCAGCTGATCAGCCTGCGACATCGCGCGAGCATCGCAGGCAGGCTGCATACACGCCTGGAGGATGCCCAGCCCGATCTGGCGTTGGAGGGCGCGACTGAGTCTGGGGACTTGTTCGCCGCGCTGGCCGCGCAACAGTTGCAAAGGGTCAAGGACGACGCCCGGCTGTTACTGGTCCCTACTGCGGACGCTGACGCGGCTGCCGCCCGCGCTCGTCATGCGGCCTGGCATGGCGCAGGGCTCGATTTGCTCAACCTGGCGGGGCTTTTCATCCCTGTGGTAGGCGCGCTACTGCTTGGCCAACTGGTGGCGCAGACACTTGGCGAGGTATTCGAGGGCGTCAAGGACTGGACCCGCGGGCACCAGCACGAAGCCCTCGAGCATATGCTGGGGGTTGCCGAAACGGTGGCTGCGACGGCGTTGACCGCAGCCAGTGTGAGTTTTCTGCGAAGTACCTTTGTCGATGGCTTGCAGCCTGTGAACGTGGGGGGGCGGCGCGGCCTGCTGTGCTCCGATGACATCACAGCCTATGAGTCCAACCCAGGCACCATCGCCCTGCGTGATGATGGGCTTTATGGTGACGAGAGCAGGCGCTGGATGCGCCGGGGTCAGCGTTATTATGAAGTTCAGCGCAGTGAGCCTGAAGCCCCGTACCGCCTGCGTCACCCTGGTGCAAGCAACGGTTACGGGCCGCTGGTTTTGCACAACGGCGAACGCGGCTGGCGCCTGCTGCGCGATCAACCGCAACGCTGGAACGACGTGCGCAGCATGCTCGATAGCCTGTGGCCGCAGCATCCCGCCATTGATGCACAGCAGGCGGCGCAAGTGCTGCGGGTTGCCGGTGTGGATACCGAGGAGTTGCGGGGCGTGCTGGTAGAAAACCGGCCGGCGCCAGTAAACCTGCGTGAGACTTTGCGGCGCTTCGAAGCCCATGCGCGTATCGAGTCGTTCTTTACTCGTCTGGCCAGCTACTCGCTGGCCACACAGGACAGTGCGTTGCTGGAGTGGTGTCAGGCCCATGCTGCCAGTACCGACAGCGATACCCTGCTGCGTCAGCGAGCTGCCCTGCAGGGGCCTCTTCTGGAGCACCTGAGCACGCCACCCGCTGCCGACGACAGGCTGCTGACCTTGGTAAAACGTGATTTCGCCGGTTTGCCGGAGGCCTACGCACAGGCGCTGGTCGCGCAGGCCAGTGAAGGCGACCGGTTGCTGACGACGTCAAGCGGGCGTGTGACGCTGGGCCTCGCGGAAAAGGCCCGCTCCCTGCTTCGCCTGGCCAGACTGAACCGTACGCTGGAGGGGCTTTACCTGCCCGGCAGCTACTGCAACGAAACCGGTCAACTGGCTTTCGCCCTGCTTCAGGGCGAGCTGGCAAGCCGCGCAGGTGTGCCTCCCGAAACGCTCAGCCTGGAGCTGCGCGACAATGCACCGGACGGGCGTTTGCTAAAGGCCATAGGCACCGCTGTCGACCCCCTTGTGCGCAGGATAGTGGTGCATAAAGACGGATGCTTCCATCTTTATGATGGCCTGGGGCGTGGGCTGCCGTTCGGCGCAGGTGACCCGGCAAGCCTTTACGAAACGCTTGCAGCGGTGTTGGCGCCTGAGCATTGCGCGGCGCTTGGCATGGCTCACGGCGATGTTGGGTCACAGCTACGCCAGCGTCTGCTCGCCCGGCTTCCTGCTACGCACCAGGGGGTTGCCGAACTCTTGCAATGGCCGACACAGGTGCAATGGTTGAACCCTGGACGACGCTTGCCAGATGGCCGGGTTGGCTATCTGCTCAATGGCCGCACCGGGGCCGACAGCCGTTCATTTGCTGCGCGGGTTCGGGAGCGTTTGCGCCAGCTTTATCCAGGGTTGGATGATGTGCAGCTGGACCAGGAGCAGGCGCTTCTTGCCAATGGGCCGCGGCCGGTCTACGAGCGCCTCGTAGAGCTGGAAGATGACCATGACCAGTTGATTCGCCACCTCAACCGCTGGTGCAGCGCAGAACTGAACGAGGGGCGCCAGATACTTCGCCGGCAGGTCGTCGGCGCCATTCTGCGGGCTTGGCGCTTGCAGGGAGACTGGATATACAACGATGCGGGCACACCGACAGGTCAGCGCCTGTCGCTGAGTGGCCTGCAGCTCAGCAGTTTGCCGGAGCTGCCGCCTGTCATTGACTTCCACCGTGTAACCAGCCTGCGGTTGTACGAGTCGGCGGTCGATGTGGTGCCAGTGAACTTCTTGCGCCCGTTTACCACGCTGAGCGAGCTGGACATGAGTTTCAACCGGCTGCGCAACATTCCGCTCGGGATCGCTCACCTGCCGCAACTCCAGCGCTTGCGCCTGGCGCATAACCAGATCCGTCTCGACGCGCAGGCGGTCGAGGTCTTGCAGGCACTGCCTGGCTTGTCCCATCTTGACTTGAGCTACAACCGGCTGGAACACCTCTACCTGAACCTCAACCATTTTTCGGCAATGACTCACTTGAACCTGCGGCACTGCCGGCTGGCGACCTGGCCCGACCACATCGAGCTGTGCGGCCTTTTGGTGCGCTGTGACCTGAGCGACAATCAGCTACGGGAACTACCGGAGGCGGTGTTGGCCATGCCTCATGCCTGGCGCCGGGCGCTTGTCGTCGACCGTAACCCCCTGACAGGGGTCCAGTTGCAACGGTTGTTCGCGCTGGATCCCATCGAGGAACACGGACATTTGCCAGAGTCGATGGCCCGTGTCGACTTGCTTCATGCACGCGCCTTGTGGCTGCAGCATGTCGCCGATAACGACCGAATGGCGTGCGCAGCGCTGTGGGACGGCCTGTTGGCCGACCCGGACAGCGTAGGCTTTTTCCGTATTTTAGCGTGGCTGGAGCATACGGCTGATTATGACCCGGCAGCCACCGGAGGCGGCCGGGAAGCACTTGCGCGTGAAGTATGGGCCGCGCTGCGGGCCATGGAGGGCAGTCCGGGGTTGCGGATACGGGTTTTTGAAGAGTGCAATCAGCCTGTTTCCTGCTCGGACATGGTCATCGATCGTTTCAGTCACGTGAATATTCGGGTCTTGCTGGCCCAGGCTGAAACCGATGCGCTAGACCTGACGAAACGGGGACAGTTGATGGCATTCGGCCGGCAGCTGTTTCGGCTTGATCAGGTTTGGCAGGAGGCCAGCCGAGCGATATTGCGCCAGGGCGGCGCGGGTGAACAGGTGGGGCGCTCGGCCTTGTCACTGGCATACCGTGTACGCCTGCGCGAACGTCTGGGTTTGCCCGGTCAGCCGCGGGCGATGCGCTACCCGGACTCTGCCGGGTTGAGCGACCAGCACGTCAACAGTGTTGCCGCAGCTGTCCTCGCCAGTGAAGACTTCGAGGCGCTGACTCAAAGCCTGGCGAGTCGCCTGTTCTGGCAAACCTGCCTTCGTGAGCAGCACCGGGCGCTGTTCGAGGCACTCAGAGCCGACTATCTGCAGCGCAGGGCGGACTTGCGCATTGTGCAGCCACCCATTGCGGCCGAACAACTGCGTTCTCAGCTTGCTGATCTGGATGAGCAGGAACTGCGCGATACACAGCGATTGCTGACAGGGCTGACCGAGTCTTACCTGCACAGCCTGGGCCGGGGTGCCAGCTGACCTGCAAGGCGGCCAAACCAGTCATCCAGATTGACAGCTTTGGCCATTGCCGCGGGGCTTGAGCGGCGCGAACATCGTCGGACCGATGGTTAACACCAAAAACAAGAAACCAGGAGTCCGACGATGCGCGATTACACCGAGGCTGCTCGTGCGTTCGACCACGCTCAGGCTGCCAGTGCGGCGCTGCATGGCGACCTCGAAGCCCTCAATGCCTGTGTTGAATGCTGTGACCGCCATGCCGGTGACGGCAAGCTGGCGCTAATCTACGAAGACCGCAATGGCAACACAGCACGGTACAGTTTTGACCAGCTCAAGGCGCAGTCTGCCCGATTTGCCAATGTGCTCAAAACCCAAGGCGTGGGTCCAGGTGACCGGGTGGCTGGTTTGATGCCGCGCACTCCCGAGCTTCTTGTCACCATCCTCGCCACCTGGCGCCTGGGCGCGGTGTACCAGCCTTTGTTCACTGCCTTCGGCCCCAAGGCTATCGAGCACCGCCTTGAGCAGTCGCATGCCCGCGTAGTCGTTACCGACAGCCTCAACCGTAGCAAGCTGGACGATGTGCATGCCTGCCCGACCATCATCACAGTCAATGCCCGCGTCGGCGAGCTGGACTTCCAGCAGTGTCTGGAGCGTGCCGCGAACGACTGTGATCCGGTAATGCGCGCGGGTAGCGACCCGTTCTTGCTGATGTTCACATCAGGCACCACCGGCCCGGCGAAACCGTTGGAGGTGCCGCTGCGGGCCATCGTCGCGTTTAAGGGTTACATGCGCGACGCCATCGGCCTGCGCAGCGAAGACAACTTCTGGAACCTGGCAGACCCGGGCTGGGCCTACGGCCTTTATTACGCGGTCACCGGCCCATTGTCGCTGGGCCATGCAACCACGTTCTACGATGGCCCGTTCAGCGTCGAAAGCTGCGCGCGGGTCATCGACAAGCTGGGTATCACCAACCTGGCAGGCTCGCCCACCGCCTACCGCATGTTGATTGCAGCCGGCAGTGCTTTCTCGGCGCCGGTCAAGGGCCGCCTGCGCGTGGTCAGCAGTGCAGGTGAGCCGCTCAATCCAGAGGTGATCCGCTGGTTCGCCAATGAGCTGGGCGTGACCATCCACGACCATTATGGCCAGACCGAACTGGGTATGGTGCTGTGCAACCATCACGGTCTGTCACACCCTGTGCACCTGGGGTCTGCAGGCGTCGCTATCCCCGGCCATCGCATTGTGGTGCTGGACGAGCAAGCTAACGAACTGCCGGCCGGTCAACCGGGCATCCTTGCCGTCGACCGCGAGCAATCGCCACTTTGCTGGTTCGGTGGCTACCACGGTTTGCCGACCAAGGCGTTCATCGGCAAGTACTACCTCAGTGGCGACACTGTAGAGCTCAACGCGGATGGCAGCATCAGTTTCGTTGGCCGCAGCGATGATGTGATTACCACTTCCGGTTACCGCGTCGGGCCGTTCGACGTCGAAAGCGCGTTGATCGAGCACCCCGCGGTGGTGGAGGCCGCCGTCATCGGCAAGCCGGACCCGGAACGTACCGAGCTGATCAAGGCTTTCGTGGTGCTGGCTGAAGGCGTCGGCGGTTGTGCCGAGCTGGAAGAAGCGCTGCGTCAGCATGTACGCCAGCGCCTGTATGCCCATGCTTACCCCCGCGAAATCGAATTCGTCAGCGAGCTGCCCAAGACCCCGAGCGGCAAGCTGCAACGCTTCATCCTGCGCAACCAGGAAGTCGCCAAACAACAAGCGCAACAGGCCACCCCTGCCAGCGCCTGAAAGGAAACCGATCATGCAGATAGCCAATAAACACTTCATTGTCAGCGGCGCCGCCTCCGGGCTGGGTGCTGCCACTGCGCAGATGCTGGTCGAGGCCGGCGCCAAGGTCATGCTGGTCGACCTCAATGCCCAGGCCGTCGAGGCCAAGGCCCGTGAGCTGGGTGACAACGCCCGCTTCGCCGTGGCCGACATCAGCGACGAGCAGGCTGCGCAGGCGGCCGTCGACGCAGCCGTCAGTGCCTTCGGCAGCTTGCATGGCCTTGTCAATTGTGCCGGCATCGTCGGTGCCGAGAAGGTGCTGGGCAAACAGGGGCCACATGGCCTGGCCAGCTTCGCCAAGGTCATCAACGTCAACCTGATCGGCAGCTTCAATTTGCTGCGCCTGGCTGCTGCAGCCATGGCTGAAGGGGCTGCCGATGAGGCCGGCGAGCGTGGCGTGATCATCAATACCGCCTCCATCGCTGCCTATGACGGCCAGATCGGTCAGGCGGCCTACGCTGCCTCCAAGGGTGCCATTGCCAGCCTTACCTTGCCGGCCGCGCGCGAACTGGCACGTTTCGGCATCCGCGTGATGACCATCGCTCCGGGCATCTTCGAAACGCCGATGATGGCTGGCATGACCGAGGAAGTGCGTGCTTCGCTGGCTGCCGGCGTGCCGTTCCCGCCACGCTTGGGGCGCCCTCAGGAATACGCTGCGCTGGCCCGTCACATCATCGAGAACAGCATGCTCAACGGCGAGGTGATCCGCCTCGACGGTGCACTGCGCATGGCTGCCAAGTAAGGAGAGCGAACATGACCCTCGCCAATGATCCGATTGTTATCGTCAGCGCCGTGCGCACGCCCATGGGCGGCCTGCAGGGCGACCTGAAAAGCCTGACTGCGCCACAACTGGGCAGTGCGGCCATTCGTGGTGCCGTGGAACGTGCCGGCATCGATGCTGCCAGTGTCGAGCAAGTGCTGTTCGGCTGCGTGCTGCCGGCTGGCCTTGGCCAGGCGCCGGCACGCCAGGCTGCACTGGGTGCCGGGCTGGACAAGCACACCACCTGTACCACCCTGAACAAGATGTGCGGTTCGGGCATGCAGGCCGCGATCATGGCCCATGACCTGCTGCTGGCCGGCACCGCAGACGTGGTGGTGGCGGGTGGCATGGAAAGCATGACCAACGCCCCGTACCTGCTGGACAAAGCCCGTGGCGGCTACCGCATGGGCCATGGCAGGGTCATCGACCACATGTTCATGGACGGCCTGGAAGACGCTTATGACAAAGGCCGCCTGATGGGCACCTTCGCCGAAGATTGCGCCCAGGCCAACGGCTTCAGCCGCGAAGCCCAGGACCAGTTCGCCATCGCCTCGCTTACCCGTGCCCAGGACGCGATCAGCAGTGGCCGCTTTGCCGCCGAAATCGTGCCGGTGGAAGTCACCGAGGGCAAGGAAAAGCGCGTCATCAAGGACGACGAGCAGCCGCCCAAGGCGCGCCTGGACAAGATTCCGCAGCTCAAGCCTGCCTTCCGTGAAGGGGGTACGGTGACCGCAGCCAACGCCAGTTCGATTTCCGACGGTGCCGCGGCGCTGGTGCTGATGCGGCGCTCCGAAGCTGACAAGCGCGGCCTCAAGCCATTGGCAGTGATCCATGGCCACGCGGCCTTCGCCGACACCCCGGCGCTGTTCCCGACCGCGCCGATAGGGGCTATCGACAAACTGATGAAACGCACCGGCTGGAACCTGGCCGACGTCGACCTGTTCGAGATTAACGAGGCCTTCGCCGTGGTCACCTTGGCGGCCATGAAACACCTTGACCTGCCCCATGACAAGGTCAACATCCATGGCGGCGCCTGCGCCCTTGGCCACCCCATCGGCGCCTCCGGCGCACGCATCCTGGTGACCTTGCTGTCGGCCCTTCGCCAGAACAACCTGCGCCGCGGCGTGGCGGCCATTTGCATTGGCGGCGGCGAGGCCACGGCCATGGCTGTCGAATGCCTGTACTGAGGTGAACCATGCTGGTAACTGACGAGCAACAACAGATCGCCGACGCGGTACGCGCCTTTGCCCAGGAACGGCTGAAACCTTTTGCCGAGCAGTGGGACAAGGAACACCGCTTCCCCAAGGAGGCCATCGAAGAGATGGCGGAGCTGGGCCTTTTCGGCATGCTGGTCCCGGAGCAGTGGGGCGGCAGTGACACCGGTTACGTGGCCTACGCCATGGCCCTGGAAGAAATCGCCGCTGGCGATGGTGCCTGCTCGACCATCATGAGCGTGCACAATTCGGTGGGCTGTGTACCCATCCTGCGGTTTGGCAGCGAGCAGCAGAAGGCGCAGTTCCTCACGCCCCTGGCAACTGGCGCGATGCTGGGTGCCTTTGCCCTCACCGAACCGCAGGCTGGCTCCGATGCCAGCAGCCTGAAGGCCCGTGCGCGTCTGGACGGTGACCACTATGTGCTCAATGGCAGCAAGCAGTTCATCACCTCCGGGCAGAACGCCGGGGTTGTGATCGTGTTTGCCGTGACGGATCCGGAGGCTGGCAAGCGTGGGATCAGCGCATTCCTCGTGCCCACCGATTCACCGGGCTACCAGGTAGCACGGGTCGAGGACAAGCTCGGCCAGCACGCGTCCGACACCTGCCAGATTGTCTTCGACAACGTGCAGGTGCCGGTGGCCAACCGCCTGGGCGCAGAAGGCGAGGGCTACAAGATTGCCCTGGCCAACCTTGAAGGCGGGCGCATCGGTATTGCCTCGCAGGCCGTGGGCATGGCCCGTGCCGCGTTCGAAGTGGCGCGTGACTACGCCAAGGAGCGGCAAAGCTTTGGCAAGGCGCTGATCGAGCACCAGGCCGTGGCCTTCCGCCTGGCCGACATGGCGACGAAAATTGCCGTGGCCCGGCAGATGGTGCTGCACGCCGCCGCCCTGCGTGACGCCGGGCGCCCGGCGCTGGTGGAAGCGTCGATGGCCAAGCTGTTTGCCTCGGAAATGGCCGAAAAGGTCTGTTCGGATGCCTTGCAGACCCTGGGCGGTTATGGCTATCTGAGTGACTTCCCGCTGGAGCGGATCTACCGCGACGTTCGGGTTTGCCAGATCTACGAAGGCACCAGCGACATTCAGCGCATGGTCATTGCGCGCAATCTTTGAAGGAGCAGACTGCATGGCATTCGAAACCATCCTGTTGGACATTCACGGCAAGGTCGGCCTGATTACCCTCAACCGCCCGCAGGCGCTGAACGCGCTGAACGCGCAGATTGTTGGCGAGATCAACCAGGCTCTGGACCAGCTTGAGCGTGACCCGAACATCGGTTGCGTGGTGCTGACAGGCTCGGCCAAGGCCTTTGCCGCTGGCGCCGACATCAAGGAAATGGCTGAACTGCAATACCCGCAGATCTACGTCGATGACCTGTTCAGCGATGCCGACCGCATTGCCAACCGACGCAAGCCGATCATTGCAGCAGTGTCCGGCTTTGCTCTGGGCGGCGGCTGCGAGTTGGCCATGATGTGTGACTTTATCCTCGCGGCGGACAACGCCAAATTTGGTCAACCGGAAATCAACCTAGGGGTGCTGCCCGGCATGGGCGGGACCCAGCGGCTCACCCGTGCGGTGGGCAAGGCCAAGGCCATGGAACTGTGCCTGACCGGGCGCCTGATGGGGGCTGAGGAGGCCGAGCGTGCTGGCCTGGTGGCGCGCATTGTGCCGCAGGCGGAGTTGGTCGAAGAGGCGCTGAAAGTGGCGGCGACCATTGCCAGCAAGTCGATTCCGGTGAGCATGATGGTCAAGGAGAGCGTCAATCGCGCGTTCGAAGTTACCCTCAGCGAGGGTGTGCGCTTTGAGCGTCGGGTGTTCCATGCGGCCTTCTCTACCGAAGACCAGAAAGAAGGCATGGCCGCATTCATCGCCAAGCGCGAGGCGCAGTTCAAGGATCGTTGATTAGACTCGGTTCGTGCCGTTGCCGTTGCCGTTGTTTTTGCTTCTAAGCGCGCGGTAGTTCAGGCGACGCAGATTGCGACTTCAGGAGGCCGAGCGCAGGGCTTGCGTAGGGAGGTGACGGGCATGGATGCCCGTCAAGCGCT
>NZ_JBWKXT010000036.1:0-12826 GCF_059423245.1 Pseudomonas sp. GW460-LB5
GGGCAGGGGCAGGGGCAGGCGATCTGCGCCGCTTGTTTTCATCTGCGCTCTAGCTGGCGCCATAGTTTTTCGTGAAAATAGAATGCTAAGGTGTTACATGCCGGCTCAATTACAGCTATCAGTCCGCCTGTGAGCGCTGAGCCTGTAAGTAAATATGCAACTGTGAATGCAATGGTGAAGTGAAGAATGCTAAAGCTGAACGTTTTCCATAATGGGCCTTTCGTTCGTCCGGAGCAGCAGCGTGTGTCAGATAGGCTTCGCATTGGCGCCCCTTTATCAGTTGTTTGCGCCGCCGGGTATCGCAGACGGCGCAAATATTGGGTCATCGTTTCGCTTCTTCGCCAGGTGTTGCCGACCGGCTCAGGAATGCGCGGGTGATTTCTGGCAAGTGCTCCCTCAACCAGTCGGCCATCGCGACCTCCTCCTTCAAAATCGCTCGGCACGCTTCGGCAGTAAGCTCATCACCTGAGGCCGTTGCTGCCTCAATAAGCACGGTATAGGAGGCGATTTCAAGGTTCTCAAATACATAACCAGACATAGCCCCTTTGACGACTTCATCACTCATGGTCATACCACCCACAGCCTGCCCGAATGCCATGAGCTTTCCTGCAAGATCTTTCAAAGTTGAAGGACTTCCTCCCAAACGCTTAATGCATTCCCCAAGTAGACGTTGTTGTCCCTCCGTCTCTGCGATGTGTTGAACGATCCGCTCACGAAGCTCGGGATAATTTTCTAACCGCTCTGCTTGTGCTTTGAGCATTTTCTCCGCTTGCTGCTCCATTGCATGAGCATCTCGCAGCCAATCGAGTAAGTTTTCAGTCGGGGTCGTCATGGTCAATATCCTCGGAAATGAGTTATTGGGAATCCGGATTGTCTCAGGGGTTCGTTTCGGTCGACGAATGGATGGGTACGCTAAAGATTAGAGTTAAGGTATTTTCGAGTGATGTGAAATTTCGATTGAACTTATCTTCCCGGTCCATTCATCCAGAAAGCGGATATGGATTTAGCACGTAATAACATCTGTTCGCTCCTAAGCATTGATGGTGCCTACATTAGAGGGCGCCTGCTTACTAGCCGCGAGGAGCAAACCATGTTTATCCATAACAAACGCTTGCAATATACCGTGCGTGTCGCCCAGCCCAATCCCGGCCTGGCCAATCTGTTGCTCGAACAATTCGGTGGTGCTCAGGGCGAGCTGGCCGCTGCTAGCCGATATTTCACCCAGGCACTGGCGGAAGACGACCCAGGGCGTAAAGACCTGCTGATGGATATTGCAACCGAAGAGCTCAGCCACCTGGAGATCGTCGGCTCCATAATCGTCATGCTCAACAAGGGTGCCAAAGGCCGCTTGGCCGAAGGGGTCGAAGAGGAAGGCGAGCTGTATCGAGCAATCAATGGTGCGGGTAACGACTCCCACATCACCAGCATCTTGTATGGTGCCGGTGCTCCACTGACCAATTCGGCTGGCGTCCCTTGGAGCGCTGCCTATGTCGATACCATAGGCGAGCCTACAGCAGACTTTCGTTCGAACATTGCAGCTGAAGCGCGAGCCAAGATCGTCTACGAACGTCTGATGAACGTTACCGATGACCCGGGCGTGAAAGAGGCGCTGGGCTTTCTCATGACCCGGGAGATCGCCCATCAGCTTTCCTTTGAAAAGGCGCTTCATACCATTCAGCCGAACTTCCCCCAAGGCAAACTCCCTGGTATGCCGGAGTTCACCAACAAGTATTTCAATATGTCTGGTGAGCCCAATGTGCGTGGCCCTTGGAACGAGGGCAGTGAGTGGGAGTACGTGGAAAATCCATCAGCTGCTGTGGATGGTGGGGATGGCACCGCTTCGGTGACGCTCACTCCTGCCGAAGCTGAAACAGTTGAGGCGATGAAGCTTCGGACAATGTCTGATCCAACCGCCAACCCGGTTACAGGCGCAGATCTCGGCTCCGGCTTGATTAATGGCAAAGACTGAGAAAGTCGGAGGCATCATGAACATTCTGCGCAAGAAAGCCTCGCTACATCGCCTGTTTGGTGTTGAGCACCTCATGAGCCAAGCGTTGGCCGAATTTGAAGCTGAGTCCCGCCTGGCCTGTCGAGCTCTGCGTGTACGCATGGCCGTAATGACCTTCGGAGTCGGCTCGCTTCTACCCAACGACCTTCCCGGCGATGCGCCGGAAGTCGAGCGCCCGGAAACTTTTCTGAGTAACACCCTGCACTGATCACTACCGTCTAGGAGATAACCAATGGCTGCACGGAAAACTGTTGAAGACCTGTTTATCCATGAACTGTCTGATGTGTATAGCGCAGAAAAGCAGATCACCAAGGCGCTGCCTCGGTTGGCCAGGGCCGCCACCAATCCACTACTGGCCGACGCCTTCACATCCCACCTGGCCGAGACCCAGGGTCAGATCGAGCGCATCGACCAACTGGTGGAGTCGGCAGGTTTGAAGCTCAAGCGGATGAAGTGCGTTGCGATGGAGGGGCTGGTGGAGGAGAGCAAGGAATTGCTCGATGAAATCGAACAAGGCGCGGTGCTGGATGCCGCACTGATCGGCGCCTGCCAGAAGGTAGAGCATTACGAGATCGCCAGCTATGGAACGCTGATCGCCATGGCCAAGCACTTGGGAATGAAGGAAGCAGTGTCGTTGCTGGGCGATACCTTGGCCGAGGAAAAAGCGGCGGACGACAAGCTTTCTGCTATCGCTGAAGAAGGAGGTAACCAGGCGGCCACACTCGAAAAATGAAGGCGCAAGCCCGGTGCCGATGCACCGGGCTTTTCACACCTTACTTTCCCTTGGATTTTGGGGGATGATCACCATCATGATGATCGCCAAACACGACAGCCTCTCCCCGAAGGGGGCGCGCCCAAGACCTTATCTAACACAGTTGTTGCAGGCGGCTATTGGCTAGACCGGCTATTCGTAGTGGATGGCGTAGCTGTTGAAGAACGATGTACATGGGCACCGGTTGGATCGGTGATTTGAATGACATTACCGTGCTGCCAGCCATCCGCCTGGGGATCAGCATCAGGAATACGGATGTCAGCCCGCTCGCCTTTGGTTTTCCCAGCATCCACACCCAAGCGCCCATTGCGCTGTTCGACCATCGCCGGGTCAGCCTGCCCATCTGCGGTAAAGCCCATCATCAACTGCGGCACCCCCACCGGCAGCGCTTTGTCCTGATCGGTATGCCAGGTGTGCCACGTCTTCCCGTAGGTGTGAGCCAGTCGCGCCATCAGGGCATGTTCCGCAGGATCAGGGATGCCTGGGGCGATCAACTGCCCAGAGGAGACCTCGTAGCCATGACTGTGCCACATCGCCTTCTCCCTCGTTGGTAAGCCGGCAAAAAGCTTCTCGTCGATGATGTACTCGACGCCCATGATCTTCGCCCCCTTGGTATTGCCGTCGAATATCACACATTGAATGACATCCTCGTTGAGGATGGAGCAGTAGTGGTGCGCTTCCATCTGCACGTCCGGATGCCCGTTGTAGAAGTGAAAGCCATCCAGGTAAGCGTTGATGGCCTCAATGGGCGGCTTGGACTGCAGCGTCGCGGCGCCGGCTTCCAGCAGCTGGGTTTTAGCAGACTCGGGCCTGCCTGGTGTCTCCACAGGAGACTTCGTTTCGTGAGCGGAGCAGGCCCACAGCAGAGAGCAAGCGAGGGGAAGGGTTATCGTTTGAAATAGCTGTCGCATGAGAAAGGCTCTGGCTGGTGTCCTTAGAGGACAACCATGGCCAATAAAGCGGACAGCCCAACGGACGAGTGGTCTGAGTCAGTTTCAAATGGCTAATCCATCCAATAACGGCCTCTTCGCTGGCCAAAGCAGTGCTCGACCAGCTGAGGTAGTTGCCGTCCAGGGTGTCCAGCAGCGAGTGGATAGCCTGTTCCCTGAAACTGCCGACGTCGTGCAACTTGGCGGCTGACCGGGAGCAACCTGCCCACGAAAGTTGTCCAGATTTAACGAACCAGGCGCAATGATCAAGGAGATTCTCGTGACCGAAAAGAAGGCGCGCGTCAGCAACCAGGCTTCGGGCGACATTTCCGGCTTGGCCCGCGATATGTTCTTCGCCGCGGTGCAAACTACCCGGATGCCGATGATCGTCACCGATCCTAACCGAGACGACAACCCGATCATCTTCGCCAACCGGGCCTTCCTGGAAATGACAGGTTATGCCGCGGAGGAGATTCTGGGCCAAAACTGCCGATTCCTGCAGGGGCCCGACACCGACCGCACGGTGGTAGACAGCCTGCGTCAGGCCATAGAGCAGCGCGTCGATATTGCGGCTGAGATCCTCAACTATCGTAAGGACGGTTCAAGCTTCTGGAATGCCTTGTTTCTCTCGCCGATTTTCAATGAGCGCGGTGAGCTGATCTATTACTTTGCTTCTCAGCTGGATGTCAGCCGACGCCGCGACGCCGAAGACGCCCTGCGTCAGGCGCAAAAAATGGAAGCGTTGGGGCAGCTGACAGGCGGAATCGCCCACGACTTCAACAACCTGTTGCAGGTCATGGGTGGCTACCTGGGCCTGATCGCCCGTCAAGCCGAGAAGCCCCAGGCGGACCTGAACCGTATTCGCCGTAGCGTCGGGCATGCGCAATCGGCAGTCGACCGTGCCAGTACCTTGACCAAGCAATTGCTGGCGTTCGCCCGTAAGCAGAAGTTGCATGGACGGGTACTGAACCTGAACCACCTGATTGACGATGCGCGCCCAATCATCGAGCGTACGTTCGGCGCCGAGGTGACGGTGGAGTTTGATCTTGAGGACCAGCTGCGTAGCTGCCGGATCGACGCGACACAGGCAGAAGTGGCCCTGCTGAATATTTTCCTCAACGCCAGGGATGCCCTGATAGGCCGCAAGCGGCCGCACATATTCATCGCAACCCGAAACGTCCTGATCACCGATCCAAGCCTGTCGTTTGACGGATTGCTGCCGGGTGGCTACGTGAGTATATCCATCACCGACAACGGTGTCGGTATGCCTGCGGGCATCCGTGACCGTGTGATGGACCCTTTTTTCACCACAAAGGAAGAGGGAAAAGGGTCGGGGCTGGGGTTGTCGATGGTGTACGGTTTTGCCCGCCAGTCCGGGGGCGCGGCGCGTATCTACACCGAAGAAGGCGAAGGTACCACGTTGCGCCTGTACTTCCCGGTGGATGACGCTCAGCTGGTGCAGCAGCAACCGTCGAAAGTGGCTAAGCGCAGTGCTGGCAGTGAGCGCATCCTGATCGTCGAGGACCGGCCGGATGTGGCCGAGCTGGCGAAGATGGTGTTGGAGGACTACGGCTATGCCGCCGACATGGTGCTTAACGCCCGCGAGGCGCTTAAACTGATCCAGGCTGGGGAGCGATATGACTTGCTGTTTACCGACTTGATCATGCCGGGCGGCATGAACGGCGTAATGCTTGCCCGAGCCGTGCGGCGCCTGCAACCTGGGATCAAAGTCTTGCTGACGACAGGCTACGCGGAAAACGCGATCGAGCGGACTGACATTGGCGGCGCCGAGTTCGAGGTCATCTCCAAGCCCTGCCAGCCACACGATCTGGCTTGCCGGGTCAGACAGGTACTAGATGGTCCGACTGGCGTGGCGTGATGGGCAACGGGGCGCAAGCAAGCTGTTTTGATGGCAGGTGCGCGTGAGGCCGCCATGATGCCCGGATTGGGCTGCGCCACGGGCACGGTGTGTTGCAATCTTATTGTGCATGAACATGGGACGTCCACATCAGCGCGCAGGAGCAGCCCGGCTGCCCCTGCGATTTTCACGGATGACTAGCGGTTGTCATCACTCTTGCGACCGCCACCGTGGCTATGCTGGCCACCGACCCGTCCGGCTTCCGAGGCTTTTTCGCGGTCATTGGCAAAGTTGCCGCCGGACGCCTGGCCGCCCTTGTGGCCAGCTTCGGATGCCCGCTCAGGGTCGTTCTTGAAATTACCGCCGGATGCCTGGCCACCCTTGTCACCTGCTTCCGAGGCGCGCTCTGGATCGTTCTTGAAATTACCTCCTGACACCTGGCCGCCTTTGTGCCCGGCCTCGGATGCCTTTTCCCGGTCATTGGCAAAGTTGCCTGGATTGGTGTTGGCGTTGCCACCTTGATTCCCGCGGTCGTCTTGATTGCTAGCCATGATTGACACCTCATGTCGGTAGTTACACAGGAAGGTCTGTGTTAACCAGTGACCCATGGAAAGCGGCACATCGTGCAAAGAATTTCACTCGGGCGGACAAGAGGCTCTAATGAAAGTTGGCCTTTCATCTTGTGGCAAACAAAACTGGCGACCAAGCATGCAGGAAGCCTTAATCATGCACCACCAAAGCCTTGCACGATGGCAAACAGAGTTCACCCTTGCCGGCTGCCAGCCGTCTTTTGGGCTGAACGAATGCGAACCGATAACGATCAATCCTACTGAGTCGTCCATCCCCATCTGAAAAAAGGAGTATCCGTATGGCCAACTACCTGTACTTGATCAGCTACATCCTCGACAACCAACCCGGCACCTGCGAGCTGCGCAGTGAACAGGAAAACTTGAGTCGCGAAGCGGCGCGCGATTACCTGCAAGGCCTGCATCGTAGTGAAGCGTCGTCGTTTACTGACGTGCAGGTGCAGCGCCTTGAGCATGACCACGAGCGCGGCACATCGCCGGGGCATTACCAACAGCCCTGAGCAGGGCGGCACGCATGGTTTCATCCATTAACCCGCTCAGCAACACCATCGCCAGCCGGCAGGACAAGCCCGTGGGCGAGGACGGGTCACAAACCGAGCATGTTGTAGTGCACGTAGTACATGATCCATAGCGACAACCCCACCAACAGCACGATGATCACCACGGAGAACACCAGCGCCACCAGGCTCCAGCGCTGCTCACGCGCGGTGGTCAGGTGCAGGAAGAACATCATGTGCACCAGAATCTGCACCACCGCGCAGACCAGCGCCAACAGGAAGGTAGCGGCGCGCGGCAAGCTGGGAAACATGGCCAGCCCGAACGGCACAATGGTCAGCAACGCAGCCAGCAGGAAGCCGATATTGTACGATCTGTGGCTGGACTGGCTGGCGCCGGCACTGCTGTGAATCTGGCTTTCGTTGCTCATCAGATCACTCCGAACAGGTAGACGACGGTAAACACGCACACCCACACGATGTCGAGAAAATGCCAGGACAGGCTCAGGCAGCTCAGCCGTGTGGAGTTGACACAGCACAGGCCACGCTGCTGGACCTGGATCATCAGCAGGGCCATCCACACCAGGCCGACCAGCACGTGCAGGCCATGGGTGCCGACCAGGGTGAAGAAGCCGGTGAGAAACGCGCTGCGCTGCGGCCCGTAGCCCTCGGCGATCAAGTGGTGGAACTCGTTCACCTCCATGGCGACGAAAGCCAGGCCCAGCACAAAGGTGACCCCCAGCCACTGCAGCACCCGGCGCTTGTCCTTGCGGTGGTTGGCCAGCATGGCGTAGCCATAGGTGATGCTGCTGAGCAGTAGCAGGCTGGTTTCGCCCAGGACGTAGGGCAGCTCAAAGATGTCCGCAGGGCCAGGGCCGCCCGCCACGGACTGGCCCAGCACCGCATAAGTGGCGAACAACGTGGCGAACAGGATGCAGTCGGTCATCAGGTAGATCCAGAAGCCGAACAGGCTCAGCGAACCCGCATCCTCGTAGCCTTGCTCCTGCTGGTGGGCGCTTTCGTTCAAGATGATGTGCGACATGGCTCAGGCCTCCGCCATCAGCTGACGCCGTTGGGTTTCCACGCGTTCGACTTCCTCGGCCGTCACGTAGTACTCGGTATGCCGGTCGTAGCTGCGTACGATCAGTGCTGCCACCGTGGTCAGCAGTGAGGCAATCGCCAGCCACCAGATATGCCAGACCAAGGCGAAGCCCAGCACTGTGCTCAATGCGCCGATCAACACGCCCAGGCTAGTGTTGCACGGCATGTGAATCCTGCGAAAATCCGCCTCGATCAGCGTCTTGACCCCACGCTCCTTCATTCCCCAATAGGCGTCGATGCCGTGCACCACCGGTTGCTCGGCAAAGTTGTAGAACGGCGGCGGTGACGCAGTGGCCCACTCCAGCGTGCGGCCATCCCAGGGATCGCCGGTGTGGTCGCGGTTTTCGTGGCGCTTGCGGATGCTCACAATCAATTGCATTACCTGGCAGGCCACGCCGCAGAGGATGATAAGCACACCAACCATCTCCAGCAGCAGAAACGGCCGCCACTCAGGCACATTGAAATGGTTCAGGCGCCGGGTCATGCCCATGAAACCGAGAAAGTAAGATGGCATGAAAGCGAAATAGAAACCCGCCAGCCAGCACCAGAACGCGGCACGCCCCAGCGGGTCGTAGAGCTTGAAACCGAACGCCTTGGGGAACCAGTAGGTCAGGCCACACAGGTAGCCGAACACCGCGCCGCCAATAATCACGTTATGGAAATGCGCGATGAGAAACAGGCTGTTGTGCAGCAGGAAGTCTGCGCCCGGCACCGCCAGCAGCACGCCGGTCATGCCGCCAATGCTGAAGGTGACGATGAAGCCCACCGTCCACAGCATGGGTGTCTCGAAGCGCACCCGACCGCGGTACATGGTGAACAGCCAGGTGAAGATCTTCACCCCAGTCGGGACGGCGATGATCATGGTCATAATGCCGAAGAACGCGTTCACGTTCGGCCCGGCGCCCATGGTGAAAAAGTGGTGTACCCAGACGATGAACGACAGCAGGGTGATGACGATGGTGGCCCAGACCAGCGAGTAGTAGCCGAACAGCCGCTTGCGTGAAAAGGTAGAGGCCACCTCAGAAAAGATTCCGAAAGCCGGCAGGATCAGGATGTACACCTCCGGGTGGCCCCAGGCCCAGATGAGGTTGATATACATCATCGGGTTGCCGCCCATCTCGTTGGTGAAGAAATGCATGCCCAGGTAGCGGTCCAGGCTGAGCATGAACAGCGTGGCGGTGAGAATGGGGAATGCGGCCAGAATCAGTATCGAAGTGCACAATACCGTCCAGGTGAACACCGGCATGCGGAACAAGGTCATGCCGGTGGTGCGCATTTTTAGGATGGTGACGAAGAAATTCAGCCCGGTCAGCAACGTCCCAACGCCGGAGATCTGCAAGGACCAGATGTAGTAATCCACGCCTACGCCCGGGCTGTAGCCGATACCGGACAAGGGCGGGTAGGCGACCCACCCAGTGCGGGCGAACTCACCGATCCCCAGCGAGAGATTCACCAAAACCGCACCCGATACGAACAGCCAGAAGCTCACCGCGTTCAGAAACGGGTAAGCCACGTCGCGCGCACCGATTTGCAACGGCACGACGATGTTCATAAGGCCGACCACGAATGGCATGGCCATGAAGAAGATCATGATCACGCCGTGAGCGGTGAAGATCTGGTCGTAGTGTTCCGGTGGCAGATAGCCGGGCGAGCCGTCCGAAGCCATGGCTTGCTGAGTACGCATCATCAGCGCGTCGGCAAAACCCCGCAGCAGCATCACCAGGGCGACCACGATGTACATCACGCCGATGCGCTTGTGGTCGACCGAGGTCAACCACTCCTTCCACAGATACGTCCATTTGCGCTTGTAGGTAATCATCCCAAAGCCGCAAACGCCGATCATGCCGACTACAGCAAGGGTGTACATGATGATGGGTTCGTCCATGGGGATGGCGTCCCAGCTCAACTTTCCGAACATGCGGGTCACTCCTTGCTGCCTTTCGGCGCTTCATCATCAGGGATGCTCAGGCGCCGTTCGACGTCGTTAGACCGGTCAATGCCCTGGTACTTGTCGATCAGGGACTGGAACAGGCCGTCGTCCACCTTGGCGTAGTGCTCCACAGGATGGGCGACGCTCGGTTTGGCCAGCTGTGCATAGCGCGCCTGGTCAAGCCGATTCGGTGACCTGCGCACCGCTGTCACCCAGGCGTCGAAACCGGCTTGGTCTAAAGCCAAGGCCTCGAAATACATATCGGAAAAACCCGGCCCGTTGTAGTTGGCAGCGATGCCGTTGTAGGTACCCTTGTGGTTGGCGATCAGATGCAGCTGGGTCTGCATGCCCGCCATGGCATAGATTTGCCCGCCGAGGGCCGGAATGAAGAATGAAGTAATGGCGCCATCGGAGGTCACCCGAAAATCCACCGGGGTATCCACTGGCATGGCCAACTCATTGACCGAGGCGATGCCGAGTTCGGGATAGACGAATAGCCATTTCCAGTCTGTGGCGATCACCTGAACCTTTATCGCCGGTCGGTCAGCCACGAGTGGTCGGTACGGGTCCAGCGCATGGGTCGAGCGCCAGGTCACCACGCCGAGCACAATGATGATGATAAGCGGCACACCCCAGACCACTGCCTCGATAGCGCGCGAATGGTTCCATTCCGGCGTGTAGCGCGCCTTTTCATTGGAGGCGCGGTAGTGCACCGAGAATACCAGCGCCATGATCATGACCGGGACTACCACTATCAGCATAAGCAGCGTGGCGAGAATGATCAGGTTGCGCTGCTCCAACCCGACCTGACCTTTTGGATTGAACAACACCATGTCGCAACCCGAGAGCTGCAAAGCACCGATGCTGAGCAACATAAGACCGAGCAACCGTGCGCCATACGTGAATCTCGTGGCCATGATCTTGTCCTGTAGCGATTGCCAGTTGTTTTGCTTGTGGCGTTAGAAGGACGGCGACGAAACGAAGGTTGTATGAGATTTGCGGATTTGGCGACGAATGGTGGATGTACAAAAAAACCGCTTTGTATAACTCGGCCGCCTGTCCGATGGCGTCGTTTCATTTGGACTGATTACGCGCGCGAGGCTATCTACCGCTGACAACAGCAGAGGACAGGCAGATGAAAAGAAGAGGGGAAACCTATCGTCAATGGTGCGATCCGATCCTGCACCACCAGATCCATGAGGAAACGCTGGACACAGGAGCCTGTCTCGAAGTGCAGGCACGCTTGTCACGAACGGGTGCCACTCAGTTGTTCATCGGAGTTTATCGCGCCGATGGCTCGATGATGAGTGAGCAAGCCTTTTTCCAATGCCCTGGCGAAACCATGAGTCGGGCGATGGTGTGGGGCGTCGGGTATGCCAGGCGAGTCGCGACCGAGGGCAAGGCGTTCGATGTCGAAGTGGTTGGAAGTTGAGGTGCGGGAGGAACCAGGCGAAGCAGCTGTTCCGATCGGATTGCTACCGGCGGGCGGTGATGGTCAATCCTTACTGTCAGGCTGTTCACCAGAAGGGGTTTACATCGCATGGATGGTGTTGCTTTACCGGTCGAGGGGCTGTAATGGGTGGATAGTTGTCATCCGCGACCCACCACTACACCGCGTCATCCCATAAGACGACCATGTACAACCAGTGGGCTCAATGGAAAGGAAGCATGTCTCTGCCGCGCGCCTTGGGCATGACCCGACGCGGGTGGCAGCAGACGGTGGAGCATCCTTTCGGAACGCTCAAACTGGGAACCACCCACTTCCTGGTCAAGACCCTGCCGAGGGTAATCGTCGAGATGAACCTTCAAGCTATCCTACAACCTCAAATGAATGATGAAGATAATCGGAATTGCAGGACTACGTAAGCGATCAGGGCATGAGGCCAGCTGCCGCGGTCCAGATGGCACAACCACCATGCCTATGACCGATCCAGGGTGATCCACGCCTCCATCTGCTAGACCTACAGGCCTGGTCCGCATATCTTCTTCGTGAACTGGGGCTTTTTTACACAGCCTGGGATGATAGCGCACACTTTTGCTCGGAACGGATCACACTGCAATCGAGAAAGTTCGAATCCCTACGCTTCCGCCACTAATTCTCATTAAAGCCCTGATATTCGGGGCTTTTTTGTGCCTGTGTGTTTTTGGTCCCCCATCTGGTCCCCCATAATTAGTGTGGCTTTTGCTGGTTTGCTGCGGGTTGTGATGGACGTGCTGTTTTTCGTGGGGCCTAATGACTCACGTGAGGAAGGGGGCGATTTCTCTAAGGCAGCGTAGGTGTGCTTGGCTCTTGCGGCGGCTATCGACACGGCGCCTGAGTATTGGGGTTGCTTCGCGACCCATCGCCGATACGCGCGGCTCTCACAGATGCTGGCGCAGGTCGGGAGGCTGGTGACATTCCTATGGGTACCGGTTTGCCGCGATGAGGCCTGAATTGCTAAACACAAAGCCTTGGATCGATGCCTGTCATCACACCGTCGCTATCGCCCTATAATGGATCGACAGAGCAGAATGGGCAGAGCATGAAGCGAACCTTGGAAGGTATGGCCAAAGCCGGCGAGCCGCTTCTGCGCGAAGACCTTGAAGCGATAAGGGCGCATCAGACCGCCCAAGATAACGGGGCATCTCCAGCGACAATCGAGCGGCTTAGAGTGTTGGCTGACTTCCTTTATCACGCGGTAGTGGATTTCCAGGTGCTTGAGGCCGGCAGTCTGTCTGAATCAATTCACTGATATCGAGGCACTGATGCCCAAACAGTCGAAGATTTTGCTGCCCGACCACCCAGCCTACACCGAGGCAATTGAGGCAATGCGCCGGTATCACGAAGCTCAGGATACTGGCGCGCCTGCAATAGAGGTGGAAAGATTACGCCTGATAGCTGAGTCTCTGTTCCAAGCTGTAACCGACTATCAAATGAGAGCTTTTGGCCACGTAGGCGGAATTACTCACTGATTGGCAGTTGCGCGGAAGATGGTACGTCCTGTGAATGTCTGCTTTCGACCCAGGCCGTGTGAAAACGCGCTAGATACCTCGAAACTGAGAGTCGCGAGGGATGCCTATGGAATCCGCTGGCGGAAGCGCGAATGAGCTCAGTTAGTGACATAGACGTTCATAATGCCGTTTTGGCCGCGGCAGCGGGCCCCACGG
>NZ_JBWKXT010000036.1:12836-63643 GCF_059423245.1 Pseudomonas sp. GW460-LB5
CGCCCCCCAAAACGGCTTCGAACTGGCGGGCCAAGCGGCTGGGTTCACGCCCTGATCGCCTCAAGCAGTCCTGCGATGTCGAAGATGCTCATCATTCGTTTGAGGTTGTAGGCGAGCACATGAAGGCTCATCTCAGTGTTCACCCTCGGCAGGGTTTTGGTCAGGAAGTGGGTACTTCCCATCCAGTACTTTAGCGTTCCGAAAGGATGTTCAACAGTCTGTCGACGAACCCTCATCATCGCTGGATCATGTTCTAGACGAACATGCACGCGTCGACTACAGCCTCATGTTCCCAGCGCTTCACTCGGCGCTCCTTACCCGTCGTACATTGCTTTTGCATTGAGCAGGACTGGCAGCCTGAGAAGTAGTAACAATGCAATAACATGCCGTCGTCCATCGACGAATGCCGCCTGGTTAGTAGCTGCCCGGCAGGGCATCGATACTCGTCCGACGCCGCAAGATAGATGAAGTCCTGCTTACCAAATCGGCCTTCGGCTTTGCTGCCAGATGTGAGGGGTCTCGGTACGACTTGCCAGTACGTATGCGGGTGGGAGTTGTATAGCTGGTGGAAGAATGGGTCGTGATCCAAAAATGCACGTCGAGTTAGCTTGAGTAAGCCCTCGAAAGCGGCTTCACCTTTATCCCCAATGCGCAACTTGGTCTTACGCTCCAGGTTCCCTTCGTAGTCGGTTTTTTCGTCGTTCAGTTCCGGTATCTTCAGCGTTTCGCGAGCGATCGTGATTGGCACACCCTCAATTTGGCGCACTTCATTGATCTCGTTCATGTAGTAGCCCGCGTCATGCACATAAACTGTGAACTCTTCGTGCAAGTGCGGCAGGCCCCAGTCGCGCACCTCATTCTGCTTATTGACCGCGTGCACGATGAGGTCTTTATTAATGACGTCGGGTGTTATGAGGTACCAGTTTTTTATTCGCGTATCACCAAGGATCGATTGAAGACCGGTTGCGTAATTTCTCAAGCTGTTCAAGTCAGTTGTTATTTTTTTGCGCTGATGAGCGTAGAGTTCTTTACGCTCATAGTGAAAGTCTGGGCAGTAGCATTGAAATGCATGGCCGGTTTCTCGGGTAAATCCCTCAATTCCGAAATCACCACCTGAGGCCGGGACATGCTGATAGCCCTCAGCAGCATACTTTTTTTTAAGAACGAGCTGCATCAGTGCTTCCCAACTAGGCCCGTTGAATGCCCCAATCGATGTGTTAATCAAAACTCGACCGCCCCTGCCTTTTACCGGTTAGTCCATTCCGAGATTGAGCTGTCGAGCGCCGTCCCGGTGTCGCTAAATAGTGCTCGACGCTATCAAAATGCTGGCACAGGGTCTAGCATCCGCTCGATTTTGCAGATTATTGATACTGTCTATAAATACAGTTGTCGTCGTGTGATGAACGGAAGAACATCGCGCGCAGCTGCAACTCCGATGCTGGTGCTAGGCCAGGTTTGCCCTTTGCTTATGTCAATGAACGGACTGCAATGGGTAGCGGAATTGTAGGGTCGGTTCAGAGGGTCTACCCAGATAAGGATGGGAAGACAGCTATAGCTTGGGCATTAGAAATGGGTAACTCTACCCGGACTGATAGTCCGGCTGACATGCCCAGAGGTTTAGGTTTTGGAATACTAAAAAAGTTTGTGGCGTTGAATGGTGGTACGCTTACGGTTTGTAGCGACGAATTCATGGCATCTATTGATAGTCGTGGCGACTATGTAGTCCAAAGAGTTCCGGGTAAGCTTTTAGGTACGCTTGTAAGCATCACGGTCAATTGTGATGATAAACACTATAAATTTAAGTCGGAGATTGTAGAGGATGTTCCGGCTTATTTTTGAGGGTGACACATGAAAAATATAGTAATTAAAGATGTTGTTGGCGGTAATGCGGTTTCTATGTCGGCCGGTACGAAGTTGAAAGAGTTGATTTTGAACTCTTGGGCTCGCTCCGGTGAGGGTGATGAAAAACTCGTGCTGGATTTTTCAGGAATAGAAGTTTTTGCGTCTCCGTTTTTTAACGCAAGTATCGGTGCTTTGCTTAAAGATAGAGAAATCAGTGAGTTGCAGGCGCGCCTTGAGTTTGAGGGGATATCAGATCATGGTAGGAATATCCTTAATCTTGTGATTTCTAATGCTATAAAGTTCTATAGAGACAAAGGCGGTGCTGTAGGTCGTGGATTGGACAATGCAAGGAAAGGCATGTAGATATGTGGGTGGATATCAAGAAAAATAAAGCTTCTTCAGAGCATGGCTATTTTGTGGATACAAATGTTTGGTATTGGGCAACGTACGCCGCCTCGAAAACATTTTATGGGAATGCACCCAGGGATTACCAGATTTTGCACTATCCTGAGTTTATTCAGGATGCATTGGATGTGAAGGCTAAACTGTATTACTCACCTTTGGTTTTGGTGGAGCTCTCAAGTCTGATTGAAAACTCTGAATTAGGGATTTACAGGGCGTTAAATAGCTCCCCCAAATTTCCGATCAAAAATTTCAGAGGCATTGAAGCAGAACGAAAAGCTGTTTTAAACGAGATTGACAACGCATGGGCACAGGTTAAGGGTATGGCTGAGCCACTCCCTCTAGGTGTGGGAGCGAAAGTGGATGACTCAGTAATGGGCTTGATCAGGGATTTTAAAATCGATGGATATGATGCTCTGTATTGTCATTTTATGAAAGAGTCAGGAGTGGCTAATATTTTAAGTGATGATAAAGATTTTAGGTCTGTGGGTGGTTTGAGCTTGTATAGCTGTTATGAAAAATAGATGAGGTTTTGTGAGCTCTAATTTTTATTTAATGCGATGGCTGGCTGCATAGTTTAGCTTTACGAGGGGCATGCCCACTGCCGGCTGTGTCTCAGAAATATCACTGTGCTGCATAGTAAAGCCCTTGGGTGATGTTTTATGTGTGGTGCTTTCGTGTGCCCTATCTGGACTATGAATGCAGTGAAAGATAGGGATTGTCTTGCGGCGGAAGACAGTTCAATGATTTAGCATCGCGTAGTAGATACCCGCTCAAGATGCTGGACTTACGCGGGCCTTTAACTGTACAAGCCCAGATGTTTTGCCCGTTCTTCTGTTTTTTGTGAAGGCCTATCCGCTCGAAGTTGCGTTGCAACTGCCGCCACGCTTCATTTTTTTCAATTTCCGAGTTGCAGTTCAAACACTCAGCGACATAGCGTTGGAAAATGCCCGGTGTGACCAGGAAAAAAGTACCGTCCACGGTGTGGACCTTGGCCTTGATATCGTTGATCACTAAGCGATGACTGTTAACTCCCTCGCGCAGCCACTCGATAAAGGCCAGCCCCACGGAATCCTGTGGTGGAGCAGTGGCAGATTGAGCCTTCTCAACAGCTGATCCACTCTCGCGTTCGCCCGGCACTTGCAACATGTCCATAAGGTCGTCGAGGTAGTCGAATTCCTGATTCTGCAGCACGGCGCCGGCTTGTGTTGCTTCTGGTGTTGCAGGCGGCTGATCCGGGGCCGACTCGTTGGTTTCGCTGGTCGGTAGTGGACCGTCCATCATCGGCTCTACCGTGCCGCTAAAGTAATCTGGCCTCGGCTCATTGGCCCAGATCAGGCTCGGCTGCAGGCGAAGAAAGGTAAAGCGATGTTGCCAGTCATCGTCAGCCACGGTGGCATTCCATACCGCTTTGCCCTCCGGTGTCGCATCCACCAATCCATGTGATTGCAGCTCATCGAACAAGGCGATGTTGGAGGAGGGTATGCCGTCGACCGCCTGAACGAGCAGGTAAGCGCGCAGTTTGTCGGTCGCAGCCTTACTGACCAGCCACAGATGGTGCTCAGTGAGCCAGCCGGCCGCACCGGGCTGGTTGAGCTTAAACTCGTTTTTGACCAGGTGGCGCAGGCCCGTGAGCATGTGATGCTGCAGCGAGTGTTTAGGTGCCTGCAGGGCCTTGGTGGGGTTGGCGCCGATGTTCTGCGCGGTGGAGACCCGGTCAGCTTGCAGCACCAGTTCCCCGAGGGTGCCGGCGTGCTCGTAGTGATTGGCTAGCAAAAACAGTAGGTGGCCCCACAGAATTGGATAGTTGCTGAGCCAGTCGAGCTGACGGGACGTCAAAACCTGTGTGTACAGCAGCCCGGCAGCTGCGCCGTGAAGCTTGTAGTCACGACCGGCGACGTAGCGAAAGCGGTAGGGCTGAGTCAATGGCCCGTGCCAGGGGTGCCACACCTCACCATTCTGATACTCCACCTGCACGTCAACGGCAATTTTGCCAATGTCGTGGAGCAGGGCGCCGTACGCAATCGCCGCACTCCAGGCGTCGGCCTGCGCGGCCTGGTCTTCCGGTGCGGCGCCGCTGGGTAGCAGGTACGACTGGCGCAACTTCAGGCTGCAGGCCACCAGTTCCAGTCCGTGGTCCAGCATGCCGCCTGGATAGGCATGGTGGTGGCTTTCGCTGGCGGGGAGTTGCTGCACATAGCTGGCGTAACGGCGGATCGGATCAAGGTAGAGCTGCTCGAACTGCGGCTCGGAGAGCGCTGTGTATTGCCAGATGCGCTGCAGTAGCTTTTTTCGGTGTTCGGCACCTAGCAGGGAATCAGAGGTGAGTGGGAGGAGAAATCCCTCGGGCGCTGAAGCGCGCGTGGGGTCCGCGCCATTGCCTTTTTGATGTGTGAACCACCAGCGCTTCATTGCATTACCTGCTTTGCATTCAGAAGGTCCTTTTGCTTTTTCGGATAGGCCTCTTACCCTTGTGCCCCCTTACCATTGCCGCCGTTACCCTTTAACGCCTTGAGCCTTTTCGCGAACGCGAAAATTCGAAGCCTGGTGCATCGGGTTACCTGTGGTACCGGAATGGCCTGTCCTTTTCCCGGGAGGTAGACTGTCCGATATTATTTCGAGGAATGTGGCCTGATGACGTTGAGCGATGCCATTTTGATCGTGCTACTGGCTGACCGGATTCATGGGACCGATGCTGCCATTCGGTCGGCCGCCACGCGTTGCGCGAAACTGTTGCCACGCAGTCAGCGCGACATGCTGTTTAAAATCGGCAATAGTGCCGCACCTCGTGAACTAGTGGGGCACCTTTGCCAGTTCTTGCCGGACTGATTAGTCACATAGATATGTGCACATTTTGAGAGATGAAAAGTTAGCTGGAGAGTGAGTTAACGCTCGGCTAGTACTTGTGCCTCAGGTAAGATTGCTACACATGTCCCAACCCTAGGAAAGATTTCACATGTCCAAACTTGCCGAATTCAAAGCACTGGAAGCTCAACTGGCTGCTCAACTTCAACAGCTGGATGCGATGAAAAACGATTCCGGCCTGAAGCAGGAAATCGAGTTTGAACAAAAGCTCAAGGCCTTGCTGGATGAGTACGGCATGAACCTGCGCCAGGTCATCACCATTCTCGACCCGTCCAAGGGCGTAAGCGTGAGTACTTCCAGCGCCTCCACCGGCGCTCAGCGCAAGCCGCGTGAGGTCAAGCGCTACAAGCACCCGCAGAGCGGCGAGATCGTCGAAACCAAGGGCGGCAACCACAAGATCCTCAAGCAGTGGAAGCAGGAGTACGGCTCGGATGTCGTCGAGAGCTGGGTGCAGTAATCGCATGCTCAATTGTAGCGACCGATGGTCGGCGTTGCAGGCAAAATAAAGGCCCCGGTTGGGGCCTTTCTATTTGAGGTGAAAAGTCACGCCGTGAGCCGTTCGGTCGTCTCGCTGGACTGATCGGACTGCAGTGCCACCAGGTACTCGGACGCCTCACGCGCCTGTCCACTGGCGCGGAAGATGGCCCGCTTGTCTTCCTTGAGGATCTTCAACCAGGATGCCAGGTACTCTTCGTGGCGCAGCTCGCCCTGGGTGCCGGTGAGGGCGCAGAGAAATGCCGCACCCATCTCCGCGACCAACTCCTCGAAGGCGTACGCCGCAGAGCCGAAGGCGTGCCCGGCAGTGATGCCTTCTCGGTTGAGGCGAGCGTGGTGACCCGACCAGTGCGTCAGTTCGTGTAATGCGGTTGCGTAGTAGCTGCTGACGTCCACAAATTGGGCCTTGGTGGGCAATTGGATGAGATCCCGGATCGGTAGATAGAATGCGTCATCCCCGTAGCGATGCTCGATACGTGCGCCGCTGGCGGCCAACAGTCGCTCGGCAGGTGCATGATCGATGAACGCCACCGGATCTGCACTCTCCTCGTGCTGCTGTTCCTCGTTGGGTAGTCCCTCGGTCTGTTCGATGTTGAACAGGCAATGCGTCCGTAGCAGTGCGAACTGCACCATCTTGACGTTACCTTGCTCATCACGGACGACCTGACCGTCTTCGTCGTGCGCTTCCTTGCTCATGGGTTTGTACAGCACCGCGAGGGTCGATTGTTCGCCCTTGCGTACGTGACCACCGGCTTTCCGAGCCTGGTTGTAGGTGAGCCAGCGATCCTGGCGGTACCCGCGCAGGCGGGCTTCGGCCCATAGCAGTGGAATGTTGATGCCGGCGTACGGGCGCCGAGTGATTGCGTTGATGGGGAAAGGTGCGTCAGCACTGGAGCCTGAAGTGGTCCAGGGTTTGATCCAGGGGATGACCCCTTGGCTCAGGGCACTGACAATCTTGTTGGTGACATCCAGGTAGATATCGGACATGACGTTCTCCAGTCAAAGAAGGGGAACGCTGCCCGGCCGGGAAGGGTTCCCGGTGGGGTAAGTGGACAGTGGTAGTGCGAGTGTTCAGGTTGATGAGATGTCCACACCGATCTCATGTGGCAACCTGATGTGCAGAAAAACAGGACCGGCCTCTGGCGTGATGTGAGTTACCAGTAGTTGAGGGGCAACCGTCGATGAGCGTGAGTCGCTCTGGGAAGCTTGACCGAGCAGCAACTCGATCGACTGGCGCCAGTGGCGACGGTCTAACGATGCCAGGGCAATGCCCAATACGACTTGCAAGCGCTGCCCTGATTGCTCGACTGCGTCAGTAGCCGTACCAACCTCGGCGATGAATTGCCATATGCCTGGGCTCAGGACAACGGCAGGTAAGGAGCGGTTCTTCCTGGACACTGGTGCCTCCCGGGAGCTGATCCGGCGATGGCTTCACGAACAACTCGGGGGAAGTCCCATCGCCACAACTCACACTGTGAACTGGGCGTGTCTAGGCATTAAAACGCGGTTTCCTGTGAGGGCAATACCCGATAAAGGGCAACGAGCAGTGCAAGTTTCCACCCGCTTCCAGCAAAGGCTTTCCATTCGAAAGGTCCAGATGAACGGCTGCTGTCGGCGTAAAGATTGAAGTGGGCGAGATCCCAGAGAGGCACTGGCTCGTGCATCCCTGGGACATCGCGGGTGTTGCGAGAGCATTCAGGATTTCCCGGAGCTGGCAATCTCGGCAGCGATGTACAGGTGCGTGGATGTGGCTTCAACTACCAGCGACCCGTTGGTGCCGCGTAGGCTTTCCAGTACCGGATCATCAAGGTCGAAGTACTCGGCAAAATCGTCGCCACCGAATTCACTGCGTGCGCGATTCCACCAAGCGTCGAAGTCGTCGACGTCAGGGTTGCAGCCCATGGCGTAGGCGATGTGTTTGCGGCTACCTCCGTCGGGTTTGCTTTCACCGAACTCGGACATGAGGTAGACACCGTGGTCTTTGACCAGGATGACTCGGCAGCCGATGACGGCCGCTTCGGTCAAGACGGCGTGAAGTTCAGCTCCTGTGAAGCGCAACATGGTGAGTTCCTCCAGGCAGTGCGGAGGAATGCCACCCATGCGGGAAGAATTCCCAGCACGGAAATGGAAAAGGAGCTTCAACGAAGCAGGGCTCCGTGAGGCAGATGTGAAAGAGCGCTCATCACCGCGGGAGCGGTAACCGGGCGAGCCACCGAACGCTAATCGCCCTTGGGACAACCATCACGGGAGTGACGTGGCCTTGAAGGTTGTGGCCACCTGGGGTGCTGGTTTTCCAGCGCTTGCCTGTGCGGTTTATCAAGCGGGTCGGCATAACGTCAATGGTGATTTTCAGAAGAGTGCACTGCATCAATCCATGCAGTACCACTGGCGATCAGCAGCGTAAACCAAGTGATCAACGGTCATGGAAATCCGCAGGGGAGGAGTAAGCTAAGGCTTGGATCCAAATTGTTTATAGCGGTTTGACCGCACGTGCGGTGAAGTAAATGGAGGTGGGAAAATGGCGACCCCAGCGTCCTCAAACCCCAGCCGTACTTCTTTCGGCAAGTATTTGATTCGTGCCGCAATTAGCGCGGGTCGATTGGTGAATCAGCTAGAAGCCAGCGTGCTGCATTCACCGATGTTGGCGAGCGTTCCGTTTGGGTATCGCCGGCTCGGTATGCAGATTGTTAAGGTGATTCTTTTGCTTGCTGTCGCATCAGTCGCTTTTTTCCTGGCGATCGGAACGGTTGCTCTGTGGACCCTCGCGGCGCTGCCCATTAAAAGTGATAGGCAACCTCGGATATACGAGGTAAGTCATCCCCAGCACCAAAGCAAATATCCTGAGATGTACGATGATAATGGGTCTCCTAGATAATCAATTATCTTAACTTTTTGGCTCCCGATATGAGTTGAGAAGATCCCTTATCAGCCTGTACCTGGGCTCCTTCTGATCCGCGAGTGAAGAGCGTCTGGACACCGCTGCCTACGTTGTATCCCGCCCAGCTCATTACACCGAGGAAAAACATTGGGAGTACGAAGAACATGGCCCCCATCACGTACTCAATCACCTGCGCGGTGACCGTCCCATCCAGGAAGCCTGCCGTTGGCAATGTTAAAAGCGCTTGGTCCGTGGCAGAGACCTGGTGGTACAGCGTGTCGAGCATGCTCGAGTCGATCCACCGGGCCAACTCCCACCAGAATGTCAGCATGTGTAGGGTGAATAGCGCGAAGGTGATCGTCATCAACGCTTTGAGTTGGTAGGTGCTGATCAGCAGTACCAGTGGCAAGCTGATGATCGTGCCCATGATCAGGAAGGCCTGCACCATTGGCAATGCAGTGCGCAGCGCATTCATCGCCGGGAAGTTGCTGAATGAGCCCAGGGCCAGGCCGGTGTTGGTGGCGAGGTTGTTGAGCCCTTGCGTCAACGAGCCGCCTCGGGCACTGCTGCCGTAGTCCTGGAAAACCTGGCCAGGCGCCATGCTCAATGACTGCTGGCGGGGGCTCACCAGTTCACGCAGGGTGGCATCTTCGATTTCGGTGGAACTGCGCCCGGTCAGCCAGCCGCGCAATTGCGTGAGCAGATTGGGATCGACCTCGGCGACCAGGCGGTCGCGCAAGCCGACCGTGGCATCGCTCCACCACTGCTTGCAGGTTGGGTAGCCCGCACCGTTGTCCAACCGAGGGAGGGAGGTGTCCCGCGTCTCGTCATACGGCCAATCAACCCGGGGCGTGCGCGAGCGATCCGTGTCGTAATAGCCAGGCGTGTTGAGCAGGTATGTCGAGCCAATCCAGGACGCATCGTAGCTCTGCGATTCGTCCAGCTCAGGGCGGTTGGTAAACAGCCTCGAGCGTGAAAAGCCGTAGCAGTCGCGGGTGAAATCGGCGACTTCCTGCAGCAGCACTTGGTCGTTGATCCGGGAACTGTCTATCTCCATCCGCATCGCGCGGATGTCGGGTGCGCAGGGAATCGACGCTGTGGCGGCGGCGGTAATGCCCTTGCTCATGGCATGCACCAGGTACCACCACACCGGCACATTCGCCGATTTCTCGCCGATGGTGTTGAAGGTTGTTCCCCAGGCCGTGTCGGCGGGCTTGGCCATGGAAACACCACAGCGCTGGCTCGCCGCACCGTCGAAGGTTACGGAGGACAGGTTGAGCGGGAAAAACGGCATGCAGCCAAACAGGATGACGACGTAGCTCATCCACAGTCGGTTCTCGACGCGGGGGATCGACAGCAAGCCTTTGTTGCCCTCGTCGGCCCCCTGTTGGCGGGCGGATAACCACTCCTGGAGGATGATCGCCCCAAACGGCGCAGCGAACAGCCCGGTGTCTGCCAGCGTGTTCCAGATTCCGTTGTTGATGATCCACGCCAGCAGCGACAGGTAGTATTCGAGGTAGCTGTTGGTGCTCATGTTCATGGCTGCACCTCACAAGCGCGACAGTTCGACCAGGACGATCGCGCCGAAACCGATCAGGCCCAGGCGTAATAACCGTTGCTGGTCTTCCGAGCTTGGCCGCAAGCGGAGTGCTGCGGTCCAGCCGGCGAAAATCAGGGTGTACAGTAGGGCTCGCCAGTAGGCGAGAAACGGCGTACTCCCCCGTGCCTCCTTGATCCATTCCAACTGGGGCCCGCTCAATTGCAGCGCCATCGAGGCAACCAGCAACATGACCATCATGACGGCGAGGATCAGCAAGCCCCGAACGACCGAGCTTTTCACAGAAAACGGCATCATGGCGTGCTCCTTCCCTGATCCGCTCGCTGCAGGCGGTCTGGGCGTGGATCGCGCTGGTCGATATTGCGTGAGGCATCGGCGCCGCCGGCGTGGCGATCGAGGACCAGGCTGGCGGTGTTGGTGGCTAGGGCTTGGCGAACCTGCAATTCCGTTTGCAGCAGGCGGATCTCGCGCTCCAAGGTTTCGACATTGCCGTTGAGGGCAGTGGTGGCGGGCTGCGCCGACGCCACATTGGGCTCTCGGCTACCGGCGAGAAATGTGCGCTGCAGCAGCATCGCTTTGTAGATCACGCTCGACAACGCGGTCTCGCTGGCCAAACGTCGGGCCAGCAGGTTCTGGTCGGGGTCATCGCGTAGGCCCTCGATGACGCCACGCGAGACCTGCAGCAAGGGGCTGGAGACTTTGGCGAGGTTTTCTGGGGTGGGCTCTTCTGCGCCCGACAACATGCGCTGCAAGCCTTCGAGGTGTTGGGTGTAGGTTTCCTGGATCAGTGGCGTGAGACCTACACCCGCGCTCACGCGCAGCGTCTCGCAATCGTCGCAGGTCTCCACCTCGGTTTCGCCGAGCACCCGGGTTGCCCACTCAGCCGCCTCTTCGGGGTTCGACCAGGCCTGGCAAATCGCGCCGTTTTGACAACCTGAACCGACCGCCGAGGTGTCCTCGACCGAACGGTTGTGCAGCAGGTTGTAACCCGCCTTAACCACGTCCGCGGTCACCCGGATCGGCGCCTGGCCATGGCCGCCAGCTTTCTGCCCGCCAATCCAGCTGACACCCTTGTTGCCGTTGTTGGATTCGGTGTCTTTCACCGCAGTCACGGCATCACCGTCGGACTGCTCCAGGTTGTGCTGCATTTCCTGGTTCTGCGCCAGTGCTCCCCAACCGGCCTGATCCACCTTGTCAGCCATCTTCGCCGCCATCGCCTGGCAGGTGAGTTTGGAGCGGTCGAAGTCGATGCGTCCCTGCAGTACGCCGTTGCTCAGCAGTTCATACAGCCCGGGGTTGGCGCGCTGGATGATCATTGCCGGCAGCGACATCACCGCCTGGGTGGCGTTCTGGATGACGTTGCCCATGATCTGCTGGAAGCCCTGGGTGGCACCGTTGAGCTGGTTCTGCAGGGTGTTGGAGAGGTTCATGTTTCCGCACATCATGTTCGCGCGCCAGGACAGGCCGACGCCGAGTCCGCTGGGGCGGTAGAGCGAGGAGGGCGCGCCCGCCGCCGATCCGCCACCGATGGTGTACATCACCCGGTCGTCCAACACTTGGGCTTGGTCGCCCAGGTGGTAGCCATTCTCGGCGGCGTGGCCGGCGGCGCATACGAAGAGACATACCAACCCGAACGAGAGGGTGTTCATCACTGGCCTCCATCAAAGTCGATGCTGAACAGGAAGGTCTGCCCCATGCGTTGGCAGCAGCGATACGGCCGCCACAACGACCAGGCGTAGGCGCCCTCGGCACTCTGGACGGTGGCGCTCGGGAAGATGGCGCAGGTGCTCTGCATCATCGGTGCGAGCAACTGCCAACGGTGGTTGTTGATGTTGTTCTCCATCACCGGCAGCGGCGGCCAATAACCGGGCGATGGCATCGGCTGCAGCGGCAGATACACATGCGGCTGACCAACGCGGGTGATGAAGTCACTGGCGCGCTGCGCCATCACTGCGGCGGCCTTGAAGTCGTCGGGCTGTACCAGGAAACCCTGTCGTGGGTAAATGCTGCCCCACATGTTGCCGAGGGCTTGGCTACCGATCTCACGCATGCCCGGAATAAGCGCTTGCGGATAGACGGACTCGGGGATGGCGTGGCGCCAGGCCAGTGGATCGAGCGTGCTGAGGTAGTAGGGCGCAAGTGGCACCGCCCCGCTTGGACATGCATAGCCGAAGCTGTGTGCCACGGCAGTCAGTGCAGCGCTGCCAGGATGTCCGATGCCGTCGACATTCTTGAAGCGGGGCAGGTTGTTGCGCTGCGGCGAGGGTGTGATCAGGTTGCCCCCGCCTTGCGACAGGGGTGTCTGTGCCGAAAGACCGGACATCTCGCCCCAGGGGTTATTGCCGGTGTCGGAATAGCTCGACACCACCAGCTCAGGAATGAAGTGACGGACTTTGGGCGAAGTTCTCACCGTGCAACCAAAGGGCGTACACAGCAGCCAGTAGCAGATCCCCACGATCCGGTACTCCAGACACTGCAGCGACGCGACCGAGGCAATGATGGCGGGAGTGGTTATCGCCAGGCACTGCTCGGCAGCCACGAGCAAAACGATCGCGATAAAGCCGCGACCTCGGCCAGATCTCTTTGGCTGTGGTGTACGACATGGGGCGGTCAAGTTCATCGGTAGCGCTCGGCAAGTGGCAACGGTGTGCATCCATGCGCCGAGTTGCAGCATCACGGATCAGGCAGAGGAGTGGGGCGGACAAACCGAGACTGGTGCCTTCGGTTTCTCCAGCCGGCATGGTGAGGACTGCAATTCGTCCTAAATTACCAAAGGAGTACATATGTACTCCTATCGGGTTTTATTGATCGGCAGGCCACAGAGCATCGTGGGCCACGAGGTTCAGGACATGCCGCGCAAGCGATCGATGTCCGCCGCAATCCGAAGTGCGGCCTCCAGCTCGGATAGCTGATGCGCTTCCATCAACCGCCAGCGCTGGGCCTTTTCTTCGGGTTCGGTCATGGCCAGGGTGAGGTACAGACTCGGCGGGACTGCGCGAAACAGCGTCTCCAGCTGCTTCGACAAGACCACGCCCTCGGTGTACTTGCCAGAGGCCTTGCTCGCTGACAACAGCAGGGTCTTCTGTGCTGGCGTGAGCTTCTTGAAGCGCGCGATCTCTTCGATCTCCGCCGGCGGCATGTTCAGGCAGATCCACCATTCGATCATGTTGAGCATGGTCTGCGCCGCATCGGGGAAGTCGGCCAGGTTCTGCGTTGCCAGCCAGAACCAGGCGCCGAGCTTGCGCCACATCTTGGTACCCTTGACCACGAAGGGCGCCAGCAGCGGGTTCTTGGTGATGATGTGACCTTCGTCAGTGACCATGATGATCGGACGACCGAGGTATTGATCGCGTTCGGCAAGGTTGTTCACCGTGTTCATCAGGCTGATGTAGCTGATCGACATCTGCGCTTCATAGCCCTCGCGGGCATAGGTGGCGAGGTCGACGATCGTGACATCGCTTTCCGGCCAAGGGGTGCCTGGTCGGTCGAACAGCGCACCCTCGAAGCCCTGGCAGAACAGGTCGATGGACTCGGCCATTTCCTGGGCCCGCTCACGACGCTTGTCGGGCAGGTGGGCGTCGCTGGCTACCGCTCGGAGGGCATCACGGACATGGCGCGTCATGACCTGCTGATCGCTGGCCGCACAATGCCTGGCCGCGTCGAGGATGCATTCGCGGATCAGGCTGCGGTCAGCCCGGGTGAGGCGTGCCTCTTCCTTGGCTTCGCCCCCGGTGATCATCAGGCGGGCGGTGATCTCCAGCTCGCCCAGCACATCGCGCTGCTCGTCACTGCCCGAAGCGTCTTCATCCAGGTCTTCGGTTGAAAGGCTGGCGACCTGATCGGGGCGCTCGATCAGCCGCCGAGCATCGGCGAAGGGTGCCAGGCTCAAGCCGCTGCCCGGTTTGAGCTGGACCTTGTTGACGGTCAGGCCCAGAGTGGCGAAGTAGTCGCCCTGCAGGCCAAAGGAGTTGCCGGCCTCGACGATAAACAGCCGCGGCCGATACACCGCCATGACCTGCATCAGGATCGAGACCAGGGTGGCCGACTTGCCAGCGCCAGTCGGGCCGAACAACAGCAGGTGACCATTCATGGAACGGTCGAAGCGCGACAGGGGATCGAACGACAGCGGCGCGCCACCTCGGTTAAAGAAGGTGATGCCCGGATTACCGGTACCGGTGCTGCGCCCCCACAGTGGCAGCAGGTTGGCAACATGCTGAGCAAACAGCAGCCGGGTGTACCAGTTGCGCGTGTCGCGTGCGGGGTTGTAGACCATCGGCAGCCAGCGCAGGTAGCTGTTGCACGCGGCCACCTCATCGCCCTCGCGCACCGGCTGCAGGCCGGCACCGAGCAGCACGTTGGCGGCCTGGATCGAGCGCTGGCGCAATTGCGGCTCATCGGCGCCACGCAGGTACAGTGCCAAGGTGCCGCGGTATAGCTTGTGCTGGCGGCCAATCAGCGCGCGGGCCTCTTCCACGTCCTGGCGGGTCTGGGTCGAGGCCAGGTTTTCGCCGATAGCTTTGCGCGCCAAGCGGTTGAGTTGCTCCTCGAGCACATCCTGAGGTGTGATGACCAAGGTCAGGCTCATGACGGCCTGCTCGGGTAACTGGTCAAACAGAGCGTTGAGCGCTTCACCCTTGCGGGTCTCGCCGGTCAGCTGGCCGATGTGGGGTGGCCTGCGCAGTTTGTCGACCACCATCACCGCGTGCGGCTGTTGATCGAAATACCACAGCCCCTGCTCGCTGTCCGAGCGTGGCTCCTGAAAGAACAGTCGCTCGGCAAAGTCGTGGTCGAACGGTAGCGACAGCCCATCGCCGTCATCGATCTCCGGGTAGGGCACGCGTCGATAGAACGCCGCTGGTGATTCACCGGTGAGAGTCGGGGCCGGATTGAACCACGGCAGCAACCAGGCATAGAAATCCTGCCCCGTCAGCCGCCGAGGATTGACCCCGCAGGCCTGCAACGAGGCCATCAGGCGATCACAGGTCCTTCCCAGCAATTGAGCGGGGTTTTGCCCTTCGTCGTCGGCCTGGTCACCGAGCCAGCGATAGACCACCAGCCGAATCCGTCGATTGCTGCCGCGCCAGGGCAGGTGCGACACGACATGGTCGTCGAACAAGCCGCCTGGCTTGGCAATGGCATCGAGGTGGTGTTGCATCGAGGTGAGGAAAGCTGCAGTGAAGGGGGTGCCTGTCGCCCGTGGTACAACGTACTGTTCCAGGCGCTCCAGGTACGGGGAAAAATCACTGTCGTCCTGACAGAAGAACTGCACCACCCACGGTGCCTGATCGAGCTCGTCGAAGCTGTCCTGCAGCGCATCCTCCAACGCATCGCGCGCCGCCATCAGCCACTCGGGCTCACGGCCTTCGGTGCCGATCGGCTGCAACTCGAACACGGCGCCCACCGAGCGGTTATCGTCGAGCAGAAAACAGTGCTCCTCCTCGAGGTATTCGACCCAGGGCAAGTGGTCGGTGAAGCTGGGGTTGTGTGCGTACTGCGCGGCTTCATCCGCACGTGTCGCGCGCCGACGTTGCGCCGCGCGCCAGGGCTGCCAGCGCGGCGACGTACGATCTGCATCCTCGTCCATCACAGATCGTCCAGGCGTTCGCCGGGGAGTGCGTACTGGACCTTCTCGTACAGCGGAAACACGGTCGAGTAACCAGGCACCGGCGTCTGCTGCGTGCCGGCCAGGTGCGGGTAGACGTACATCACCAGGTCGGGATTAGGCAGGCGTGGGAACTGGGCGCGGATCTCGTTGGCGGCTGTGCGTGTGTAGGCGTTCTGGTCCTTGATCAGGCGCTCGGGATCGAGCACTGGTCGGCGCAGTTCGCCCCGAGCCTCCTGCAAGTGCTGCTGCGTGCCGACCGCGCCGCCGCTGTTCCAGATATCCAGCATGGTGTGGTCGCCGTGGGGCAGCATCTCGTCCTTGCTGGTGGTGCAGCCTGTCAGGTGCAGGCTCAGCAGCAGGTTAATCCAGGTCCAGTACCGAAACGGATGGGGTTTCATGATTCACTCTCCGGCCTTTGGGTTCGTAGTCGATGCTGATTTCGTGATCTAGGTGCAAGGCCACCTTGGCCCCCGGCGGGACGTAGATCGCGGCAAAGGCTTCGCCGTAGAGCTTGTTGATCCAGTCACGAATGTCGCCGATGCCACCGCTGATGACAGAGTTCAGCGCGCTGTTGCCGCTGTTCTGCGACAGCCCCAGACTGCCGCTGGCCGAGTTGATGAACGAGGTGTTGGTTTGCTCGCTACCCAGCGCTGCCGCGAAGCCGGCGCCGGCCGCAGTGATCAGGCTCTGGCTGCCCAAGTACTGTTGGGCGTTGGAACGGCGCTCGCCGGCGATGCAGGGAATGCCGTAAGGGTCGGAGATGTAGCCCAAGCCCCCGCGGATCTTCTCGGTGTCCGAAGTCTGGGTACTGCTGCGGTTGCGGCTGACCACCTTCTGCGGCTGTGGCACCGTGCGAACGGTGCCGTCGCTGAAGACGAAGGTGATCGACTCGACCTGGCCGCGTACGCAGGACAAGGTCCAGTCACCGGCCGCAGTCCCGCTCATGACCGCACCGACCACGTCGGGCAGGTCGATGCCGTTGGCGGTGAGGTTGTCCGGCCCCACCAGCACCTTGAACGGGTAGGGATCATTCACTGTGCCGTCCACCGGCACTCGGCCAATGAGGGCGGTCATGGCGATCGAGCCCATCAGGGTTGAGTTTTCCGGGAGGGTATAGACTGGCTTGGCTTCCTCGGTCCTATCCTGAACACTTTCAAGGTCACGCTCGCCCTTGGCTACGGCGCGTAGATGGTCCTGGCCCCGGTCAATCGCATTGTTGTCCAGTCCATGCAGATCCTTGAACTTCGACGTCAGCGACGACAGCGGCCCCTCAGCTTTGCTGGCCCCCTCCGGGCCAGCACGTGTATTGGACGGCTCGATCCACTGCACCGTATCCGCCGGCGGTTGCGCTCCAGAAAATTGCTGCTCGTCACCCGGCTCGAGACCAAAGCCCACGGGTACGTCGGACTTCGCGGCCGGCTTGTTGGTGAGCTGGTCTTTCAGCCGGGACAGCAAACCTTGGGTCTCGCGGTGCTGCTGCTCGGCCTTCTGCCGGGCATCGTTGGCCTGCTGGCGGTGCTCGGTGACCTGCTGGGTGACAGTGCTCAGCGTGCTTTGAATGCGACTGTCGATATTTCCCTCGCGCGTGCGCAGCCGGTTATTCTCGGTCTGCAGGGTCTCGTTGCCTTTCTTCAGCGACAGCATCTCGCTGCGCATGGCCTTGACCTGGCCAATCAGCGTCGCCACGGTGTCGCGCGGCGTGTCGCCGGCAATACCGAGGGCCTTGGCCTGTTCCGGGCTGAGGGCAATGTTTTCGGGATCATGGGCAGGTTCAGCGTCTGGCGCCGCCACCCAGGATTTGCCGATGATCAGCACAATCCCCAGCAGGACTACCGGTACCAGCCATTTCAGCAAACCGTTAGCTTTCATGATCGGCAGCCTCCGGCGCTGGCGGTGGCAGCAGCAGTGCGTGCTTCAGGTCGCCGCCTCGTGTGATGAGGTACGCCACGGTGGTATCTTCAGGTGTGCCGGCGTGCCCCAGGAACTCGTGCTGAAAGGTGGCGGCATACAGCGTGGCCTGCAAGTGACGCGGGTCCAGCGTGACCATGGTCGGCCCACGGTTGACGATCTTCACCGCAGTCACCCAGTAATCACCTAGCCGCCAGGCGGCGAGCCCCTTGATGGCCACGTGCTCGGTCGGCAGTAGGGTGCTGAACCCAGAGAAGTCGCCCAGTGGGACCCGACGCACACCTGGCAAAGGCGCCACGGTGCGCAGCGGCGCATACAGGTTCTGCGCCGCGAAGCGGGTCAGCACAACCAGTACTGGCGTCACTGCCGGTGCTGCGTCCTTCGCTGTGTCCACGTCTGGTGCCTGGGCCTGAGCAACGATCTTGACCGGCTCCAGTGTCTCGCTGCCCTCGAGTGCTTCGATGTCGACCAGAATGATGTCGCCTGACTTCACCGACTGCAGCTGCAGTCGGGTCGGGGGGATGGCTTCCGACGCACGCAGGTACACCGTTCCGCCGACCGACTGCACGCGCAGCTTGCTGCTGATCGCACTGGGTAGTCCGACGCGGACATCCTCATCGAGCATCAGGATACGTTCCTGACCCACCGTCAGCGGCACGGCCAGCGGCAGACGGTCCCAGTACTTGACCTCGACGGCGGCTGCGGCTGAACACCAGCCGGCCACCGTCACCAGAATCAGGATCAAGACACGCATCATCATCACGCACCTCCAGGCAGCGTCAGCTTCTGCGGTGTGCCTTCGTAGCAGTCCAGGGCCAAGCCCCACTTGTTGTGCTCGGGATCGACGTCGAAGCGCACCACGCGCAGGGGGTAACGCACGACCACGCGCTTCACCGGCTCGGCGGCGTAGTACTCGTCGGCATTGAGGTCGAGCTTGACCAGCCAGCTGTGCTTATCCAGCTGCTTAACCCGCAGGTCGGGATCATCGCTGTAACCGCGGCCCAGTACCTCGTACACCCCACGCACACGACCGCGCAGTTCGCCGGCCGCCTTGCGGTACTCGAAATCGCCGTCAAAGAAGGTCTTGCACGCCGGTGTCAGGTAGGGCTGCAGGGCGAAGATGGCGCGGTGGTAGTCGACCTCGCCGTCGGTGGGCCAGCGGTTGAGCTGGCCGAAGATGTACAGGGCAAAGGCATAGATATTTTCGGGCGGCACGTCCCACCATTTGCGAGTGCTGCCGGAGCGCAGATCCGGTGGCACATGAATGGTCAGTTCGGAAGGGGCGGACTGCCAGCCGAACCACAGCCCACTACACAGCAGTGCCAAGGTCGCCACAGCCAGGCGTAGGCTGAGGATATGCGCCTGCTGCGCATCGACTTTGTTCCGGAAGCGGCTCATGGGGCGATCCTCATAGGCCGGCGTGTGCGCCGGACCGCCCACGGGCCTGAGTGCAGGATCAGGTACTGACTGCCGATGCCCCAGTGCGCTGCCAGCTGCCATTGCAGACGTCGGTACAACCAGGTTTCGGGACGAGCACGCTTAGCCCGACGTAGAAGCTTGCCGCCACCGAGCAGCACCAGCGCCATACACAGGAACATGCAAGTGGGCAGGGTGGCGATGGAAACAGTGGCCACCGCCAGCGGCCCGCCGAGGACCATACCCAGTACTGCGCCGACAATCAGGGCGACCCACATCTCGTCGTTGGTAAGGCCGCGCAGGACCGCAGGATCGCGATTAAGGCGTTCCGGCAGGAAGGTCAACGTGCCGTCGGGGAGGGTAGCGGGGACGTAGTACATGGCAACCTCACAGGATCGTGGCGGCTTTTGTCAGGAACCACAAAATCACCACCACCAGCAGTGCGCCGGCGCCGACCACGGCGCCGAGGTCCTTCCACGTCTTGCGCTGGTTTTGCACGTCGGCGTAGACCGTGAGCGAATGCCAGGCCACACCCAAAAAAGCGAGGGTTGCGATCAAAAGGCCTAGTAGGATGCCGCCGTCGTAGGCGTAGTTCTTGATGGTGTCAATTAGTCCAGTGCCTTCGCCGCGGGACGGTGCTTCCATGGTGGGCAGATCAGCTCTGGCCAGCGTCGAGCTCAGCAGCACCAAACCGCCGAATAGGGCTTTTCCAAAGGTAGCCCGCAGCAGGGGCAGCGGAAGGAGGCAGCGACGGGAGAGTTTCATGGCAGGATCTCCAGATTACGACAGCATGAAAAACATCAGCACGATCAGGGCTAGGGCCAGACGCAGCGTGCTGCCGCCTAGCGCACCGAAATTGAGATTGCCGGCCGCCCAGCCGCGGTAGCCGGTCCACAGCGCCCAGGTGCACCAGAGCAACGCGAACACCAGCACCGATGAGCGCCATAGCAGTGAACTCGACTGCGGGGTAAACCCAGCCACGGCGGAGAATGCTGTGAGTTGGGCGTCAGTCATGCTCATGGCAGGGGCTCGAGTGAGGTGCTTCAGCACGGTACTGACCTGTCAGCTCGACTAGGTCAGCTGGCTGTGCGCGTGAGGGCGACAGATAGTTTTGGATGCCTTCACGTATACGTTCGAGATCTGCCGAAAATCTTGGATAGTCGAAGCGATAGCGTGCTCCATCGAGATCATCCGAGCCGCGTGACGCACGATCGGCCAACAGCTCGATAGCAGTGAGCCGTTGTTGCACAAGTCCGAGATCCGAGCGCTCGCGATTTTCTTGTGCGACAGCCGGGGGTGTCACCAAGCAAGTCACAATCAGGGGGAAGGCATACATCCTCATGGCGGGCTCCAGAGCAATCTCTGTTCGTCACCATTACTGCGCGGGCGAGTTGAAGCACGAATTAAAAGGATTCTCGACGTTTCGCTTTAAGGCGAGGTCGGAGGGAGCGGCGTATAACTGACGTTCAGCCATTGAGGATACGACTGCTTCCGCTACAGCGAGTGCCTGTCTCCGACAGCTTTGGGTCCAGGCTGTGTGAAAACGCCTGCGATTGTCTAACCTTCTGATCGTCGAGATCGCGGCGGGGACGATCATGAAGCGATTCATTGAAGGTGAGTCTCGGACGCAAGTCACGTTGCTGCCGGAGTGCCTGGACGACTACATCACCGAAGAAAACCCAGTTCGGGTAGTCGACGTTTTTGTCGATGAACTCGATCTTGGAACACTCGGGTTCGAGGGTGTCGATCCTGCGGCAACGGGTCGTCCGGCTTACCATCCAGCAGTGCTGCTAAAAATCTACATCTACGGCTATCTCAACCGAATTCAGTCCAGCCGCCGGCTTGAGCGTGAGGCCGAGCGTAATGTCGAGCTAATGTGGCTGACAGGCCGATTGGCGCCTGACTTCAAAACGATTGCCGACTTTCGCCGAGACAATGGTAAAGCCATTCGCAGTGTCTGCCGGCAGTTCGTTGTACTTTGCCGCAACCTCAATCTCTTCTCCCAATCGATCATCGCCATCGACGGCAGCAAATTCAAAGCCGTGAATAACCGCGACCGCAATTTCACTCAAGGCAAAGTGAAGGCGCGCATGCGGCAGATCGAGCAGAGCATCGACCGCTATCTAGCGGCAATGGATTCAGCGGATCGGGCAGCGCCGGAAGTGGCCGAGGCCAAGACTGAGCGGTTGAAAGACAAAGTCGAAAAACTGAAACAGCAGATGCAAAAACTCAAGGACATCGAGGCGCAGCTTCAAGCCAGTCCCGATCAGCAAATCTCACTTACCGATCCAGATGCCCGCTCAATGGCCACAAGCGGCCGAGGCTCCGGCACAGTTGGGTACAACGTACAAACAGCAGTCGACGACAAACACCATCTGATCATTGCCCATGAGGTGACCAACGTTGGTAATGATCGCGGGCAACTGAGCAATATGGCTAACCAGGCACGGGAAGAAATCGGTGCTGAGGCGCTGACGGTGGTTGCTGATAGAGGCTATTACAAAGGCCCGGAAATCCTTGCTTGCGAGCAAGCTGGCATCACCACCTTTGTACCTAAACCACTGACATCGAGCAGCAAAGCGGAAGGCCGATTCGGCAAGCAGGACTTCATCTACATGGCTGCTTCGGACGAATATCGATGCCCTGCGGGTCAGTTGCTGACGCGCCGGCATTCCTCAGTGGAAGACGGCATGCTACTGCACTGCTACTGGTTTTCAGGATGCCAGAGCTGCTCGATGCAGAAGCAGTGTACGACCGGTAAAGAGCGGCGATTAAAGCGCTGGGAGCATGAAGCCGTAGTCGAAGGAGTGCAGATTCGATTGGAGCATGATCCGGGGAAGATGAAGGTTCGCCGGCAGACGGTGGAGCATCCCTTTGGCACGCTCAAATTCTGGATGGGAAGTACCCACTTCCTGACCAAAACCCTGCCGAGGGTAAGCACCGAAATGAGCCTTCATGTGCTCGCGTACAACCTCAAACGAATGATGAGCATCTTCGGCATCGCAGGGTTACTTGAGGCGATCAGGGCGTAAACCCCGCTGTTTGCTGGCCCGCAAACAGCTATATGGGCCGCTGACGCGGCCCATATAGCGCTGCAAACGTCTTTTTCGCTGGGTGAGGCTATTCGCGCTCTCGCGTGCTGATTCCACAGGCAGTCAGCTCGACTCTGAGTTTTCGATGTATTTACTGCGTTTTCACACAGCCTGGGTCGATAGCTGCCGCTCGTGGATTTGACCCATAGCTGTCATTTAGGCAGAGCTATGGGCCGTCCGTACGCTAATTGTCACGTTTGAAGTGGTTAATAACCGTCAGGCTTCTATGTCGGGAAATCCAAATAAGCTAATTCCGTGACTCGAACTAAATACTTCCGCTTAGGGCAAGAGAGTATCCTTCACCTATGCGCTCGGGTACATCCGGGTTGGCGTTAAATATCCTCTCGAAGAACCGAGGTCGAGCAGACTTGGTGTCACATTGGAGCGCAGTTGCAGAGCTTGATAGTTGAATGACGAGCGCAGCTTTTTCTTGCTTTGCGGCTCACGAAACTAAAGCCCACATTGTCCACCCGTGCCCTCGATGCGCTGAGGGAGTAGCTCTTAGTCCCCAAACTGATCCGACCACCATGTATGCTTACTGTGCGCAGACGCGGATGGGGCGGCTGAAAATTAGCTGCCTACACACTGCTCTAATTCTGAACGATGTTGAGAGCAGTTGGGGGCATTAGCGTGCTTAAATCAAGTGGATTTTTCACCGTTTGCCCCATTCGCCACCAAGTGTTTTGTATAAGGTCACCCGGTTGGTCTGTTCTGTCAGCTTCAGGTTGATCAGCGACTGCTGCGCCGAGTACAACGAGCGCTGGGCGTCGAGCACGTCCAGAAAGCTCTCCGAGCCTTGCTTGTACAGGGCCAACGAGAGCTGATAAGCGGTGTCGGTAGCGTCGGTCAGGCTGCGCTGGGCATCAAGGCGCTCATTGATATGACCACGCACTGACAGCGCATCGGCCACTTCGCTGAACGCGGTCTGGATCGTCTTCTCGTAGGTCGCCACTTCGATTTCGCTGTTGACCTTGGCTGCATCCAGGCTGGCTCTATTGCTGCCTGCGTTGAAAATCGGCAGGTTGATCGAGGGGGCGAAGCTCCAGGCGCCGCTGCCGCCTTTGAACAACCCGGACAGCTCGCTGCTGGCGCTGCCGCCACTGGCGGTAAGGGTAATGCTCGGGAAAAACGCAGCCCGAGCCGCACCGATATCAGCATTGGCCGCCTTCAGGGTATGTTCAGCAGCCAATACGTCCGGGCGACGTTGCAGCAGGCTCGAGGGCAGGCCCTGCGGCACGCTCACCAGCAGTGTGGTATCGAATGGCTGGTCGCCTGGCAGCAGCGCGTCGCTCAGGCGTTGGCCCACCAGCAGTTCGAGCGCATTGCGGTCTTGCTCGACCTGGCTGGCATAATTGGCCGCATCGGCCCGAGCGGACTCGACTGTACTGCGCGCTTGCGCCAGGCTCACCCCGGACTCGCCGCCCAGCCCATGGCTCTGCTGCACCAGAGTGTAGGTTTTCTGCTGGCTGGCATAGGTGTCATTGGCCAGCTTCAGCAGTTGCTGGTCGGCGGCCAGGGTCATCCAGGCCGTCGCGACTTCGGCTACCAGGCTGAGCTGCGTGCTGCGGCGCGTTTGCTCCAGCGAAAGGTACTGCTCCAGCGCAGCGTCCTTGAGGTTGCCTAGGCGGCCAAACAGGTCCAGCTCATAGCTGCTGACGCCGAGACCGACGCTGTATTGGCTGCTGACCGCAGAGCTGCCATTGGTCACGCTGCGCTGGCGGGTACCGTCGGCAGTTGCCGAAACTGCCGGAAACAGCTCGGCGCGCTGGATGCGGTACTGCGCCCGCTGGTATTCGACATTCAAGGCGGCCACGCGCAGGTCGCGGTTGTTGGTCAACGCCAGCGCCACGGTGTCGCGTAGGCGGGCATCGGTGAACAGCGATTTCCAGCTGATATCGGCGCTTGTTGTGCCCGCGCTGCTGTCGCTTGGCCATTGCTGCGCTACAGGCGCCGCGGGGCGCTGGTAGTCAGGAGCGAGGTTGACGCAGCCAGTGAGGGCCAGCGCCAGCAAAAGAGGGGACAGACGCATCAGACTTCTCCTGCAACAGTATCGACAGTGCTGGCGCGTCGGCCGGCCAAGCGCTGTACCAGTACATAGAACAACGGGATGAAGAACAGGCCGAGCACGGTAGCGGCGAGCATGCCACCCAGCACGCCGGTGCCGATCGCCTGTCGTCCACCGGCCCCGGCTCCGCTACTCAGGGCCAGCGGCAGCACACCCAGGATGAACGCAAGCGAGGTCATCAGTACCGGCCTAAGGCGGATGCGCGCCGCTTCCAGGGTGGCAGTGATGAGGTCCTGGCTACGCTCGTATCCTTCTTTGGCGAACTCGACAATCAGGATGGCGTTCTTCGCTGCCAGACCCACCGTGGTCAGCAACCCGACCTGGAAGTAGACATCGTTGGCCAGGCCGCGCAGGCCCGTCAGCAACAGCGCGCCAAGGATACCCACCGGCACTACCAGCATGACCGCAAAGGGGACCGACCAGCTTTCGTACAGCGCCGCCAGGCACAGGAACACGAACAGGATCGAGATGGCGTAAAGCAAGGGGGCCTGGTTACCCGCCATGCGCTCCTGGTAAGACTGGCCGGTCCAGGCGTAACCGATACCGTCAGGCAATTGCGCCATGATCTGCTCGACCGCTGCCATGGCGTCGCCGGAGCTCACGCCACTGGCCGGCTCACCTACCAGTTCGTAGGAACCGAAGCCATTGAAGCGCTCCAGCAGCGGCGAGGCGGTGCTCCATGAGGTGCTGGTAAACGCCGACAACGGCACCATGGCATCGCTGTCGTTGCGCACATACCAGGCGCCGATATCCTCTGCCAGCATGCGCTTGTCGGCCTCGCCCTGCAGGTAGACTTTCTTCACCCGCCCGGCGTCGACGAAGTCGTTGACGTAGCTGCCGCCCATCACGGTGCTCAGGGTGTCGTTGATATCGCTGGCGGAAACACCCATGGCACCGGCCTTGGGGTCGTTGATGTGAACGTTGAGCTGGGGCGTGTCCTCCAGCCCCTGAGCACGCACGTTGGCCAGGCGCGCGTCCTTGGCCGCCAAGGTAATGAACTGATCGCGGGCCTTGAGCAGCTCGGCGTGACCGAGGCCAGCCAAGTCCTGCAACTGCACGTCGAAGCCGGAACTTTGGCCCAGGCCCTGAATGGCCGGAGGGGCGATGACGAAGACATTGGCATCGAGGATCTTCGACAGCGCCATGTTGGCCCGGCGTGCCACCGATGTGGCGCTGTGCTCGTCGCCTTGGCGCTCGCTCCAGTCCTTGAGCTTGATGAAGCCGCGCCCCGAGTTCTGGGCGTTACCACCGTTACCCAGGCCACGCACGGTCAGGATCGACGCCACCTCCGGTTGTTGAAGCATGTAGTCCTGCACCTGCCGACTGACCGCCTGCAGGCGTTCGTCGGTGCCGCCCACCGGCAGGGTCATCTGCATCATCAGCATGCCCTGATCTTCTTCGGGCAGGAACGCGGTGGGCAGCTTCTGGAACATCAGCGCCACGCCGCCGAGCAGCAGTACGTACACCAGCAGGCCGCGCAGCGGGCGCGCGAGTACCTTGCCGACACCGCGCTGATAGCGCTTCGAGGTGCGGTCGAAAGTGCGGTTGAACCAGCCGAAGAAGCCACGCTGCGGTGTACCGTGGGCCGTCACCGGCTTGAGCAGGGTAGCGCAGAGGGCCGGTGTCAGGGTCATCGCCACCAGGACAGACAAGGCCATGGCCGCTACCAGAGTTACCGAAAACTGACGGTAGATAATCCCGGTTGAGCCGCCGAAGAAGGCCATCGGGATGAATACTGCCGAGAGCACTACGGCAATACCGATCAGCGCGCCGCTGATCTCGCCCATCGACTGGCGGGTCGCCTCACGCGGCGACAGGCCTTTTTCGGCCATGATGCGCTCGACGTTCTCCACCACCACGATGGCATCATCAACCAACAAGCCGATCGCCAGCACCATGCCGAACATGGTCAACGTGTTGATCGAGTAGCCGAGCATCGCCAATACGCCGAAGGTGCCAAGCAGTACCACCGGTACGGCAATAGCGGGGATCAGCGTGGCGCGCAGGTTCTGCATGAACAGGTACATGATCAGCACCACCAGGGCGATGGCTTCGAACAGGGTCTTGACCACCTCCTCGATGGAAATCTTCACGAACGGCGCGGTGTTGTAGGCCACCTCGCTACGCAGTTGCAGCTTGCTAGGGAAGAACTGTTCCAGTTCGGCCAACTTGGCTTGCACCGCTTCAGAAACGTCCAGTGCGTTCGCACCGGTGGCCAGGCTCACCGCAAGGCCGCCGGAAGGCCGGCCATTGTGCTCGGCGACCACATCGTAGCTTTCGCTGCCCAGCTCTACCCGGGCCACGTCGGCCAGGGTGACCACTGCGCCGGCACTGTTGTACTTCAGTACCAGGTCGCGGAACTGCGCGGCGGTCTGCAGCTTGCTGCGGGCGTTGATGGTGGCGTTGAGCTGCTGGCCGGCTCGGGCAGGCAGGGCGCCCAACTGGCCGGCCGAGGTGTCGACGTTCTGCGCTTCCAGCGCGCTGCTGACGTCCGAGGGCATCAGCGCGAATTGCTTGAGCTTGTCCGGGTCGAGCCAGATGCGCATGGCGTAGCTCGAACCGAGGGTGGTCACGTCGCCGACGCCGCTGACCCGGCTGATCTGGTCATACAGGGTACTGGAGATGAAGTCACTGATGTCGGTGGCGGTCACATCAGGATTGTCCGACACCAGAGATACGATGATAAGGAAGTCGCTGGCCGAATTGTTGATCTGGATACCCTGCTGCTGCACGGTATCGGGCAGGCGCGCCTTGGCCTGCTCCAGCTTGGTCTGGACCTGCATTTGCGCAGTGTTTACATCCGTGCCGGTCTCGAAGGTCAGGGTGATTTTGGCGCTGCCGGACGAGCTGCTGGTGGAGGATATGTAGGTGAGGCCGTCGAGGCCGGTCATCTGCTGTTCGATGACCTGAGTCACCGAGTCTTCCATGGTCTTGGCCGACGCGCCGGTGTAGGTGGCGTTGAGGCTGATCTGCGGCGGGGCGATGTTGGGATACTGGGCCAGCGGCAGTTCGAAGATGGCCAGGCCACCCCCGAGCATGATCAGGATGGCGATGACCCAGGCGAAGATTGGCCGATCGATGAAAAAGCGTGCCATGGAGTGGGCCTCAGTTGCTGTCGTTGTGGGCGGTCAGGGGTTTGTTCTGCACCTGCACCTGTTGGCCAACACGCACCTTTTGCAGACCCTCGATGATGACCTTGTCGCCTGCTGCCAGGCCCTGACTGACCCACCAGCGGTTGTCCACCGCGCGGGCCAAGGTCAGCTCACGCTGCTCTACCTTGCCATCGACCACTACCAGGGCGGTGGCGCCACCGCGCTCGTCACGGCTGACGGCCTGCTGTGGTACCAAAATGGCGTCGTTCTGTACGCCTTCCTGCAGCGTTGCCTTGATGTACATGCCCGGCATCAGCAGGCCGTCGGGATTGGGCACCACTGCGCGGAACGTCACACTGCCGGTGCTTTCGTCAACGCTCACGCCATTGAAGGTGAGGGTGCCGGCGTGTGCGTAGGTGCTGCCGTCTTCAAGTTCCAGGGTCACACGAGCGGCATCCGCCTGTCCGCTGCGTGCCAGCTTGCCTTCGGCCAGTTCGCGCTTGAGGCGCAGCAAGGTGCTGCTCGGCTGGGTGAAATCGACGTAGATCGGGTCCAGCTGCTGCACGGTGGTGAGGGCCGTGGTCTGCTCGGCAGTGACCAGTGCGCCAGGGGTGACCGTCGAGGTGGCGGTGCGGCCATCGATCGGCGCGTTGATGCGGGTGTAGTCGAGGTTGATCTGCGCAGTGCGCTGTTCTGCCAAGGCAGACTGCAGGCTGGCACGGGCCTCGAGCAGGGCCGACTGGGCGCTTTCGTTGTCTTCGGCACTGATGGCGTCGAGCTTCACCAGTTGAGCATCACGCTTGGCTTTGAGTTCGGCAGCCCGCAGGGTGGCTCTGGCTGAACTGACGGTGGCCTTGGCCTGGGCCAAGGTGGCCTGGTAGGTCTGTGGGTCAATCTGGTACAGCGCCTGGCCGGCCTTGACCGTGTCGCCCTCGTTGAACAGGCGCTTTTGGATGATGCCACCCACCTGGGGGCGGATCTCGGCTATCAGGTGGGCGCTGGCGCGACCGGGCAGGGTGGTGGTCAGGGCCTGGGCTGCGGTGGTCACTTCATGCACCGCCACCTCCTGTACGGGAGCGGGAGGGGCAGCGGTCTCGGTCTCACCGCACCCCCCAAGGACAAGCAGGCCGGCGCCCAGCAGGAGCGCCCGGGACAAAGGTGAGCGTGTAAAGAACAGGGAGTGGAATAACGTATGCATCGCAGGCTCCGACCCAATTGATTTAGATGGCCCAAGCGTGCGCGGGAATTGTGCAGCAAATGTGCAGAAACGGTGGAGATTGGCCTGTGCGCCTTGCGGCACTGGAGTTGGCAAGCTTCAATGGTGGCAATTCCAATTCACTGGCGGAGCCATGAAAGTCAGCCTTTCGCACAAGTTTTTCTTCGCGATGCTCGTGGTCTGCACTTTCGCCGTGTTGGGGATGGTTTTCGCCGCCTACCTGAGCTTGAAATATGGCTTTCTCGGCTACCTCAATCAGCAAGCCGAGGAGCGCATGGATCGCATCGTGCCGCGGGTCGAGCAGGCCTATGCACGTAATGGCAGCTGGGATTTCATCCGTCTCGACAAGGACCAGTGGTTCGAACTGCTGCGCCCGGACGATACCCAGCCGGACAAGACGTTCGACCCCAGCTTGCTGACGGTCTCCGACCTGACCGGCGCATTCGTGCGCTTTGCCCTGCTCGATGCCCAGCGGCGGCCGATCATCGGCTACCAGGGGCCTAGCAATGAAATGCTGCTGCGCCCGATCAGGCATCAAGAACAGGTGGTTGGCTGGATGGCCCTTGCGCCGCTGCAGTCGGTAACCAGCGTGGGAGACCGCCGCTTCCAGCTGAACCAGCTGCGCTCCAGCCTGCTGATAGGTCTGGCCTGTCTGTTGGCCACAGGTGTTATCGTCTGGTGGCTTAGCCGTGCCTTGCTCCGCCCGATCCGTGAAGTGGCCAGGGCTACCCATCGCCTGGCTGCGGGTGATTATGAAATCCAGCTGCCGGTGCGTTCGGCAGACGAAGCAGGGCAATTGGCCGGCGACTTCAACCGCATGGCCGCCACGCTGGCGAGCAACGAGCGCCTGCGCCGCGACTTCATGGCCGATATTTCCCACGAGCTGCGCACGCCGCTGGCGGTGATGCGTGCTGAACTTGAAGCCATGGAAGATGGCATTCGCCCGGTCGATGGTAACGGTCTGCGCTCGCTGCAAGGCGAGGTCGGGTCGCTGAGCAAGCTGGTCGATGACCTGTTTGACCTGTCACTGGCTGAAGTAGGTGGACCAACCTATCGACGTGAACGCATCGACTTGTGCGTGCTGTTACCGGTGGTGACCGAAGCCTTCCAGGCCAGTTTTGCCGAGCGCGGCCTGCAACTGCGGCTGGAGTTGCCTGAGCAGCCACTGTGGGTAATGGGCGACGAGGGACGCCTGGGCCAGTTGCTGCACAATCTGCTGGAAAACAGCCGTCGCTATACCGATGCAGGTGGGTTTACCGTTTTGCGTGCATTCCAGGAAGGTGACCAGGTGCTTGTGCAATGTGAAGATACTGCCCCGGGAGTCGACAGCGCCTCGCTCGCGCGACTGTTCGAACGCTTCTACCGCGCCGAACGCTCGCGCAACCGGGCCAGCGGCGGCACCGGGTTGGGGCTGGCGATTTGCCGGGGTATTGCCGAAGTGCACGGCGGTCAGCTGACCGCCAAGGCCTCGGCCATGGGCGGGCTGCTGCTGGTGCTGACCCTGCCACTGGCGGGAGAACAAGCATGAGCCAGATTCTGCTGGTGGAGGATGAACCCAAGCTCGCCGTACTGGTAGGTGATTATCTGCGCGCAGGTGGTTATCGCGTCGACCACCTGGCAGATGGCCTGGCGGTGATCCCGGCCATCCGTCAAGGCCAGTACGAACTCGTCCTGCTCGACTTGATGCTGCCTGGCCGCGATGGCCTGGACATCTGCCGCGAGCTGCGCAGCTTCACTCAGATGCCGCTGATCATGATGACCGCCAGGGTCGATGAAATAGACCGCCTGCTAGGGCTAGAGCTGGGCGCCGACGACTACATATGCAAGCCGTTTTCGCCCCGGGAGCTGGTGGCGCGGGTCAAGGCCGTGCTGCGCCGCAGCGGGCAGCAGGGGCCAGGCATGGGCCTGGAGCTCGATGCCCGCATGTTCCAGGCCCGCTACAAGGGCGTGGCGCTGGATCTGACGCCGGTAGAGTTCCGCATGCTTGCCGCGTTGGCGGCCCGGCCCGGGCAAGTGCTGTCTCGCGACCAGCTGATGAACCACATCTACCAGGACCATCGCGTGGTCGCAGACCGAACCGTAGACAGTCACGTTAAGAATTTACGGCGCAAACTGTCAGGAGTAGTTCCAGGACATGACCCACTCAGGTCTGTATATGGGGTGGGTTACAGCCTAGAGCTTGATTAGAACCCGGCCGTCAGCGGAGCGCCAGTGCTAGGCTCAACGGGTCGGGCACGTGGTTACCGAAATCAACTGCTCATTGGCTTGGTAGGTAAAATCCCGAGCGGTTTGGTTGTTATGTCAGACCGGAGTAGGTACGAGGGCGGTAATTGAACAATATTGGTCATTCTAAAATTAACAGATGCGGAGCGTTTTATTGAAATTGCCACCAACATTTCTTGAAACTGCTACTTTGGGTCGACAACGGACAGTCAAAGGTATTTTTTGAAAGTCGCAGCCGTGATTGCCACCATCCATCCAAGCACCGCAGCGCATGGCAGTAGCACCCAAATGGGATTCATCGATAAGGGAAGAGAGAGGTAGATCACCCAAGGGCTTACCATAAGCGGCAGCAGCGTCCGCTTCGCTCGATGGTACACAAAGCTGCTCTCCCGGCCCGCCCCGAACTTGCGCAGGTCGCGACGCATTAAGCCATCGACCGCGCCGGTGATCACGGCAAGCAAGAACAGCGGTGTGGCCAAGGTGAGAACGACCAGTCGCACGACGAAAGTAAAGACCGTAAACAAGGCCGCCAGCAGGTAGGCCTGCATCACAACGTAGACTTGTGCGAGCTGCCCGTGCACTGACGTCTCACGACCAAGCAGCTTCAGCTGGGCATCGGATGTCCCCCATCCAGAGCGCACAACGACCCTATCGTTGAGGTGTTCGAGTATCTTGAAAGTCGCTTGAGCTGGTTCTTGCACGAGCAATGAATGCTTGAAGTGACTGCTGAGCCAGCCGAGCTCACTCAGCCACATGGTATGACTGTGATGCCAGCCCTGCTCGGGCCAGAACCAGAGCATGCCCGCGCACTCCAGCAGGATGGAGAACATCAAGGAGGCGAACAGCAGACCGAGTAATCGTAGGCAAAACTCAAGCGTGCCGAGGATCAGACCCGGTCGTCGTTGTGGTTGAGGCGGGTTGTTTAGAGCAGTACGCATTAAAGGCTCCTAAGTGTTCGCTGGCTGCCAGGTGCTCACGGGCCGGATTTACACCCGGGTGGTGACATCTCGGGATCGAAGTCGGCCGTCGGCGCACCGCCGGCGCTGCTCCACCAACTTCCCGCATTAGCGTTGTAGGACTCGCGCATGTGCGCAGCCAGCGCCTGCAGATCCTCTGGCATTGCATCGTCGCTGGCGGGTTTGGGCAGCGGCATTCGCACTTTCCAAAGTTGCCCGCCTTCCTGGAACGAGTACATCTGACCCTTCGGCAGGGCGATTATGTGTGCGGGCTCGATCAGTGGCACGGAGGTGGTGGTCACCCGGTCCTGCGAAGAAGAGGTGAAGTCAGTTCTAGCATCGGGATCGGCCGTGTCGGTCGCGCCGGAGACCAGAGTACGGGTCTGCACGTTGACCTTCGGCAGCTGATTGGTCAGCAGCTCGGCGGTCGCAGTTTCCCGTACGCGCAGCATCTGCAGGGTGTTGAAGTTGCCGATGACTTGGCCGGCTTTGGCTCGGCTGCCGATACGTGCCTCGATGTCGCTCAACGTCTGCGTGTAGGCGGTGACCTGGATACCGGCGCCGCCGCCTTTGTTGATCAGTGGAATGAACTCGTCGCCCATGAGCTCATTGAATTCGTCGGCGTGCAAATTGATGGGCACCTGGTCAGTCGCGCTGTAGGAGTTCGGCAGGCCATGGTCGATGCCGTGTTTGTAGATGTGCCCGGCCACCGAGACCAGGTCGGCAAACATCGAGTTGCCGACCGCTGCGGCGACCTCTGCATCGGACAGTGCATCCAGGCCGACGTAGACGATGCCGCGTTTGCGGATCACCTGCAGCCAGTCGAAGATGGGTCGTGGATCGTCCAGGTCGGCATAGTTGGGGGCCAGCAACTGGGCTGTCTTACCACTGGTGAGCTTTTCCAGCAGCGGCAGCAGCGAGGCGACGATCTTGTCGAAGTACGTGCGGTCGTAGCGCACAGCCGAACGAAGGCCGTCCATGACCGGGTCGAACAAGCGCTTGGCGGTGAGGTACTGCTCGATGGCGACCACACGTTTCTCGCGGCCGACCATGTGCCGGGGCACGTTCTTCTCGTTGAGGCGAGCTTCAAGATCCACGATTGTCTCCCAGGCCTGCGGATCATGTCGGGCGAAAAAGTGCTGGGCGTATTCGATGAACAGCGCATCGATGTTCACCACGTGCCGCTGAATCTGCAGGTAGTCAGGGCGTCGGCCGAGTTCGATCAACGCCCGGGCGATGATGTTGACGAAGCGCCAGGCGAACTCGCGAAACGCGGCCGAGTTGCCTTCGCCGCTGAGTTGGCCGGCGATGCGGGTGGCGACTTCGGAAATGCGGCCGAAGCGGCCGATGGCGTTGTAGCGGGCGGAAATCTCCGGCCAGCCCAGGTGAAAGACGTAGAACTCGTGCTGACGGCCAGCGCGTCGCGCTTCCACGTACATGCGCTTGAGCAGGTCGGCATCGCCTTTGGGGTCAAAGACAATCACCACTTCCTGGCTCGGTCGGTGAATGTCTTGGGTGATGTAGACTTCGGCCAGGCGCGTCTTGCCGACCCGGGTAGTGCCCAGCACCAGGGTGTGGCCCACGCGTTCGCCCAGTGGCAAGGACGCCTCCTGCTCGTTGGGCTCGACGCCATGCAGCAGCGGTGAGCCGCCCACGGGCGGCAGCGGCCGTACCGGGTTGAGAGGGCTGTCCCAGGCGGTCACGCGAGGCAGGAGGGATAGCCCTGGCGGCGCTTTTTCCAGCACGTGCTCCAGGCGCCGTGCCCATTGGTAGGCCGCTGACTGGTTGACGTAGCGGGCCAGCGCGGGGTCTTGTGCTTCAAGCAAGCGTTGTGTGTGGAGCCGGCTCCAGCGAAAGCCACGGCCCATGAACAGGCGCTTGGTGCTGACCGGGATCTGTCGGCTCGTCAGCGAGTAGCGGGGCAGACGGCGGATGTTGCGCCGATAACGCAAAACAATGCGAGCCTCGTTGAGGCGCTTGAGACCGAAGGCGGTGTAGGCCAGGGCCATACCGGCGCCGACCTCCGGCGACAGCGCCACGGCCCAGGGCGAATGCAGGCACAGCGCGCCGGCACCGGCGCAGATGCTTACGGTGTACAGCTCCACTGCCGGGCGCAGCAGAGATTCCATCGCATGATCGCTCATGGCGCTACCTCACTGTTCCAGACCGGTCGGTGTGATCAGCACCGGGTAGTGCTCCAGCTCCAGCCGCTCGGCGATGTCGTCGCCACTGACTGGCCAGATGGTCAACTCAGGTACTACCGACTGGATACGCTGCAGCGCAGCTGCATCGGCGACCTCAACGGCCAAGCCGTTGGCACCCAACCGCTTGAGCGCCGGCGCGTGCTGCGCCAGCCACGCCAATGAGGCGGCGTCCGCGCCAACCAAGAACAGCGGGACCATGCCCGGCAGGTCCAAGGCTCTGCGCGGCACCTCACCCGGCGTGAGACGCGCGCTGTGCACCGGCAGCACCCAGTTCAGTGTGCAAGGATCGCGTCGTTCGACCGGCCCGGTCGACTCGGCGGCCATGGCCGGGGGCGTTGTCCCAAGCGATGCCCCGGCAGCCAACAACCCCACCAGCCCGCAGATCAGTGCGCCCCGGCGAACGTCGATCATAAGCGTGGTCCTCCACGGCTGGACGTGGCGGCTTCAAGGCGCTGCCAGTGCTGGCTGAACTGCGTGCTGTAGCGTGCCGCCGGGGCTCCACCCGCAGGCCGGTGGTAGCGGCCTGCGGCAATGACCCAGTCACCGACGTCGGTGTAGTGCTCGCGCAACAGGTCGGCGGTGACGGCGAGGTTGGCGCGCGGATCGAGGGCATCGCAGGCGGTGGGGTAACGCTCCGGGTGGTAGCCCAGGTTGGTTTGCCCCAGGCCAACGTCGATGCGCTTGGGATCATGCCTGTTGAGCGCCACGGTGAGAGCGCTGCAGGCCTGGTCACGGGTGGCGAAACGCTGCGGCGTGCCGGCCACATTCAAGGTCCACGGCCAGGGAATAAGTCGCCCACGCAGCGGCGTGCCGCTCTCCTGCTGGGCAATGGCGAACAGCACCGAGGCCGGGATGCCAGCTTGGGCGGCGGCCAACTGGTAAGCCGGCGGAGGCAGGCCGCCTGCTTGGGCCGCAGTCACCCCCATCAGGACCAAGGCGAGGATCAGTCGACGCGTTGCCATGTCCCTTCCACCTGTTGAAAGCGCGCAGGCAGGGGGCGGCTGGCGCCGAGGGCGAACCAGCGGCCGCGGTCGTGATTGAGGGTGATCTGGCCGCTACTGACCTGGATCGGGGTAATGCCCACGATGCGCGCCCATTGCCGAATGCGCGCATCGTCGCCCTGGCTGCCCACCAGGTAGACGTCCAGATGGGCGCCCGTGCTCAACCATTGGCGGACGCTGGCCTCACAGGTCGAGCACGGGTCCTCCACAAACACGGCATAGCGCGAGTTGCTCGACGGGGAGGCTGCATCGCTCATCCCCTGCACCGGCAGCAGTCCCGGGAACAGCCGCGCCCAAGCTGCGGTGTAGGCTTTTTCATAGGCCAGTTCGCGCTCGGCACGTTTGGCTTCGAGTCGCACCTGCAGCTCGGCGTAGCGCTGGCGCTCTTGGTCCGAATCGGCTTCCACGCCCAGGGTGGTCAGTGGGTCGAGCTGCGGTGACCAGTAGTGGCGGGGCCCCCTCTGCAGGCGCTCGAACTTGGCCCATTCGTCATCGGTCAGCCCCCAGACCTTGGCCTGTGCTGCGGAGCGAGCTTGCTGCAGTGGAGCCTGCTCGCTGGACTGCTGCTCCGTTTGAACCGTGGCGGGTGCACTCCATCCCGATCCCGGTACCAGGTAGATGGGGAATAGGAGCAGCGAGAGAGTGGTGATCCGGACCATATGCACCTCGTCACGGCAGGGGCAGCGAACGTTCGCCGAGGCCAGGCACCTGGAATACGGCCTGATTCCGGCGAAGGGTCTTGAGCTGCCAGCCGTTCAGGCTGTCGCCGGGCTGCAGCAGGCGGACGGTCGACAGGGCGTGCGCGCCGGCCGGTAGGGCCGAGACAAACCGGACGTCGCCGCGAGTCTCGACACCTAGCAAGGTGAACGGTGGCGTCGGCGCTTGGGTTTTGGTGAGCTGCTTGATGGGGGTTACAGGCTGGGACTGTACGGATGACGCAGTCGGTCGAGCCTCCAGGAGGCGCACAGCGGTTTCCGCGCTGTCCAGTCGTTGCTCCAGCGCTGCCAGATCGGATCTGCTCGGACCCACAGGCACCGCTTCAATGGCCTTGAGCGAAGCGCTCACCTCATCCAGCTGTTTGCTCAGTGTCGCGAAGGTCGCGTCCTGTTGGCGCTGATGCTCGTCCAACGCTTTCACTTGCGGCGGGAGTGTCGCAAGGTCGGCGCTGAGTGCATCGAGATCCCGACGCAGCGCTGGGACTGGATCGGCTGGCGCACTATCAGCGGCGACCAGGAGCGCGGTCAGGTGTTGCTGGTGGTTGTAGGTCACGGCGGCCAGTACGGCGGCGCCGAGGCACAGGGCCCCGAGCACCAGGGCCTGAAAGTGATGGACCTTCATGGCGCAATCTCCAGAGACGGGTGAGGTGGAGCGGGCACCGGTGCGCGAAGGGCGTAGCACACGCTGCGTTCGACCGGGTCGATCACGAGCCGCCAAGCCGGGCCGCCGAGGATGGTCAAGGCGTCCAGCAGCGCCATCGGCCCGAGTTGGTGCTGCACGGCCGGCAGGGGGCGGCTGAACAAGGTGGTGACCTCGGCGCGGTTGGCGCAGAGTGAGTAGCCCGAGCGCTGCAGCACATGAAGCAGGGCATCACCGACCGTCGCGTGCAGCGCCGGTGAAACTTGCACGATGACGAGCTGGAACAATGGCTGGCGTTGCTCCAGCGTCGGACGCGTGCTGACCAGGGTGTAGCGGTCCTGGCGGACCCATGCCGGTGATTCCGAGAGCGGCTTGGGCGGGGTGGTCGGTGCTGCTACTGAGACAGCAGGTGGCACCGATGGGGTGATGACAGGCGACGTGTTGCACCCTGCCAGCGCGAGCATCAGGACAAGGTAAGGAAGTGCGGGCGTGTACATGAGCAGGTCTCGACAGTAGGTGCCGACACCTTGGCAACGCGTGCGAGGTGTACCCACTGAAAAACCGAAGTTGCCCGGCCGGTTTATCAGGCCCAACACATAAAAAAGGCGCCCCGCAGGGCGCCTTGGGTCAATCGTCAGTAAACACCGGCAGTCCTGCCAGCGGGGCTGCATCGGGATCAAACACCAGGAAGCGCGTGTCGGCCTGGCCGGCCAGCAGCAACAGGGTCATCAACACCGGCGGCACCTGTTCATCCAACAGGCGAATGCAGACGTCCGCCGCTGAGCAACCGAGGCCCTCCAGTTGGGCGCTGCGGTGCCAGGGTGTCGAGTACAGCTTGCAGCCGACGGAACGGTTACTGACCAACCGGAAGCATTCAAAGAAGCCGGCCGATCGTTCGCAGCGGGCAAGCTGCTCAAGGTAGGCATACTCGTCAGCCGGTAGGTGGGATGAACTGATCTCCCAGCTGCGGCTGTACTAGCCAGTGGCAAAGGACAGCTGCTGCATCAGGTGCTCCGCCGCTTCCAGGCTGGGCAGGTCGCCAACGTGTACCGAGCCAGTCAGCCGCTCGGCGGTGACTTGGTACAGCACCGTGCTGACCACGCCGTCCGCGGGCAACTGCATGCGAAGGAAGCCAGAGACATCCTTGCCTTCCGTGATGACGGCGCAGTCGTCATCGAATACGCACGCCTGGCAGTTGATGTGATCGTCGTCCAGGTCCAGCTGGGCGGTGTGCAGGGGGCGATAGCAGGGCGGGCACCGGTCGTCGTAGTGGATCTGGACCACGCGCTCGCAGGCGAATGCATGGAAGCCGCGGGCAAAGGGGTTGGGGATTGAGGTGAGCATGGTGGCGCTCCAGTGAAAAAAGCACGCCACCCCATGTAGGCGGTGGCGAGAGAGAGGGTTAGATCCAGCCGTATTCGGCCAGGGAGAGGGGCTGACCTTCACCGACGATGATGTGGTCCAGAACGCGGACCTCGACCAGCGCCAAGATTTCGATCAGACGCGCCGTCAGCACGCGGTCGGCGCCGCTGGGTTCAGGGCAGCCGGAAGGGTGGTTGTGGCTGAGGATGACCGCGGCGGCGTTGTGCGCCAGTGCCTTGACCACCACCTCACGGGGGTACACCGAGGCTCCATCGATGCTGCCGAAAAACAACACTTCGAAGTCCAGCACGCGGTGCTGGGAATCGAGGTACAGCAGGGCAAATACCTCGTGGTGGTAAGGCGCCAGCCGCAGTTTCAGGTAAGACGCGGCGTCGGCAGGTGTGATCAGTACTTCACCGCGCTGAAAGTAGCGTTGGTCCAGCAACTGCAGGGCTTCGCTGATCAACGCATCTTCGTGGGCGCGCTGGGCCAGGACGGGGTCGAGGGGCTCGACCAGGGTCAATGGCGTTTTCATGAGCAGAACCTCGTGTGCAGGGGGGCTCCGAGAGGAGGTCCCTGTGGGTAGGGGCAGGCGGTCACAGGCGGGTGAAACGATGCCGGGTGCCGTGCAACGGGGAGTGACAGCCTTCGCAGGGGTGAGTGGAGAAGGGGTCGATGCCAACGCCAGTGTCCGGATCGAAATCAGCGCTGAGCGGCAACAGCACCTGCAGCGCCTTACGCATCTGCGCGATTCGCTGATCGACTTCGGCCTCGCTGTAGTACAGCGACAGTGCGCTGAAGTCGTCGTAGGCCACGGCGTGCAGGCAATCCTCACAGAGCCAGTAACTCTCCATGGCAGCCTCCGGGGGTGAGAAAAGGCGCTCATGTGAGCGCCTCTGTGGTGGGGCATCAGTCTCAGGCAGGCTGCGTGGCCTGGTTCGGAGCCTGATCGGCACTGCGTGAAGAGTCCGGCGCATCCTCACCAGCCGCTTCGGACGGCTGATCAGGCGAGGAAGCATCCTGCCGAGCTGGCGCTTTGTAGGTGAGCTGACCGTTTACCTTGATCCACTCGATGAAGATCAGCCGACCTTTGAGGCTGGCGCCGGGTTGGCCTTTGCGCTCACCTTTCTCGTAGGTGAAGGCATCGACCCAGAGGTCGCCAATGCGAAACGCGATCAGCACCTTGCGTTCGGCACGGACATCCTCGAGGTGTTCGCGGATCAGCCGTTCGGCTTCACCGCCAGCGACCTTGCAGTCGAAGCGGGTGTACTCGACGTCATCCGACGCACCGTGCAACGCGGCAATGTCGCAGGCCATGAAAGGTTGGCCGCGACGTACCGGCACTTCGCGCACGCGGTTCAAGTAACCAATGCCTTGGGTGTGCAGGTTGAAGTAAGTGGTGGGGGCAGCAGTGTTTGCCGTGGTCATGGTGAATCTCCTGTTTGCGAGAAACGCGGATATTCACCGGCCCTGGCGGGGGTGAGTCCGCAAGGGAAGGTCAGGTGCAACAGCAGTGGTGTAAGAGCGCTCATCATCGCGGGGAGCGATAACCGTGCGAGCCGCCGAACGCTAGTCGCACTTTGGGAGGAACCACTCTGGGGGAGCGTAGCCTTGCAGGTCCCGGCTACCTGGTGCTGTCATCGACAGCGTGGTGCAGTTCATCTATAGAACGGTGCGCAGCGCTCGTCAACAGCGGTTTTGATTGGGTTCAGAGGTGTGGATGTGGGTGGTGCACAGTAGATTCAAACGCGCGAAAAAATAGCCCAACGGTTGTCGGGCTAGGAACAGAAAGGCCACCCTTGATCTGGTCCATTGACAGCGAAGTCGTCGCTTCACTTCAGCTGTCGCGTCACCCTGATCAACCGACCCTTGTCGTGGCCTGGGTCGGGATAACTGGCACGCATCCGCGCACAAACGGCGCCCATTATTTCGCCGGCGGGCACCGGCACTGAGCATCGTCGCCGAGGCGGATGACCCCTACAGCCTGCAACAGGTCGCACGGGTCATCCGTCTCGGGAACCTTGGACATCCGGAACAGCGATACAGTACGGTGAAAGAGGCTCCGAACTCAACGAGTCTGGCCGAGCTGCCCGGAGCGAATCGGCCTGGGGTCGCCAAACGGCGAGGGGCCTGTTCACTACAACAGTGACGGTCCCTAGCGTCAAGCAGTCAGGAACGCTTCGGCTTGGCAAGCGCCGCGCTGGCCTTCACTGGCTTAGTACCCTTGCAGTCTGGGTAGCGCACACAGGACCAAAAGTTACCGGTGCGGCCTTTGCGCTGGCGCATGGGGCTTCGGCACACGGGGCAGGCGGGACTTTTCGAACGGGGTAGCTGCAGGTTCAACGAGGCTTGGCTGCGCACCACCTGGGTGAGCCAGGCCGACTGCTTGGCGAGAAACGCCTCGACACTTAACTGCCCAGTCTCAATTCGCGCCAACGCTTGTTCCCACACCGCAGTCATCACCGGGTCAGCCACCTCACGCGGAACGGCTTCGATCAACGTGTGGGCGGCGGCAGAGGCTGCCAGGCTGCGCTTTTTTTTGGTCAAGTAGCCGTGATCGATCAGGCCCTGGATGATCGCGGCGCGGGTGGCCTCGGTGCCGATGCCAATGCTGTCTTTCAACGTTTGCTTGAGGCGCACGTCGGCCACCTGGTTGGCGATGGTTTTCATCGCTTTGACCAGTGTACCTTCGGTGTAGGGTTTGGGTGGCTGGGTGCGCTGCGTGTTGACCTTGGCGTCGCGCACACCAACCGACGCACCTTCCTGCAAGGTGGGGAGCCGCTGCGTTTGCTCGGTTGGCTCACTGGCATCGGCTTCATCGATCACGGCCTTCCAGCCACGCACCTGGATCTGTTTGCCACGGGCCTGCAGCGGATCGGCCTGGCTGCGCAGCTGCACCTGGGTTTTCAGGTATTCGTGGTGGGGCAGAAACTGCGCCAGGTAGCGGGCGCGGATCAGGGTGTACACGGCGCGCTCACGCTCGGACAACTGATCGAGCGGGATCACCACGGCGGTGGGGATGATACCGTGGTGGGCGGTGACCTTGCTGCCATTCCAGGCGCGGGAGCGCCGTGTCGGACCGAGTTCCTTGAATCGCTGGCCAAGCGCCGGGTCGGCTGCGGCCAAGGCCTTCAGTACGCGCGGTACCTCGTCCAGCATGCTCTCTGGCAGGTAGCCACAGTCGCTGCGAGGGTAGGTGGTGGCCTTGTGGGTTTCGTACAGTGCCTGCGCCACACTGAGGGTTTCCTGCGCGCCCAGGCCGAGTTTGGCCGAACAGACTTCCTGCAGCGTGCCCAAGTCGAACGGCAAGGGCGGCCCTTCCGTCACGCGTTCAACGTCGACCCGCTCCACTTGTACTGAACGCGCAGCTGCCAGGCGCCGGGCAACCTGCTCGGCCGCCGCTTGATCAACGCAGTGACCGGCATCATCGCAGTGCGCAGCGGGTGGCTGCCAGCGCGCCTCAAACTCCGCCCCGTCAGCGTGCAGCACAACGTCCACGGTCCAGAAAGGCCGGGCGACGAAACTGGCGATGGCGCGATCACGCTCCACTACCAGGCGCAGGGTGGGCGTTTGCACACGGCCCACGGGCAGCGTGCCGTCGAAGCCGGCGCGGCGACCGAGCAGGGTGAACAATCGGCTGAGGTTGATGCCCACCAGCCAATCTGCCCGGGATCGGGCGAGGGCACAGTGGTACAGCGGCAGGGTTTGTTCACCCGGCCGCAACGCCGTCAGGGCCCGACGGATCGAAGCGTCGTCGAGGGCGGACAGCCACAGGCGAAGGATAGGCCCCTGATACTGGCAGCGCTCGAGGATCTCCCGAGCAATCATCTCGCCCTCGCGGTCAGCGTCGGTGGCAATCACAACCTCGGCGCAGGCCTGCAGCAGCCGGCTGATGGCCTTCAACTGCGCGGCGACCTTGGGCTTCACCACCAGTTGCCAGTGCTGCGGGATAATCGGCAGGTGCTCCAGCGACCAGCGCTTGAACTGGTCGCTATAGGTTTCCGGTGGCGCAGTCTCGAGCAGGTGGCCCACGCACCAGGTCACGGTCACTCCGATGCCCTGCAGGTAGCCATCGCCGCGACGATGGGCTTGCAGCACCCGGGCGATATCGCGGGCTTGGGACGGTTTTTCGCAAATGTAGAGGCGCATGACGTGGCCCTCTCGGTCAGGTACCGACAGGGTGGTCGCGTGACTGGGGAGTGCTAGGGAAAAGCTGAACTGGTCGAGATCATATCGGTATAGCCGCCAGCGGCGAGCGATTTACCGCTGCGCGAGGTGCGCGGTCACGGTCTGCAGAAGGTCCAAGGCAAATTGCTTGTCCGTCTCGCCAAGTTCCTTGATCAGCGAGGCAATCTTCTGCCCCTGGTCCTGTGGGCGAGGACTGATGGCCAGTAGCAGCTCATCGGCCGGACAGCCGTACATGTCCGCCAACTGCAGCAGCTTGGGCACGGTCAGTTCGACCTTGCCACGCTCCATGCGCGACACCGCTTCGGTGCCGATCTCCAGGCGCTCACCGACTTGCGCCTGGGTAAAGCTCTGCGCGCGGCGGTACTTGGCCAACTGGCGGCCGATGTGTTGTGGGCTAGGCTCTTTGACTGGCAACGGGGTGGCTCTCCAATTCAACCCGTATGGTTGACCAGCCACCCAAGGATATGAACGCCCTAAAAGGTTGAATATCAACCTAACGGGGCGTATCACCCAATGAGAGTACGGTGACCTGATCGTCACACGGAGATAGCGGATTGGACGAACTTGAGCAGCATGAAGCGGATGCGTTAGCGATCAAGGCCTGCGAGTTGTTCATGACCACCCATCAGGAACCGGACAATCAGGCGGCGAGGGCCAGGTTGATCGCGTGGATCAAGGAAGCGCCAGCGCACTGGCGGGCGTTCCTTGCCCTGGACCAGTACCTGGCGGAGGTCAAAGGGTTGATCGAGGGGGACGACCTGCAGGGCGTCGCCCGCCGTGCGGGGCGCAGTGACTGAGCGGTCCCGCGCTGAAAGGCACGGTTCCACTGACGTCCACCCGCTCAGCTCGATTTGCGTGTGGTTTTCTTGCCGGCCGGCTTGCGGTTGCTGCCACCATTATCACTGGCCTTCTCGCGCATGGACACGCTGGCCAGGCGGTGGGGCAGGATGCCGATGTGCCGCGCCTCCACCTTGAACGTCACCCGGGCGTTGTCCTCGCTGTCTTCCCACTCATCCTTGACCGTGCGGCCCATGACCAAGACGCGCATGCCTTTCTGGTACAGGGTGCTCCAGTGCTCGGCATCGCGGTGCCAGAGCTCGACCGGAGCCCAGTAGCCGCCGCGGTCTTCGTAGCCGCCCTCGCGCGGTACTGGGTTGTCGAAATAGACATTCAACCGCAGCAGCCGCTTCGGCTCGTCCGGGTTGTTGTTGAATTCCTGAAACTCAGGCGGACTGCCGATGTTGCCTTCGCCAACAAAGAACGTGCTCATGGGTGATTCTCCTCGGTGGTGGTATCGAAAAGGACGTCATCGGCATACGCGAGTTTGAGGGCGCCGGTGAGTACCTGGCGATAGAGCGAGTTCAGGCTGCTCATCTGCAGGTTGAGGACGATCCGGTTGGCTTCCAGCTGGTACAGCGCCTGGCGCAGTTCTGGCTGCAGCAGCGGATGTGCCATCGCCTGCTGCCAGACCTCCACGCCCATGCGCTTGAAGTCCGGGCTGCGCCAGCGTAGGAAGCAGGCGCCCTGGGAGCTGTGCTGGACGCTCAGTCGCAACTCGAGCAACGAGAAGGGTGGCTGCGCCATGATCGCCAGCATCGCGACCATCAGCGTCTCGAGTTCGCCTCGCAGCTGTTTGATTGTCTCGGCGAACTGGGCCAGCTCCCCCTTACCCTTAAAAGGCTTTAAAAGGCCTTTTAGAGAGGCACTGTGTTCAAACTCGCGATAGGCCTCGGATGACAGGCAATGGGCGATCGCTTCGGGCAGTGTCATGCTTCACCGCCTTCGGCGGGGTCGCCGGGCGAAGGTTCCACGTCGTCAGCAAGTTGATCGGCCTCACTGGGCAGTGCGGCCTTGGCGGTGCGCACGATGGGCGGCGCAAATTGCGAGCGTCGTGTGCCTTCGAGAATGTCCTGGGGCGGGATGCCGAACTTGTCGATGGCCTCGCGGGCGCGGGCGTTGTTGGCGGCCATGTCGTCGCGGCTTACCCCGGCCAGTCGGAACTGCTGTGCCATGCTGAACAGGCTGCGCAGCAGGTGGGCGCCACCATCGATCCAGTACTCCATGTCGGCCCGGCCGATCAGCGCGGTGTGGTGGGCCAGCAGCACGCGACGTACCAGGCTGTCGTAGTCTGTCAGCAGGTAGACGGCGAGAAACCCCAACTGGCTGCCGATGAACAGGGGCAGGGTGACAGGGTGGATGTTCAGGTTGTCGCCGATGCTGACCTGGGAGGGCAGGTCGCGCTCGACCAGTTTGACTTGCTCGGTCAATGCCAGCAGCTCGGCCTTGGCCTGCAGTACCTTGTCTTCGAGTTGTAGCATGAACCAGTCGGCGAAGGGGTCGTCCTGGCTGCTCGCCTGCTTGAGCAGGTTGGTGACGCTGATGTAGCCCGCCATGCCCATGATGCCAAACACGCCTTCGCGCCCGGCACGGCCCTGCCACAGACGTGCTGCGTGATGTGTGTGCAGGGTGAGGGTGATGCTGCTGCGCAGTGAGCCCAGGTTGAGCTGGTAGTGGTCGACCATTGCCAGATCCTCGCCGTCGGAATAACGCCGACGATCTGCGCTCTCGGGCACCCTGGCAGTGATCAATGTGAACGCGATGGGCTCACATTGCCCCCTACTTTCGATGGTCCTGCGATTGATGCCACTGTGATCAAATCCACTGAGTGCCAACGCCGCTAACTGCTTCATCCTGGCATTGGTCAATGTTGCGACCTCACAGCCATCACGCAGATCACACTCCTCGAGCAATGGTGTCTGGCTGGAAGACGTCACTGGAGTGATGCCACTGCGATCAAATCCATAGAGGTCCGCTGATAGTTGGAGACCTGAAAGACTCAACGCGCAGTTACGTTGTTCCGCTCACAACACCGCAGCGAAGCTTGAGCTGTTCCAGGTACGCCTTGGCCAGCGGCGAGGCCACCCGGCTTCCGGATTCCCGTGAGCGCTCATCAGCCGGCTCAGGCGGGCGAATGCGCTTGCGCGGTGCTGGTGGTACATCTCTTCGTGCGGCCCAAAGCGTGAATTCGCCCTGGCAGGCTCGCTTGATCAGCCCCAACAAGTAGGCAATGGGTTTGCGGATGTCGCCGCGGCTACAGCGAACCGCTGCTTCATTGATCACCGCTTGTCGCTGTTCGGGCTCGAGCTGGCACAGCGCCTGGACTGCCCGGCGCTGTTCATTCGGACTCAACTGCAGACCCTCTGGCCAAGCGGCGCTGCCATCGGCCGAGCTGGGCGGTACTGTACTTTTTTTGCTTTGTTTTTGTACGGTACGGTCGAGCGTCGGATTCCGAACGGCAGCCGTAGCCGGGAAATTTACGCTGGGTTCGGAATTGGTCGAGGACGGTGCGGCAGACCGAACGCAGTGCGCCTCGCTTAGTTCGGAATGCTCGACATGGCTGTCGGCCTGCAGCGGCAAGGTCTGTTGAGCGCCTGTTGCGGGGAGCGAAGCCATCATGGCCAAGGCCTCGTCAGCCACCTCCGGATCCGCCCGTAGCTCTTGGAGAAGATGCTGAGCGAGATCGCGCACGCCTTTGGTGGCGTGGGACAGGTTTTGGCTGATCAGGGGCAGGTAGCCGGCATCTTGGTCGATGGCTTGTGCGGGTGACAGCGGCGCGTCGTGCAGCACGTACACGCAGCCGCGCAGGCAACCCTGCTCATCGCGATACCGTTCGCTCAGGCTGAGCCAGCGGGTAGCACGCAGCACATTCAGCGCGCGGGCGATGGTCTCGCGTGAAGCCTGCGCGCCACAGGGGCTGGTCGCCAGGTATGGCTGCAGGTCCTGATAACGTGGGGTACGCATTTGCCGCTCGGTGATCAACCAGCGCAGCACTAACCAGAGATTGCGCTCCACGGGCGTGAGCCGGCGATCCTGCAGCAATCCCCGCGGTAACGGTTCGTGGCTGCCGTGGTACACGAAGCCCGGCCCCTCTGCCAGTGCACGGGCAGCCTTGGCTTGTTCGGCCTGCTCCAGACAGCGCTTGAGCGTGACCATGCTCTGGCGCACCACATCGGCCCAGTCCACGGTGTAGAAATTCAGCATGGGATACCTCCGTAAAGCTCGATCTGCTGCCAGATCAGGGTCAGGCTGATCTGCTGTTCCTCGGCCAGCATCATCATTGCATCCAGCGGTTCACTGTCCGGATCTTCAGCCCGCAACTGGCGCCAGCGGTTCCACACCGCATGCTCCTGAGTCTCGCTGAGCTGGACGGGGCGGCCGCGATGGGTCTCGATCTTCAGGATGCGTCGGCGCAACGCCGTCTCGGAATGGTCGAGGCCGAAGCAGCGGTACATGATGTTTGAACTTGCCCCGAGCTTGAGGGCACGGTTGATCAGCCGCTCGTTCAGCTCGTCGCGTTCGGCCTGGGCGATCAGGCGCCGCAGCACCGTGGTGTCGACCTTGATTTCGACCCAGGCGATCGTGGAGTGCGCCAGGTGGGACAAGGTCGTAGGCGGCAGCGACTGCAGCACCTCGATGTCCTCGTCGCCGAGGCCCAAGGCCTTGCAGCGTTGCAGCCGACCATGGCGCAGCTCATGCAGGACCTGGTTCAACATGGCGTGGTTCAGCAGATTGAACGACGTGCTCATGCGGCACCTCCGAGTGTCAGCGGGTGGACGACAGCGTGAGTTCGATCAAGCGTCGAGAGAGCCGGATAAGTGAAAACAGTTGCGCCAATTGAGGATCGGGGAGCCGCTCAATCCCGATCGCGAGCTGTGGGCGCTCGATCAGTGGCAGGTCGTAGGCACCCAGTAGCAGTTGGCCGAACAGCGCCGCCGGGAGCTGCTGACGTTGCTCCCAAGCAACGTCATCCTGCACGCGCAGCAGCGCGCCCAACAGCAGCTGAATCCCGGTGCGGTGCGGTGTCGAAGGCGCTGCTGTATCGGGCGCCAACGAGAAACCCAGGCCTTCCTCCGTGGCGCAGACCATGTGTGGCGCATTGGCGTAGCCGGCCAGTTCGCTGGCCAACTGCGCGCAGGCCTGGCGCAGTTGCACCAGGTCTTCCAGAGCCGGCGGTATCGGCCAGAGGGTATCCAGTGAATCGGGCAAGCACAGGCGCCCAGCACTGCCGAGATTGGCAGACTGAGCGGGCGGTGGCGCAGTTGGAGTGCGTACCTGTTCACGGGTGACGGCAGGAGGCTGCTTCAGGTCTGCCTGTTCGGGTTGCCTATCAGCAGGTTGCGGAGGGCAGACCAGCTCCGGTGAGTGGAGCCCCGTGGGGGCTTCAGGCTCACTACCGGAAGTGGTATCGGTGTCTTGGCCCACGCCCAGCGGCGAGGGCAGCGACCGGTCGGGCGTCAGTGGCTGACGTGATGCCTGGCCGCTATCCTGGAACAGCTCCAACGCCAGCAGGCGTGGTGACTGGTCCAAGGATTTCGCCATGTGCGCGAGCAGTTCGTCCTGCAGCTCGGCGGTGTCCAGCTCGGCGGCTGTGCAGTCGAACGTAGACAGCACCTCCAACCACAACGCGGTGAAATCCAACCGTGTCGCAACGTACCGATTCCACACCGATTCGGCACGTCGACGCAGGTTAAGGGTCCGCTCGATCGAAGGTCTGCCCAAGCCGGCGTACAAGGTTTGCGGGATCGCCGGCAGCAGGTGCTCCAGGGTGTCCAGCATCCGGCTGATGTGCGATTGCGAGATTGGGTAGCCGCCGGCCGATAGTTGCGCCGCCAGTTCACGTTGACTCAGGCTACCACCGTCTACCAGAAGCATGTCGCGGAACTTGGCCACGGCCAGGGCCCGCTCGATGAAAGTCAGTTGGCCGTGCAGGTCACTTTCGGCCAGATGGCCCAGCAGCGTATGGAGCTCCGACTGCCAGGGGCGAAACAGGCAATGGATGCGGAAAAAACGGTCGTCACGGGTTTCTTGCCACAGTTCGCCGAGGATACTCAGCCGTGTATTGCCGCCATTTCGGATGATGAACTGCGGCTCGCCGGGCCGGCGCGTGATAGAGGGGGGCTGGTCCAGGCCGCGGTCGCGGATGGAGGCCTTCAGTTCCTCGTACAGCGGATTACGGATGAAGCGTGGATTGTGCTCGTAGGGCCGCAGCTGCTCGAGGGTCACCACCATCGGCGTGTCGCAGTCGGGATCGGTGGGCGATACCTGTGTTGCCCGCTGTGGGAAGTGCCCGTGCTGGAGCTGGCGTGTAATGTCTTCGGAGGTTGGTGGTTTCATGGGTTTGCCCCTGATCTGTCAGTGCAGGCGGCCCCGCCCTGGCCTTCCCAGTTGTCTGCGTGGGTGGGGCAGCGGGGGGAAGGGCAGGGCACTAGGCGGGTCGGCCGGTGACGCATTCCTCTGAGGCAATGCTGTCGGGATAAGAGCGCGCACGGCCCCTGGGCTGGGCCAGTCGCTGCTCCCACTCCGGGAACAGTTCATTGGCCAGTGCCCGCATGACATCGGCCGCGCAGCGACTGCGCGATCGAGGGGCGGCTTTCGACTCGATCCGATGCACCGGCAATCTCAATGACGCGGCATTGAGGTACGCGACGCGATCGGGAATCACCGTTTTACAAACGCTGACATGCGGGTCGGCGGCAAAGGTGTTGCGCAGGCTCTGCATGATCAGGCAGGTATCGCGCCGGTTGGCGTTCACCTGATTGAGAAGCAGTTTCACCGGGGGCAAGTACACGCCGAGGTAGCGGTAGGGTTCCAGCTCTTCGAACAGGCCGAGCGTGCCGCGGCGCAGTTCGCGTGCCGCGAGCATTTCCGGTGGCAACGGGCATAGCGCACAATCGGAGGCGAGGATGGCCATTTCCACCACCACGCTGCGCGCGCCCTGGGTGTCGACGATCAGCACATCGTACTGATCGGCAAATGCGGGTAGCAGGTTGCGCAGGCGCAGTCGGCCATCGGGCGCGTGCAGCAGTACGGTGCCCAGGTGGCCCGCGCGGTCGTTGGAAACGATCAGTTCAAGCCGCGGGATGGTGGTGACGGAAATGATCTGCTCGGCAACCGTGAGCCGCTGCGAGATCAGTTCGTAACTGCCCGCTTCACGTGACTTGCACAGAGCGTAGTAGCTGGACAACGTCGGTTGACTGTCTAGGTCGAGCAGCAGCACCTTCAAGCCCGCGTCGGCAAGCAGGCCGCCGAGGTTGGCGGCAACCGTGGTCTTGCCGGCCCCGCCCTTGGTCGAGATCAGCGAAAGGACTTTCATGGCACTACTCCCGAACAGACAGGCGATCCTGAACCCACTGCTCAATCTCCAGCGAGTCCCAACCGACCGCGCGCGTGCCGATGCGCCGGCATTGCGGGAATAGTCCGGCCTTCATCAAGTTGTAGATGTGCGAGCGTTTGAAGCCGGTTTTTTGTTCCACCTCATCGCGGCGCATGATGTGGCGATCGGCGGAAGCTGGGGCAGGGCTGGCCGGTTGCATGGTGTCACTCCTTAGCGCCATGTGGCGCGCAGTGGGATGTGACAGTCAGTGAAGGTCCGTGGGGGTGAAAAATCATTGCCAGGCAATGGCCGCCATTGCCTGGCTATTCGGAGTTAGGCCTGCTCCGCTTGGGCCAAATGGCGGCGAGCCAACGCAAATTTCCGATCAAGGGTGTGTTTGCTCAAACCATGTAGGCCGGGAAATTGAGACAAAATAGCCTGGACTACCGCAGTCTGATTTTTATAGATCGACTGCACTTGGCCGGATTTCGACTTGCCTACGGTGATTGCCAGTAGGGCGCCGATGATCGTGTAGTGGACGCTGGCGGAGGCTTCAGGGGCTGGCTCCGCTGCATCAAGCTGCGCCGTTAGCTCGTTTTCATGGCGCTTGTAGACCGTCATCTCTTCGACAACAGAATCGTAGGCCTGATGCATTTTCTCAAACTCACGCGCGTAGAAGTCCCGTTCAGCTTGCACAGCCAAAAAGGCGTTCAAACTCACGCATTCGAGGTGGTCGATATTTTTGGGGAACAGGAATTCGGGTTTTTCCTCCGGATGGTTTAGCGCAAACCAGGCCCGCAGATCCGGACGGCGTATGGACCAATACACTCGCTCGGCGTGGTCGTTGAGCGTAATGGGCCCGCCGAGGAAAGTTGCCGGTAGCTCACCCGCGGCAATGGCGTCGTAGATGCGCTCCACATAGAAGTGGAGACAGGGCCACTGCGGAAAATGCTTGAGTAGCTCACCTGAGTGGGCTATTTCGACCTGTAAGATCTCTGCGGTGTGATCGGCCAGATCGCACCAAAGAATTGCCGCATCGATGGGGTGATAGCAGCTTTTGATCGCGTCCATGGAGAACAGCCTCCAGCTGAAGTCGTCCTAATCGCCGATGGGATCATTATTTTGAATCTCATTCGAGCGAGCTGGACTCCGAAAGCAGTTTCGGATCCAATAACGTGACAAAGTATTTTCATTATAGTTCGCCGTAACTCTTCAGGCTGCGACGAGTTTTGACGTAGATCAGTGGGGATTGTGGTTCGGTCGCAGTGCCCGACCACCTTCTGATTGAAGCGCTTTAGGGCGGCCTGCATCGTCGAGCTCGACTTGTATCAGCAACCCCCTTAGTTGCTCCATAGCCGGTGTGGCCTGGCTACCTCTGCGTGTTACCAACTCGTAGGGGTCGCTTACGGACTTGATGGCCAAGGGCAAGATGCATACGCGGTTGTGCTGGACGCACTGCTTGGCCACATCGATTGACACAAGCGCAACGAATTCGGGCTGGTTCTGCAGCAGTGACAGCGTTGCCAGAATCGACGTGGTCTCCACCAGGTGCAGAGGGAAGCGGATGCCCGCATCATGGAACTCTCGCTCAAGCTGCACCCGCATAGGCATGTTGGCCCGGTAGACGATCCACCGACTTTCAGCCAACTCCTCCAAGCGAAGTGCTCCAGCGGCCTGGAGGGGGTGGTCGATGTTGGCGATGACCGCCAGAGTCTCGTCCTGAACAAACGCACTCGAGAAAAGATGCGGCGAACTGCTCACACTCGTCCGGCACAGGGCCATGTCCAGACGCCCGCTCTCGATCTGGGTTAAGAGCGATTGGCTGGTGTCCTCAATGATCTCGAATGACATTTCCGGCTGTATAGCAGTCAGCTGGGAGACCGCCTTCATCAACAGCGGCACTGCCCCCATGATCGCCCCCACCGCAAGG
>NZ_JBWKXT010000037.1:0-63384 GCF_059423245.1 Pseudomonas sp. GW460-LB5
CCGACCGAGCTGGCCGTCAGCGCGGATGGCACCGTCCTGACCGGCCGTGCCGAACCGGGCAGCACTGTGCGTATCGTGGCTGCCGATGGCACCGAACTGGGCACGGCTGTAGTCGGCCCAACCGGCGTGTTCAGCATCAACCTCAACCCCCCACAGGTTGACGGCGAAGTCCTGCAAGCCACCGCGACCGATGCCGCTGGCAATACATCCGTAGCCAGCGCGGTCACTGCGCCGGATATCGACGGGGGCGACACCACGCCGCCTGAGGCCCCGACCAACTTGGTCATCGGCCTGGCCGGCAGCCAGCTGAGCGGCCGTGGCGAAGCCGGCACCACCGTGCAGGTGCGTGATGCAGCGGGTAATCTGCTGGCTACAGGAACCGTCGGCCCGGATGGCACCTTTGTGATGTCCTTGAGCCCTGCCGTGAAAGACGGCAGCGCTCTGCAAGTGACCCTGACCGATGCCGCTGGCAATGTCTCGCCACCCGCTTCGGTCACCTCGCCAGACCTGCAGGCCCCTGCGCAGCCTACCGAGCTGGCCCTGGCTGACGGCGTGACCCTCACCGGTCGCGGCGAACCGGGCGCTACCGTGCAGGTGCGTGATGCCGCAGGCACTCTCATCGGCACTGGCACTGTGGGCGCCGATGGCCTGTTCAGCTTGACCCTGAACCCTGCACAGGCCAACGGCGAAGCCTTGGATGTGCGCTTGGCGGATGCCGCCGGCAACACCTCTGCACCGCTTCAGTTCGATGCCCCGGATATCACGCCACCTGGCGCAGTAAGCAATATCGTGGTCGGCCCTGATGGCCTGGCCCTGAGCGGCCGCGGCGAACCGGGCGCCACTGTCGAAGTACGCGATGCCAACGGCACCGTGATCGGTACCGGTGTGGTCGGTGCCAACGGCACCTTCCTGATCAACCTCGACCCGGCGGTGCAGCCAGGTGAGCAACTGAGCCTGGTGCAGACCGACCCAAGCGGCAACGCTTCCGCTGCCCTCGAATACGACGTACCGCTGACCACGGCGCCGACTAGCCCAAGCAACCTGGTCATTGATGCCGACGGCACCACCCTCACCGGCTCCGCCCCTGCGGGTACTCGCGTGGAGGTGCATGACGCCAACGGCACGCTGATCGGTAGCGCCATCGCCAATGCCGATGGCACCTTCAGCATCGAGCTGAGCCCGGCCCAGGCCAACGGCGAACTGCTGGATGTGGTCGCCATCGATGACAGTGGCGTTTCCTCGTTGCCCGCACAGATCACCGCGCCGGACATCACCGCGCCGGCCGCACCGACCGAATTGGCCGTCAGCGCTGACGGCAGCGTCATCACCGGCCGTGCCGAACCCGGCAGCACTGTGCGTATCGTTGCCGCCGATGGCACCGAACTGGGTACGGCCGTGGTCGGCCCGACCGGCGTGTTCAGCATCAACCTTGCTCCGCCACAGGTAGACGGTGAAGTCCTGCAAACCACTGCGACTGATGCTGCTGGCAACACGTCCGTGGCCAGCTCCGTCACTGCACCGGATATCGACGGTGTGGATACCACACCGCCTGAAGCCCCGACCAATCTGGTAATCGGCCTGGCCGGCAGCCAACTGAGCGGCCGTGGCGAAGCGGGCACCACGGTGCAAGTGCGTGATGCCGCAGGCAACATCATCGGCACGGGTGTAGTCGGCACCGATGGCCTGTTCAGCCTGACCCTGAACCCTGCGCAAGCCAACGGCGAAACACTGGACGTACGCCTGGTGGACGCGGCCGGCAACAGTTCGATACCACTGGAATTCACAGCCCCGGACATCACCCCGCCCAATGCCGTAACCGACATCCTGGTCGGTGTGGGTGGCGCGGCCCTGAGCGGTCGTGGCGAACCGGGCGCCACGGTCGAAGTGCGCGATGCCAACGGCAGCGTGATCGGCACTGGCGTAGTCGCTGCCAACGGTACCTTCCTGATCGACCTCAGCCCAGCTGCGCAGCCTGGCGAACAGCTGAACCTGGTGCAGACTGACACAAGCGGTAACGCTTCCGTGGCAGTGGAGTACGACGTACCGCTGACCACCGCGCCGGACAGCCCGAGCAATCTGGCCGTCGATGCCGACGGCACCACCCTCACCGGCTCGGCCCCTGCAGGGACGCGCGTGGAGGTTCATGACGCCAATGGCACCCTGATCGGCAGCGCCATTGCCAATGCCGACGGCACCTTCAGCATCGAGCTGAGCCCGGCCCAGGCCAACGGCGAACTGCTGGATGTGGTCGCCATTGATGACAGTGGCGTTTCCTCACTACCTGCGCAGATCACCGCGCCGGACATCACCGCGCCGGCCGCACCGACCGAACTGGCCGTCAGCGCTGACGGCAGCGTCATCACCGGCCGTGCCGAACCGGGCAGCACTGTGCGTATCGTTGCCGCCGATGGCACCGAACTGGGTACGGCCGTGGTCGGCCCGACCGGCGTGTTCAGCATCAACCTCGCGCCGCCACAAGTCGATGGTGAAGTGCTGCAAGCCACCGCAACAGATGCCGCCGGCAACACATCGCCCACCAGCGTGGTGACCGCACCGGACATCGACGGTGTCGATACCACGCCACCGGTAGCCCCGACCGACCTGGTAATCGGCCTGGCCGGTAGCCAGCTTAGCGGGCGCGGCGAGCCTGGCACCACTGTGCAGGTACGCGATGCGGCAGGTACTGTGCTGGCCACCGGCACTGTCGGCACCGATGGCAGCTTTGCAGTTACCCTGACCCCTGCCGTGAACGACGGCAGCGCCCTGCAAGTGACCCTGACCGATGCCGCTGGCAATGTCTCGCCACCCGCTTCGGTCACCTCGCCAGACCTGCAGGCCCCTGCCCAGCCTACCGAGCTGGCCTTGGCTGACGGCGTGACCTTCACCGGTCGCGGCGAACCGGGCGCTACCGTGCAGGTGCGTGATGCCGGTGGCAACCTCATCGGCACGGGTGTAGTCGGCGCCGATGGTCTGTTCAGCTTGACCCTGAACCCCGCACAGGCCAACGGCGAAGCACTGGACGTACGTCTGGTGGATACCGCCGGCAACAGCTCTGCACCGCTGCAGTTCGATGCACCGGACATCACTCCGCCGACGGCGGTCAGCAACATCGTGGTCGGCAACGGCGGCCTGGCCCTGAGTGGTCGTGGCGAAGCCGGCGCCACTGTCGAAGTGCGTGATGCCAACGGCACCGTAATCGGCACCAGTGTGGTAGCCGCCAACGGCACCTTCCTGATCAACCTCGACCCGGCTGTGCAGCCAGGTGAGCAACTGAGCCTGGTGCAGACCGACCCAAGCGGCAACGCCTCCGAAGCGCTGCAGTTCGAAGTGCCGGTCACCACTGCCCCGGCAAGCCCCAGCGACCTGGTGTTCGCCGAAGACGGCAGCAGCATCAGCGGTACGGCACCTGCCGGCACCCGTGTGGAAGTGCATGATGCCAACGGCACGCTGATTGGCAGTGTCGTGGCGAGCCCCGATGGCAGCTTCACCGTGGTCCTCGACCCGGCCCAGGCCAATGGGGAACTGCTGGACGTGGTGGCCATCGACGATGCTGGCGTAGCGTCCCTGCCAACGCAGGTCACCGCACCGGACATCACCGCACCTGCCGCCCCGAGCGACCTGGCCGTCAACGCTGACGGCACAGTAGTCACCGGCCGTGCCGAACCGGGCAGCACCGTGCGTGTGCTGGCCGCCGATGGCACCACCGTGCTGGGTAGCGCGGTGGTGGGCGCCACGGGCAGCTTCAGCATCACCCTGGACCCGGCACAGGTCGACGGCGAAGTGCTGCAAGTCACCGCCACCGATGCGGCAGGCAACACCTCGACCGCTGGCTCGGTCACCGCGCCAGACATCGACGGGGGCGATACCACGCCACCTGACGCACCGACCAACCTGGTGATCGGCCTCGCCGGCAGCCAGTTGAGCGGGCGTGGCGAGGCCGGCACCACCGTACAGGTACGCGATGCGGCAGGCACTGTGCTGGCAACCGGCACTGTCGGCCCGGATGGCACCTTCGCGGTAACCTTGTCCCCTGCCGTGAACGACGGCAGCACGTTGCAAGTCACCCTCACCGATGCCGCTGGCAACGTCTCGCAACCGGGCTCGGTCGCCTCTCCAGACCTGCAAGCCCCGACACAACCGACCGAACTGGCCCTGGCCGATGGCGTCACCTTCACCGGCCGCGGCGAACCTGGCGCCACGGTGCAGGTGCGCAATAGCGCCGGCAACGTGATTGGTACCGGCCTGGTCAACGCAGACGGCACCTTCAGCGTCACCTTGTTCCCGGCCCAGGCCAATGGCGAGGCGCTGGACGTGCGCTTGGTGGATACCGCTGGCAACAGCTCTGCACCGCTGCAGTTCGATGCACCGGACATCACCCCGCCTGCGGCGGTCAGCAATGTCGTGGTCGGTACCGGTGGCCTGGTGCTCAGCGGTCGCGGCGAGGCCGGTGCCACTGTTGAAGTGCGTGATGCCGGCGGTACCGTCATCGGCACTGCCACGGTCGGCGCCAACGGCACCTTTGTGGTCAATCTCGACCCGGCAGCCCAACCGGGCGCCGCACTGAGCCTGGTACAGACCGACCCGAGCGGCAACGCGTCCGAAGCCTTGCAGTTCGAGGTGCCCGTTACCCCTGCCCCCGCCAGCCCAAGCGACCTGGTAGTGGCCGCGAATGGCACCAGCATCACGGGGTCTGCACCGGCCGGCAGCCGCGTGGAAGTCCACGATGCCAACGGCACGCTGGTGGGCAGTGTGGTAGTGGGCGCTGAAGGCACCTTCACCGTCATCCTCAACCCGGCCCAGGCCAACGGCGAGCTGCTGGATGTGGTCGCCATCGATGGCACGGGTGCATCGTCCCTGCCGGTGCAGATCAGTGCGCCGGATATCACCGCCCCGGCCGCCCCGAGCGAACTTGCGATCAACGCCAACGGTACCGTCGTCACTGGCCGCGCGGAAGCGGGCAGCACCGTGCGCGTGCTGGCCGCCGATGGCACTACCGTGCTGGGTACGGCGGTGGTAGGCGCCACCGGCAGCTTCAGCATCACCCTCAGCCCGGCACAAGTGGACGGTGAAGTGCTGCAAGTCACCGCCACCGACACCGCCGGCAATGCCTCCAGTGCCGGTAGCGTCACGGCCCCAGACATCGACGGTGTCGATACCACGCCACCCCAGGCGCCGACCAACCTGGTCGTCGGCCTGGCCGGTGGCCAACTGAGCGGCCGTGGCGAAGCGGGCGCCAGCGTGCAAGTGCGCGATGCCCAAGGTAACGTGCTGGCCAGCGGTACGGTCAACCCGGATGGCACCTTCCAGGTCAGCCTGGCCCCGCCGGTGAACGATGGCAGTACCCTGCAAGTGGTGCTGACCGATGCCGCCGGCAATGCCTCCACTCCGGGCACGGTGGCCACCCCAGACCTGCAGGCCCCCGCCCAGCCGACCGGTCTGGAGCTTGCCGGCGGCGTTACCTTGACCGGTAGCGGTGAGCCTGGCGCTACCGTGCAGGTGCGCGACGCCTCGGGCAACGTGATCGGCAGCGGCGTGGTCAACCCGAACGGCAGCTTCAGCGTTACCCTGTCCCCTGCCCAAGCCAATGGCGAGGTCCTCGACATCCGAGTGGTGGACGCCGCGGGTAATGTCTCCACCCCATTGCAGTTCGATGCGCCGGACACCACGCCCCCAGCCGTAGTCGGCAACATCGTGGTCGGTACCGGCGGCCTGACCTTGAGCGGTCGCGGCGAAGCCGGTGCTACCGTTGAAGTACGCGACGTCAATGGCACCGTGATCGGCACTGGCACGGTGACCGCCAACGGCACCTTCCTGCTCGACCTGGACCCGGCCGCGCTGCCGGGCGAGCGCCTGAGCCTGGTGCAGACCGACGCCAGCGGCAACGCGTCTGGGGCCTTGACCTTTGATGTACCGCTGGTGGCCACACCGGCAAGCCCGAGCGACCTGGTAGTCGCTGCGGATGGCACTAGCGTCAGCGGCTCCGCGCCGGTCGGCAGCCGCGTGGAAGTGCAGGATGCCAATGGCGCGGTGGTGGGCAGCATCGTGGTCGGCGCCGAGGGCACCTTCACCGTTGTGCTCAACCCGGCCCAGGCCAACGGCCAATTGCTGGACGTGGTCGCCATCGACAACAACGGGGCTTCGTCACTGCCGGTACAAGTGACCGCGCCGGACATCACCGCACCCGCCGCCCCCAGCGAACTCGCTGTCAGCGCCAATGGCAGCGTGGTGACCGGGCGCGCCGAAGCCGGCAGCACCGTGCGCGTGCTGGCAGCCGACGGCACTACCGTGCTAGGCAGCGTCGTGGTGGGGGCCGGCGGTACGTTCAGCATCGGCCTTACCCCGCCTCAAGTGGCCGGCGAGCAATTGCAGGTAACCGCCACCGATACCGCAGGCAATGCCTCCGCAGCCGGCACCGTCACTGCCCCGATCGTTGATAACGGTGGTGATACCACACCGCCAGCGCCTGCCACCCAACTGGTCATCAGCGTCGATGGCCGCACGGTCTCCGGCCGGGGTGAAGCAGGCACCACTGTGGAGGTGCGCAACGACCAGGGCCAGGTGCTGGTGAGCGGCACCGTGCAACCGGATGGCAGCTTCAACGTGCAACTGCCAACCCCGGTGGTGGATGGCTCGTCCCTGCAAGTGACCCTGACCGATGCCGCCGGCAACGTCTCGACACCTAGCCCGCTGACAGCGCCGGACCAGGTGGCACCGCTGCAACCAACCGACCTGGTGCTGAGCAATGGTGACAGCCTGGTCGGCACTGCAGAAGGGGGCGCCCGGGTGGAGGTGAAAGATGCCTTGGGCAACCTGATCGGCAGCGCCATTGCCGGGCCCGATGGCAGCTTCAGCCTGACCCTCGACCCGCCTCAGGCCAATGGCGAAACCCTGTCCATCACTGTGACCGATGCGGCCGGCAACACCTCGGTGCCGCTGAGCTACACGGCGCCAGACATCACCGCACCGGCGATCGTCACCGACGTGGTGGCAGGCGATGGCAGCCTGGCCGTGTCTGGCCGTGGTGAGCCCGGTGCCACGGTGCAAGTGCGTGACACCCAAGGTGTCGTGCTCGGTTCCGGCATCGTGGCGCCCAATGGCACCTTCGTGGTTGACCTGGAGGCACCGCTGGCCGCAGGTGAGAACATCGTCCTGGTGCAGACCGATGCCGCCGGCAATACCTCGGCAGGGGTCAGTGTGACCGTTGCCGATACCCCGCTGCCCGAGAGCCCGAGCGGCGTGCAGGTGGCCGGCGACGGCTCCAGCGTTTCCGGTACCGCACCGGCCGGTACGCAGGTGCAGGTGCGTGACGCACAGGGCAATGTCCTGGGCAGCGTCCAGGCTGGCCAGGATGGCAGCTTCACCATCGGCCTGAGCCCGGCCCAGGCCAATGGCGAGACCCTGGATGTGGTGGCGGTTGATGGCGCTGGCAACAGCTCGCTGCCGACCCAGATCACCGCCCCTGACATCACCCCGCCCAATGAAGCCAGCGAACTGCAACTGAGTGCCGACGGCGGCCTGCTCACCGGCCGCGGCGAACCGGGCACCACCGTGCAGGTCATCAGTGCCGACGGCACTGTGCTGGGCAACGCCCAGGTCGGTAACGATGGTGTGATCAGCGTGGTCCTGAACCCACCGCAGACAGACGGCCAGGAACTGGACGTGGTACTGCGCGACCCCGCTGGCAATACCTCGACCGCCACCATCGTGGCGCCCGATACCGATGGCCCGCTGCAACCCTCGGGGCTGGCCATCGATACCGCTGGCATTCACCTCACCGGCCAAGGCCAGAACGGTTCCATCGTCACCGTGCGTGACGCCGATGGCAACGTGCTGGGCACCGCCACCGTAGGCGCCGACGGCCGCTTCGATGTCACCCTCAACGCACCGCAGCGCAATGGTGAAAGCCTCACAGTCGAAGCCACTGACAACCTGGGCAACAGCGCAGGGCCCGTAGACTTCACTGCACCCGACTCCACCCCTCCGCAAGTGGTCACCACCCCGGCCATCGATGGCACCGGCACCACGGTCACCGGCAACGGCGAACCCGGTGCCACCGTCACCGTGCGCGGGCCGGACGGCAGCGTGCTGGGCAGCACCGTGGTCGGCACTGGCGGCGCATTCGAAATCACGCTCGACACGCCTCAGACCAACGGCCAGGCACTGACCGTGGAGCAACGCGACCCGGCTGGCAACCTGTCAGCGGCGGTCGACTTGCCAGCACCGGATACCCAGGCACCCGATATACCCACCGGCCTGATTCTGGCTGGCGACGGCAGCAGCCTGAGCGGCAGCGGCGAGCCTGGTGCGCAGGTGACCGTGGGCGGCGCGGGTGGCGCAGTACTGGGTACCGCAACGGTCCAGCCCGATGGCACCTTCCAGGTGACAATCGACCCGCCACAGCTCAACGGCCAGACCCTGTCCGTCACCCAGACGGACAACGCCGGCAACGACTCACCGGCCGGCACCGTCACCGCACCTGACTTCGAGGCACCGCTGCCGGCGCAAGGCCTGGGCCTCGACCCTACGGGCACGCTGCTCAGCGGCCAGGGCGAAGCCGGGAGCACCGTCGAGGTTCGCAACGCCGCCGGTGACCTGCTGGGCACCATACCGGTGGCGGCAGACGGCACCTTCGAAGTTCCACTCACCCCCGCCCAGACCAATGGCGAGGTGCTGTCGGTGGTGCTGATCGATGGGGGCGGCAATGCCTCGCCGTCGGCTACTTTTACCGCCGACGACAGCACTGCACCGGCCGCACCGACCGGCCTCACCATCACCCCGGGCGGCAACGCCATCCAGGGTACGGGTGAAGCTGGCTCTACGGTGGAAGTGCGGCTGGCAGACGGCACCGTGGTCGGTACCGTAGTCGTGCCGGCAGGCGGCAACTTCACGGTACCGCTGTCGCCTGCGCAACTGGACGGCCAGGCCCTGAACGTGACCTTGACCGACGCGGCGGGTAATGAGTCCCTGCCCGGCCAGATCACTGCGCCGGACATCACGCCACCGGCTGCGCCCACAGGTGTGCTTGTCAGCGACGACGGCACCACGGTCACCGGTAACGCACCTGGCGCGGACTCGGTCACCGTAAGCGATGGGGCTGGCAATGTGATCACTGTCCCGGTCAACCCGGACGGCAGTTTCAGCGTGCCACTGGATACAGCGCAGAACAACGGCCAGACCGTGACCGTGGTAGTGACCGACGCTGCCGGTAACGACTCGGCACCGGTCTCTGTCACCGCCCCGGACACCACTGATCCACTGCCGGCCACCGGCATTAGCGTGAGCCCGGACGGCGGCACGGTCGGCGGCACCGCCGAACCCGGCAGCACGGTAGAAATCCGCAACCCGGATGACACCGTGCGCGGCACAATCACCGTAGGGCCGGACGGTACCTTCGTGGTGCCGGTCGACCCGCCACTGACAACCGGCGAAACTGTCGCTGTGGTGGTGATCGACCCTGCCGGCAATGAGTCACCCCAGGTGCCAGTAGCAGGCCCGACTGGCACGGAAGTGGCCACACCGTCGGCCCTTGCCATCAGCGCCGACGGCTTCCTGCTGACCGGCCAAGGTACGGTCGGCTCGCTGATTACCGTGACCTCCGGGGGCACTACCCTGGGCACCGCCACGGTCGGCAGCGACGGCACCTTCCGGGTGTTCTTCCAGAACGCCCAGCTCAATGCCCAGACCTTGCAAGTCAGTGCCAAGGCTACTGTCGACGGCCAGCCTTCGGTGCCGGCCATCGTGGTGGCCAATGACACCACGGCACCGAACGCGCCGGCCCAGGTAACCCTCAACGCCACCGGCAGCACACTGACCGGCCAGGGCGAAGTGGGCGCAACCGTGCGCGTGACAGACGCTCAAGGCACGCTGCTGGGGACTGCTACCGTCGGCAGCAATGGCCTGTTCAGCGTCAGTTTCTCGCCGGCCGTGGCCAATGGGCAGAACCTGATCGTGACCCAGGCCGATGCTGCGGGTAACGTTTCGCTCGCGGCCACGCTGCAAGCACCTGACCTGCAAGCACCGCTGGCGGCCAGCAACCTCAGCCTCAACAGCGCGGCCACCGTGCTCAGCGGCCAGGGTGAAGCCGGCGCCAGCGTCACCGTCCGCGACGCCAGTGGCGCCATCCTGGCCACCGGCACCGTCAACCAGAGCGGCCAGTTCCAGATCACCCTGCCCAGCGCGCAAACCACCGGCAGCCCGCTGCAAGTCACCCTCAGCGATGCTGCCGGCAACGTCTCCGGCCCGGCCAGCCTGGCCACGCCCGACCGCACGCCACCCGCCGCCATCACCAACCCGCTATTGAGCCAGGACGGCCGCCAGCTGTCCGGCAGCGGTGAAGTGGGCGCTACCGTGCAGGTGCGCAACGCCGCCGGCACCGTGCTGGGCACCGCCACCGTGGGCGCCGACGGCCGCTTCACGGTGACCTTCGACACCCCGCAAGCCAATGGCCAGGCCATCGGCGTCACGCAGGTGGATGCCGCCGGCAACACGTCGCCAGCCATCAACGTGTCGACCCCGGACCTGACCCCACCCGCGCCGCTGACCAATGTGGTGCTGAACAACAACGGCCTGACCCTGACCGGCTTGGGCGAAGCCGGCGCCACAGTCACCGTGCGCGGTCCGGACGGCACCATCATCGGCAGCGGCCTGGTGGCGGCCAATGGCAGCTTTACCCTGACCCTGAACAGCGCCCAGCTCAACGCCCAGCACCTGAACGTTACGCAGACCGATGCGGGCAACAACACCTCAACCGCCGTGGCGGTCACTGCGCCGGACTTCACCCCGCCTGCGGCACCGACCACACTCGCCCTGTCCGGTACCGGGCTGCAACTGACCGGGAACGCCGAAGCCGGCAGCACCGTGACCGTACGCGATGCCAGCGGCAACGTGTTGGGCACGGCGGTGGCCGGCAGCAACGGCACCTTCCAGGTCACCCTGAACAGCGCCCAGACCAATGGCCAGACGCTGCAGGTGACCGCCACCGACGCCGCCGGCAACGTGTCGCCGGCCGCGCCTTACAGCGCAGCCGACACCACGCCGCCAGCGGCCGTGACCAATCTGGCGGTCTCCGCCAATGGCGCGACCCTGACAGGCAATGGCGAAGCAGGCGCAACAGTCACTGTGCGGGCACCCGACAATACCGTGCTGGGCACCGCCACGGTCGGGGCCGACGGCCACTTCAGCGTGGCCCTGTCGCCGGCCGCGATCACCGGTGAAAGCCTGAGCGTGATTCAGGCGGATGCCGCACAGAATGTCTCCCCTGCGCAAAACGTCACCGCGCCGGGTGTTCTGGCACCGGCAACCCCGGACAACCTGGTCCTGGCCGCTGACGGCCTGTCGGTGACCGGCACCGCAGCGGCGGGCAGCACAGTCAAGGTGTATGGCCCCAATGGCGTCTTGCTGGGCAGCAGCCCGGTCGCCAACGACGGTACCTTCACTGTCAACCTGGGCAGTGCACAGGCCAATGGTGAAGTGCTGCAGGTCAGCGCAACGGGCACCGATGGCAGCGTATCGCTGCCTGCCACCTTGCAGGCACCGGACACCACGGCACCGCAACCACTGACCAACCTGGTGCTGTCCAACGACGGCCTTGTCCTCAGTGGCCGCGGCGAGGCAGGTGCCACCGTTACCGTGCTAGGCGAAGGCGGTATCGAGCTGGGTACTGCCGTGGTCGATGCCAGTGGCAACTTCAGCGTCAACCTGAGCGCGCCGCAGATCAATGGCGAACAGCTCAACGCCAGCCAGTCCGATGTGGCCGGCAACGAGTCCAACAGCGTCAGCTTGATCGCCCCTGACCGCGTCGCCCCGGATGCTGCCGGCAACCTGGCCTTCGCAGGGGGCGGCAGCTTGCTGAACGGTACCGGCGAAGCAGGTGCCGGCGTGCGCGTGCTCGCCGCCGACGGTTCGGTGCTGGGCAGTGCAACGGTGCGCGCGGACGGCACCTTCCAGGTCAACCTTGCATCGCCTCAGGCAAACGGCCAGCAAGTGCAAGTGGTACTGACCGATGCGGCTGGCAACCAGTCCGCCGCCAGCGCCATTACCGCACCCGATACCACGCCGCCAACGGCACCAGCCGAACTGGCCGTTTCCGGGGATGGCGTCACCCTCACCGGCCGCGGCGAAGTTGGCGCGCTGGTGACCGTGACCAACCCGGCCGGCGACGAAATCGGCAGCGCCACCGTCGATGCCAGCGGCCACTTCACCATCACCCTGAACCCGGCACTGGGCAACGCCGAGCTGCTTAGCTTTACCCAGGCCGACGCAGCCGGCAACGTGTCGGCAGTGGCAACCCTGCAAACCCCGGACTTCACCCCACCCGCCCCGCTCACCCAAGTGGTGATCAACGCAGACGGCAGCGTTGTCAGCGGCCTGGGCGAAGCCGGCGCGACGGTCATCGTAAGCAATGCCGCCGGCACGGTGCTGGGTACTGGCACGGTGCTCGCCGATGGCAGCTTCCGTGTCGAACTTACGCCTGCGCAAATCAACAACCAGTTGCTGTCGGTACTGCAGGCCGACCCACCCGGCAACGTCAGCCTGCCGGTCAGCGTACTGGCGCCGGACCACACGCCGCCTGCTGCGGCAACCGAGCTACGGCTCAATGCGGCGGGTGACGAACTGGGCGGTGTCGGCGAAGCAGGCGCCACGGTGCGGGTCTACGTTGGCACCACGCAGGTCGGTACCGGTACGGTGGGAGCCAGCGGCACCTTCGTGGTCGAGCTGGATACCGCAAAACTCAATGGCCAAGTGCTGCAAGTGACCCTGACCGATGGTGCCGGTAACATCTCGCCAATCAGTTCGGTCACGGCTGTGGACACCACGCCACCGGCCACCGTGATCGCCACCATCAACGACAGCGGCACCCAGGTGATCGGTACCGCCGAAGCCGGCACCCGCGTCACCGTGGTCAACAACAACGGCGACCTGCTGGGCCAGGTGACGGTCGATCCGGACGGCACCTTTGTCCTCAACCTGAACAACCCGCAGATCAACGGTGAAGTCCTCACCGTCATCGCCCAGGACGCCACGGGCAACCCGTCGGCGCCCCTGCAGGTGAACGCGCCAGACCTTACGCCGCCAGTGCAACCCGATAACCTGTTGCTCAACCCGGCAGGTACGTCGATGACCGGTACGGCAGAAGCCGGCACCACCATCACGGTGCGTGACCCGAACAACAACGTCGTAGGCACCGTGGAAGTGGGTGCAAACGGCCAGTTCACCGTGCCGATCAACCCGCCGCAGAACAACGGCCAGTTGCTCACAGTGGTGTCCACGGACGATGCCGGCAACGCCTCGGTGGTTGTGCCCTATCAGACCAACGACACCTCACCGCCTGGGGTGGTCACCGACATGGCCATCAACAACACGTTCAACGTGCTGACCGGCAAGGGCGAGCCGAATGCCACCGTCACCATCAGCCGCGGCGGATTGGTTATCGGCACGGGTACGGTAGATGCCGCGGGTAACTTCCAGATAACCCTGGTGCCGGCGGCGGGCTCGCTCGCCACCTTGGCAGTGACGCAATCCGACGGCATCAATACCTCTGCGGTCGCCACGTACATCACACCACTGATCGCGCCACCAGTGCCCCCCACCAATGTGACGCTGGGCAGCGACGGGCTGACCTTGGCCGGTAATGCGCCAAGTGGCGTGGGCATCCGGGTCTACGATGCCGCAGGCAACCTGATCGGCACAGGCGGCGCTACCCTGAACGGCACCTTTACCCTGACGCTGAACACAGCGCAGCTCAACGGCCAGCATATTTCGGTGACAGCTGTAGCACTGGTAGGCGGTGAATCGCAGCCAACCTTCCTGCAAGCCGCCGACATCACACCACCGGCCAACCCGCTGGTGACCGGGCTGTCTCTGAACGGCCTGGTGCTGACCGGTACCGGTGAAGCCGGCGCCACGGTGACCGTGCGCGACGCCAGCAACAACGTGCTCGGCACGGCGGTGGTGAATGGCGGTGGCGTGTTCACCGTCAACCTGAACGCCGCACAGCTCAACGGCCAGGTACTGGGCGTGAGCCAGGCCGACGCTGCGGGTAATGTGTCCGGCAGTACCAGCTACACCGCCACGGACGTGCAACCACCTGCAACACCGACCAACGTCACCATCAACGGCGCGGGTACCGTGCTCACCGGTAACGGTGAAGCGGGCGCCACCGTGACGGTGCAAGGCCCGAACGGCCAGGTCGGTACCGGTGTGGTGCAAGCCGACGGCACCTTCACCATCACCCTGACCTCGCCACAGAACGACGGGCAACTGCTGGTGGTGCGCCAGGCCGATGCTGCCGGCAACCTGTCCGGTAGCACCAGCCTGACCGCGCCCGACACCACCCCGCCAGCCGCCCCGCTGGCCACCATCAACGCCAACGGCACCTCGGTCAGCGGTTCTGGCCAGATCGGCAGCACGGTCACCGTGCGCAACAGCGCCGGCACCGTGCTGGGGACAGCAACGGTGGGCAGCAACGGCCTGTTCGTGGTCAGCCTGACTGCGGCGCAGATCGACAACCAGGCGCTCAGCGTCACCCTCACCGACAGCGCCGGCAACGTCTCCACCGGCACTACGCTGACCGCACCAGACCTGACCCCACCTGCGGCTGCCGGCAACCTGCTGATCAGTGCCGACGGCGGTACCCTGACCGGTACTGGCGAAGTGGGCGCCACCGTGACCGTGCGCAGCGCCAACGGTACCGTGCTGCAAACCGCGACGGTGCAGCCGGGCGGCACCTTTACCGTGACCCTGAGCCCGCCTCAGGACAACGGCCAGATCCTCTCGGTGACCCTCAGCGACCCGCGCGGCAACGTGTCGGGCAACGTCAACGTCACCGCGCCGGATGTGGATGCCAACGCGCCGGTCATCGCCAGCGACAACCTGGCCACGGCCACGGTCAACCTGGCAGCGGTCAGTGCCACCAAGACCTACACCGACAGCTTCACCACGCTGCTGTCGGGCTTCTCCAAGACCTACACCTGGACGGTGGCGGCAGGCACCACGGCCGACCCGACCCTGACACTGACCACCAACAGCGTGCTGGCACTGCTCAACAACACCAGCTTCACCCTGCAGGTAAAAGACGCCAGCGGCGCCTGGGTGACCCTCGCCACCGGCAACACGCAGGGCCTGCTCGACCTGATCGTGCTGCCGATTGGCTTGCAGGTGGACATCGGCGTGCTGCAAGCCGGTGACTACCGGTTGACCGTGGGCAGTGGCGGCATCGGCCTGGTCACCAACGTGAGCACCGCGCTGGACATCACCTCCACCAGCCTGACCCAGTTCACCGGCACCGGCACTGCCACCACCGGCAACGTCATCACCGACGTGGGCACCGATGGCGCGGTGGATGCCCGCGGCCCGGACAGCGCCGCCGTGCTGCAAGTGCTGAAAAACGGCAGTTATGTCTCGGCCGGTACATCGACCACGGTTCAGGGCCAGTACGGCACCCTGGTGATCAGTGCGGATGGCAGCTACACCTACACCCCGAACGGCAGCCCGAACAGTGTCGGCAAGGTGGATGTGTTCAGCTACCAGCTGGTGCACCCGAACGGCCTGTCCGACACCGCCAACCTGTACGTACGCATCGACAGCCCGCAAGCCACGGAGGTCTGGAGCAACACCAACTACGCTGCACCGGCCACGGTGGTCGACGCGGTCAACGATGTCGGGACCAGCCATGTCACCCTGGCCAACCGTGTTGACACCAGCAGCAGTGCGCTGGGCTCGCTGAGCCTGCCGGTGATCGGTACCCGCCAGGCCACCTACACCACCACGGTTGCCGCCGATACCACGGCCAACCTGCAGGTGGTGGTCAACTCCGCCAACCTGTTGAGCCTGCTCAACGGCACCACCATCGAACTGCTCAAGCTCAACCCGGCCACCGGCCAGTACGTACTGGTGCAGTCGGTACCGGGGGGGTCGCTGATCAGCCTGCTCGGTGGCGGCGCGGGCTATACCTTCCAGAACCAGGGGGCCGGCACCTACCACGTACGTGTCACCGCCGGCGGCATCGGCCTGCTCAGCTCCATCACCACCAGCCTCAACGCCACCACCACGCACCTGACCGAGTTCGTGGTCAGCGGCGCGACGGCAGCCACCGGCAACCTGCTGAGTGACGACAACGTCGGTTCGGCACTGACCGTGCTGAGCGTGCTGACAGCGGCCAACACCTACACCATCCCGGGCTACAACGGGGTGAGTGTGGCCGGCACCTACGGCACGCTGCTGGTGCATGCCGACGGCAGCTACACCTACACCCTCAACCCAGGGCTTACCTCGGCGGTGGTCGGCCAGCACGACACCTTCACCTACGAGCTGACCCACCCGAACGGCACCACCGACACCGCCACGCTGACCGTCAACCTGGACAATGCTGCCGGCCTCACCACCTTCACTTCGCTGCAGGCCGACACCGGTGACGAGGCGGTAGCGCTGGCCAGCCTGGCAGCCGCCACCGATGTCATCGCCGGCACCGACGGCAACGACCACCTCGATGGCAGCCAGGGTGGCCACATCACCCTGCAGGGTGGTGCGGGTAACGACACGCTGGTGGTGGTCGACCAGAACTTCGCCAGCGTCGAGGGCGGCACAGGTACCGACACCCTGCTGTGGGGCGGCGGCGATGCCAGCATCGACCTGGGCAACCTGGCCGGGCGCGTGCACGACATCGAAGTCATCGACCTCAACGACACCAGTTCGGTGGCGCTGACGCTCAACCTGGCGGACGTGGTGGCAATCACCGAAACCGGCACCGACACACTCATCATCAAAGGGGACAACAAAGACTCGGTTCACATGACGGACAACTGGACGCTGGTCGGGAACCAAACTGCCGACGGTATCGACTATAACCAATACACGGCCCAGGAGGATCCAAGCCATCACCTGTGGGTACAGAACGGTATCCATGTGGTCTGAGGCCGCTGCAAACCCGCCGGGCAAATGCCCGGCGGCAAGGACGACCAGCAGTAAGGGAACTATGTGAAGCGAAGCAGTCCGCTGTCACCGCTGTTGCTGGGAGCCTTCGGGCTCCTGGCCCTGAACTTCCACCCGGTTGCCCTGGCAGCCGATGACATAGACCCCCAACTGCGCCAGATCGGGCCATCGCTGCTACGCGATGCGCCCGAAGCAGTGCCCGCACGCCCCGCCACCGGCATGGCCCCGGTCGCCAGTGGCGAGCGGCTGGGGCTGACCGACGCGGTGCTGCAGGCCGCTCAATGGCACCCCAGCATCGCCGAGGCCATCGGCAACCTCTATAAGCAGGGCGAAGGCATCAACGTCGCCCGCGCCGGGTATTACCCGCAGATTTCCGGCGGTATCCGCACCGGTTATGACACCGGTTATGGCGGCGACCGCAACAGCCAGGCGCTGAACCTGTCGCTCAAGCAGATGCTCTACGACTTCGGCAAGGTCGACAGCGCCGTCAGCGCGGCGCAGGCTGCTGCCGCCCGCGCCCAGGCCAATATCCTGCTGGTGGTCGACGACCTGGCCCGCGACACGGCTTATGCCTGGATCGAAACCCGCCGCTACGAGCAACTGATGACCATCGCCCGCGACCAGATTCGCGGGGTCGGTGACATTGCCGGCATGGCCCGCCAACGCAGCGACATGGGCGCCAGCACCCGTTCCGACGTGGTGCAGGCCGAGTCCCGTGTGGAAAGCGCCCGCGCCACGCTGGAGGAATACCAGTCGCAGTACGAGCGCTGGCGCTCGACCCTGGCGGCACTGATGGGGCGCATCACTCCACCGGCGCTGGCCGAGGATTCGCCAGCAGCGCTGAACCAGGCCTGCAAGCGGCCCTCGCAAGGCGATGACCGCCTGCCTGCCGTGCTCATGGCCCTGGCCCAGCGCGCCCAGGGCCAGGCCGAGCTGGCCCAGGCCAAGGCCGAGGCCTACCCGACACTGTCGTTGCAACCACAGGTCAACCACTACCTGGACAACGACTACAACCGCGACAACTCACGGATGGACCGCACCCAGGCAGGCATCTACCTGAACGTCGAGGTACCTATCTATCAAGGGGGTGCCATCAGCGCCCGCAGCCGCGCTGCCGGCCACGCCCTGACCGCCGCCGACTCCGCCGAAGACGCGGCCCGCCTGCAAGCCCGTCGTGGCCTGGCCGAGGCCATGGCACAAACCTCCGGGCTAGGCCGCCGGCTGACTTCGCTGGAAGCCCGCCAGGTCAGCATTCAGGAAGCACGCATGCTTTACGGGCGCCAGTACCTGGACCTGGGCACGCGGCCCCTGCTCGACCTGCTCAACGCCGAGCAGGAGATCTACCAGTCACGCTTCGAACTCGCCGGCACCCGCTCCGACCTGCTGCGCCTGGATGTCGACTGCCTGTACAACACCGGCGCCCTGCGCACGGCCTTTGGCCTTGAGGGGCGCAACCTGCAAGGGGTGGAGATCCAGCCATGACCGATTCGATCAATGTGACCCTGCCTGAACAGCCCACTGCCCCCGCGGCCGAAGCGCCTCATCGACCGGACCTTGGACCGTGGCTGGAAGTAATGCTGCAGGTGGCGCACCACTACCGCTTGGACGTGTCGCCCCAGCGTATTCGCCTGGCCGCCGTCGAGGACGCCCGCCCGCTGGATGAAATCCTTCGCCACATGGCGCGCCAGGCCGGCCTGGCCCTGCGCTTCGTGCGCTTCGACGCCAAGGGCTTGCGACAGTGGCGTACACCGCTGGTACTGGAACTGGATGATGGCCAGTTGGCGGTGGTCGAGTCGGTCACCGAAGAGGACGACCTGGCGGTGGTGTTTGCCGGTGACCAGGGCCTGACCTCTCGCCTGCCCCGCGACAGCCTCAAGGGCCGCATCAACCGCGTTGCGCTGCTGCGCCCGGCACGGCCGCTGCGCGATGTACGCACCGATGACTACACCGCACCCTACGACCGCCACTGGTTTGCCCGCATCGTGCTGCGCGACCTGCGCCCGTATGGGCAGGTGATGGTCGCCTCGCTGGTAGCCAACGTCTTGGCCCTCGCGGGGGTTTTGTTCTCGATGCAGGTGTACGACCGGGTGATCCCGGCCGAGTCGCTGCCCACCCTGTACGTGCTGTTCGGGGGGGTAGTGCTGGCGCTGGTGTTCGACTTCAGCATGCGCCTGCTGCGGCTGAAGGTGACCGACCTGCTGGGCAAACGCGCCGACCTGCGGGTGAGCGACCTGGTCTACGGGCATGCCTTGCGCCTGCGCAACTCGGTGCGCCCTAAGTCCACCGGGTCGTTCATCTCGCAACTGCGCGAGCTGGAATCGATCCGCGACCTGATCACTTCCAGCACCGCCACGGCGCTGGCCGACCTGCCGTTCTTCCTGTTGTTCCTGTTCGTGTTCTGGCTGATCGGCGGCGTGCTGGTGTTCATCCCGCTGGTCGCATTGCTGGCCATGGTGGTGCCTGGGGTACTGGCCCAACGGCGCCTGGCGCGGCTGGCCAATGCCTCCATGCGCGAGTCGGCGCTGCGCAACGCCATGCTGGTAGAAAGCATCCAGGGCCTGGACGAAATCAAGGCACTGCAGGCCGAAGCACGCTTCGAACGGCAGTGGAACCAGTACAACGCCGCCTGCGCCCATACCAACCTGCGCCTGCGCACCCTCACCAACGGCCTGGTGACCTGGACCCAGAACGTGCAAGGCGCGGTGTTTGCTGTGGTCATCGTGGTCGGCGCACCGATGGTCATCGCCGGCGACCTTACGACCGGTAGCCTGGTGGCGGCGTCGATGCTGTCGTCACGGATGATGGCGCCGCTGGCGCAACTGACCCATGTGCTGACCCGCTGGCAGCAGGCCAAGGTGGCCCTGCAAGGGCTGGACAAGCTGATGCAGTCACCGGTCGACCACCCCGAAGGCGAAGCCCGCGTACACCTGCCGGCGATTCGTGGCGAGTACCGCCTGCGCCAGGCCAACTTCCGCTACAGCGAGGAGTCCCCGCCAGTGCTGAACATCGGCCAGCTGGATATCCAGCCGGGCGAGCGCATTGCCGTGCTCGGGCGCAACGGCGCCGGCAAGTCGACCCTGCTGCAAGCGCTGGGAGGGGCCATGGACCTGGTGCAAGGCGAGGTCAGCCTGGACGGCATCGCCATGGGCCACCTCGACCCTGCCGACCTGCGCCGTGACGTGGGCCTGCTGCCGCAATACGCACGCTTGTTCCACGGCACCCTGCGGGAAAACCTCACCCTCGGTGCCGGCCAGGCCAGCGACCAGGAACTGGTGGCCGCACTGGCTGCCACGGGCGCGCTGGACTTCGTCCGCCGCCTGCCCAAGGGCATGGACCATCTGATCCTGGAAGGCGGCCTGGGCTTGTCGGGCGGCCAGCGCCAGGCCCTGGTGCTGTCGCGCCTGCTGGTGCGCCAGCCGCAAGTGTTGCTGCTGGACGAGCCGACTGCGTCGCTGGACGACATGACCGAGCGCAAGCTGCTGGATAACCTCGAACGCTTCTGCCAGGGCCGCACCCTGGTGATCGCCACCCACCGCCTGAGCGTGTTGCAACGGGTCGACCGCATCCTGGTGCTGGACGGCGGGCGCATCGTCATCGATGACACCCGCGATGCCGCGCTGGCCAAACTGCAGGGAGCCCAGGCATGAGCAACCATGAACTCCCGGCCTCCTACCTGGATGGGCAGGACGACCAGGCAGTGTTTCGCGCCGGCCGCATCATTACCCTTTGCGCCTTGATGCTGGCCGCGTTCCTGGCCTGGGCCGCCTGGTTCGAGGTGACCGAAGTGTCCACCGGCACCGGCAAGGTGATCCCCAGTTCGCGGGAGCAGGTGATCCAGTCGTTCGAGGGCGGCATCGTCGCGCAGATGAGCGTGGCCGAAGGCGACCTGGTCGAGCGCGGACAGGTGCTGGCCCAGCTCGACCCGACCAAGACCGCCTCCAGTGTCGGCGAGAGCGAAGCCAAGTACCGCGCTGCCAAGGCCAGCCAGGCCCGCTTGCAGGCAGAGGTCACTGGCAGGCCGCTGACTTTCCCGGACAGCCTGCGCGACTCGCCCGACCTGATCGACGCCGAAACCGCGCTGTACCAGACCCGCCGCCGCGGCCTGGAGCAGACCCTGGCGGGTATCCAGGACTCGCTGCAACTGGTGCGCAGCGAGCTGAAGATCACCGAGAACCTGGCAAAGATGGGCGCCTCCAGCCGGGTCGAAGTGATCCGCCTGAACCGCCAGCGTTCAGAGCTGGAGCTCAAGGCCAACGAAGCCCGCTCCGACTACCTGGTGCGTGCCCGGGAAGAACTGGCCAAAGCCAGCGCCGAGGCCGACAGCCTGTCAGAAGTGGTCCGCGGGCGCAGCGACTCGCTTACCCGCCTGACCTTGCGCTCACCGGTGCGTGGCATCGTCAAGGACATTGAGGTCAACACCCTGGGCGGCGTGGTGCAGCCCGGTGGCCAGGTCATGAAGATCGTGCCGATGGACGAACGCCTGCTGATCGAAACCCGCATCGCCCCGCGCGATATCGCGTTCATCCACCCCGACCAGGCGGCCAAGGTCAAGATCAGTGCCTATGACTATTCGGTGTATGGCGGACTGGATGGCAAGGTGGTGGGGATTTCGCCGGATACCCTGCAGGATGAGGTGAAACCGGAAATCTACTACTACAGGGTGTTCATCCGCACCGAGCAGGACAGCCTGCAGAACAAGGCCGGCAAGCACTTCGCGATCGTGCCGGGGATGATTGCCACGGTGGATATCCGCACCGGCGAGAAGACCATCCTCGATTACCTGATCAAGCCGCTGAACCGGGCCAAGGAGGCACTGCGCGAACGCTGATCCAGGCGTTTACACACATCACCTGTGGGAGCGGGCATGCCCGCGAACACCGGCGGAGCCGGTGCCATGTACCGCGTCGCACGCTTCGCGGGCATGCCCGCTCCCACAGGGTCCCAAGCATCCCCAGGTTCTGTGCAAAATGCCTAAAGCCCGACCAAAACGGGCCGATAACCGGTTATCCCCTGTTCCCCACCGAAGGTCACCATGGCCACGCAAAATGCCCGCGCGGACTCGTTGTCCCTGCTGCTGTTCACCCTGCGCAGCGGCAAGTTGATGGCAATCAACCTGCTCAAGGTCAGCGAAATCATCCCCTGCCCGCCGCTGACCAAGCTGCCGGAGTCGCACCCCAACGTGAAGGGTGTGGCGACCCTGCGTGGCCATTCGCTGTCGGTCATCGACCTGTCACGCGCCATCGGCGAGCGGCCCCTGGAAGACCCGCAAGGCGGCTGCCTGATCGTCACTGAAATCAGCCGCTCGCGCCAAGGCCTGCATGTGCAGGCGGTCAGCCGCATCGTGCATTGCCTGAGCACCGACATCAAACCGCCACCCTTTGCTTCGGGCAACCGCTCGTTCATCACCGGCGTGACCCGGGTCGACAACACCCTGGTGCAGGTGCTGGACATCGAAAAAGTCATCCACTCCATCGCCCCACCGCCGGCCGAACCCGCACACGGCACCTTGAGCGAAGAAGACGCCAGCCTGCTGGCCGCCGCCAACATCCTGGTGGTGGACGACAGCCTGGTGGCCCTGCAGCAGTCGGTGCACACCCTGCGCAACCTGGGCATCGAATGCCACACCGCGCGCAGCGCCAAAGATGCCATCAACGTGTTGCTGGAGCTGCAAGGCACCGCGCAGGAGATCAACATCATCGTCTCCGACATCGAAATGAGCGAGATGGATGGCTACGCCTTCACCCGCACCCTGCGCGAAACCCCTGATTTCCAGCACCTGTACGTGCTGCTGCACACCTCGCTGGACAGTGCCATGAGCAGCGAGAAGGCAACCCAGGCCGGGGCCAACGCCATCCTCACCAAGTTCTCCTCGCCAGAGCTGACCGATTGTCTGGTGGTGGCCGCGCGTACCGTGGTGTTTGCCGAGCACTGATATATTAAGCGACAAACTCCCCGGCTTGCCGCCGGGGGTGAGTCGGGCATAATTCGCGCCCCTCGCAAGCAAATTGCCGGAATCGCGTATGAAGTTTTTCAGCTCTATCCTGATCACCTGCGCCCTCCTCAGCGGTATCGCCCAGGCCTCCAGCAGCCAGGCCTGGAACGAGCAGCGCCAACAGATGCTCAAGGCCTGCCTGGCCGCCAGCCAGTTCAAGGATGCCCACGCCCGCGGCAAGCCCGCCGAGTTCGATGACCAGGTCGGCATGAGCGCCCTGCTGGTCGAAGGCGTCTACCCGCAGAAGCACATGCAGCAACGCACCGGCACCGAGCTGTGCCTGTACGACCGCCAGCACCAGCGTGCCTTCATCAGCGAGTGGAGCCCGGAAGCCAAGTGACCGACAACTTGCGATTCGGTTGTACCGGCTGCGGCAAGTGCTGCACCGGGCACCACGTGCCCCTGACGCTGGCTGAGGCACGCCGCTGGGCAGATGATGCCGGCCAGGTGATAGTGCTGATCGAAGCCTTCGTGGCCGATGGCCCCGGCATGCCGCCTGAGCAGCGCGAACATGTGCTGCGCCGCTCGTATCCGGTGGCCTGCGGCGACGGTGAGGCACGCGTGTCGGTGACCTTTGCCGCGTTCAACCCCGGGCGCTGCCGCAACCTGGACGACGACGACCTGTGCACCATCTATGAACAGCGCCCGCTGGTCTGTCGCATCTACCCGGTGGAAATCAACCCGCACATTCCGCTGCGCCCGGACAGCAAGGACTGCCCGCCGGAGGCCTGGCAGCAAGGGCCGGAACTGATTCACGGCACGCAACTGGTCGATGCGGAACTGCAAGCGCTGGTGCAAGCGTCACGGCAAGCCGACCGCGATGACATAGCTGCCAAGGTGGCGGTGTGCCAGGCGCTGGGCATGACCACCAGTGCGCTCAAGGGCAATGGCTTTACCGCCTACCTGCCAGACATGGGCGCGTTTGCCACGGCGCTGGCGCAGGAGCCCATACCTGACGCTGCACAGTGGACCTTGCATGTGCAGGATGAACCGCTGGTCGCGAGCTTGCAGGGGCTTGGTTTGCGCACTACCCACGAAACCCCGGTGTACTACGCCTTCATAGGCTTTTAGCCTGAGCGACTTCAGCAAGCATTCCACGGTAACCTGTGGGAGCGGGCGTGCCCACGAACACCGGCGCAGCCGGTGCCATCCACCGCGTCGTCTTCTTCGCGGGCACGGCCGCTCCCACAGTGGTCCCCTGTCGCATGCCACCCGGTGAAACTGACAGCGCTGTCAGCCAGCCGTCACGCTGCCGACCCGGTGCGGGGGCTATAAGATTGAGTACAGACAACCGTTTCCCTCCCACCTGGCCAAGGTGCCCGCACCGATGCGACGTCCGTCCCGCTCTGCCTTCCTCGCCGCACTGGCGCTCCTGGCCCTGGTGGTAGCAGGCACCTGGTTCAGCCAGCACCAACCCGCACCGGCCGCCCGCGCGCAAACCGCCGTACCGGTGCGCGTGGTCAGCGTCGCCCAGCAGGACGTGCCACGCTATGCCAGCGCCATCGGCTCGGTATTGTCGCTGCACAGCGTCGAGGTCCGGCCCCAGGTCGAGGGGATACTCACCCAAGTGCTGGTCAAGGAAGGCCAATGGGTCAAGGAAGGTGACCTGCTCGCTACCCTCGACGACCGCAGCATCCGCGCCAGCCTCGATCAGGCCCGCGCACAACTCGGCCAAAGCCAGGCACAGATCCAGGTGGCCGGCGTCGACCTCAAGCGTTACCGCCTGCTCAGCAGCGATGACGGCGTGTCCAAGCAAACCCTCGACCAGCAACAGGCGTTGGTCAACCAGCTGCAAGCCACGGTCAAGGGCAACCAGGCGGCCATCGCCAACGCCGAGGTGCAACTCTCCTACACACAGATACGCTCACCGGTAACCGGGCGCGTGGGCATCCGCAATATCGACCCGGGCAACCTGGTGCGCACCAGCGACACCCAGGGGCTGTTCAGCGTGACCCAGATCGACCCGATCGCTGTGGAGTTCTCGCTGCCGCAACAGATGCTGCCAACCCTGCAAGGCCTGCTCAAGGCGCAAACGCCGGCGCTGGTCGAGGCCTACATGGATGCCGATGGTGAGCGCAACCTGCTCGGCGCAGGCCACCTTGCCCTGATCGACAACCAGATTTCGGCCAACACCGGCACGGTGCGCGTCAAGGCCGAGTTCGACAACAAGGACGGCCTGCTATGGCCGGGGCAACTGGTCACCGTGCGCCTGCGCACGGCGATGGACCAAGACGCCCTGGTGGTGCCGCCCCCCGTGGTGCAACGCAGCATCGATGGCCACTTCGTCTACCGCGTCGACGGCGACAAAGTCACCAACGTGCCGGTCAAGGTACTGTATCAGGACAGCACGCTGAACATCGTCGCCGGGGTCAAGGCCGGCGACCAGCTGGTACTCGATGGCCAATCGCGCCTCAAACCCGGCTCCAGGGTCGAGATCACCCCTGACGCCCCGCCGCCTGCCGAGATGGCCGAGCGCAGGAGCCAGCCATGAACACCCGCAATGGCGTCTCGGCGTGGTGCATCGACCACCCTATCGCCACCCTGCTGCTGACCTTCGCCTTGGTCCTGCTCGGCGCCATCGCCTTCCCGCGCCTGCCGGTGGCACCCTTGCCAGAAGCGGACTTCCCGACCATTCAGGTCACCGCCCAGTTGCCCGGTGCCAGCCCGGAAACCATGGCCTCGTCGGTGGCCACGCCGCTGGAGGTGCAGTTCAGCGCCATCCCCGGCATGACCCAGATGACCAGCAGCAGCGCGCTGGGCTCGACCACGCTGATCCTGCAGTTCACCCTGGACAAGAACATCGACACCGCCGCCCAGGAAGTGCAGGCAGCGATCAACACGGCCACCGCCCGCCTGCCCCAGGACCTGCCCAGCCCGCCCACCTGGCGCAAGGTCAACCCGGCCGACAGCCCGGTGGTAATCCTCACCGTCAGCTCCGCACAGATGCCCGGCAACGAGCTCAGCGACTACGCCGAAACCCTCTTGGCGCGCCAGCTCAGCCAGATCGACGGGGTCGGCCTGATCAACATCACCGGCCAGCTGCGCCCGGCCATACGGGTGCAGGCACAACCCGAGAAACTCGCGGCCATCGGCCTGACCCTGGCCGACGTGCGCCTGGCTATCCAGCAGACCAGCCTGAACCTGGCCAAAGGCGCGCTGTACGGCGAGCACAGCGTGTCGACCATCGCCGCCAACGACCAGCTGTTCCACCCCGAAGACTATGCGCAGCTGATCGTCAGCTACCGCAATGGCGCCCCGGTGCACCTGAAGGACGTGGCCAAGGTAATCAATGGTGCCGAGAACGCCTATGTAAGTGCCTGGTCAGGCAACCAACCGGGGCTGAATCTGGTGATCTTCCGCCAGCCTGGCGCCAATATCGTCGACACCGTGGACCGGGTGCTCGACGCCTTGCCGCGCTTGCAAGAGATGCTGCCGGCCTCGGTTGAAGTGTCGGTGCTGCAGGACCGCACCCAGACCATCCGCAGTTCGCTGCACGAGGTCGAGCTGACCCTGATGATCGCCGTGGCGCTGGTGATTGGGGTGATGGCGCTGTTCCTGCGTCAGTGGTCGGCCACCTTCATCGTCTCCAGCGTGCTCGGCGTCTCGCTGATCGCCACGTGCGCGCTGATGTACGTGTTCGGCTTCAGCCTCAACAACCTGACCTTGGTGGCCATCGTCATTGCCGTCGGCTTCGTGGTCGATGATGCCATCGTTGTGGTGGAGAACATTCATCGCCATCTGGAAGCCGGCGACGATAGCCGCACCGCTGCGCTCAAAGGCGCCGGCGAGATCGGCTTTACCGTGGTGTCGATCAGTTTCTCGCTGATCGCCGCGTTCATTCCGCTGCTGTTCATGGGCGGTGTGGTGGGCCGGCTGTTCAAGGAGTTCGCCCTGACCGCCACGGCCACCATTTTGATCTCGGTGGTGGTATCGCTGACCCTGGCCCCCACCCTTTCGGCGCTGTTCATGCGCCGCCCACCCGGCGACCACCAGGGCGGTTTCGGCCAGCGCCTGCTGGGTTGGTACGAAAAAGGCCTGGACCGCGCGCTGGCCCACCGGCGGATCACCCTGGGGGTGTTCGGCATTACCCTGGCGCTGGCCGTGGCCGGCTACGTGGGCATCCCCAAAGGCTTCTTCCCACTGCAGGACACCGGCTTCATTCTCGGTACCACCGAGGCAGCTGCGGACGTGTCCTACCCGTCGATGATCGACAAGCACCTGGCGCTGGCGAAAATCATCGGTGACGACCCGGCAGTGCGCGCCTATTCGCACTCGGTGGGGGTGACTGGCAGCAACCAGACCATCGCCAACGGCCGTTTCTGGATCTCGCTCAAGCCCCGCGGCGAGCGCGATGTCTCGGCCAGCGAATGGATCGACCGGATTCGCCCGAAACTCGCCCAGGTGCCGGGCATCGTCCTGTACATGCGCGCCGGCCAGGACATCAACCTCAGCTCCGGCCCGTCACGCACCCAGTACCAATACGTGCTCAAGAGCAACGACGGCGTCGCGCTCAACCTGTGGACCCAGCGCCTTACCGACCGCCTGCGGGAAAACCCGGCGCTGCGTGACCTGTCCAACGACCTGCAACTGGGCGCCAGCGTCACCCGCATCGATATCGACCGCCAGGCCGCGGCGCGTTTCGGCCTGACCACCACCGACGTCGACCAGGCCCTGTACGATGCCTTCGGCCAGCGCCAGATCAGCGAATTTCAGACCGAGACCAACCAGTACAAGGTCATCCTCGAACTGGACGCGCAACAGCGCGGCAAGGCTGAAAGCCTCAACTTCTTCTACTTGCGCTCACCGCTGACCAACGAGATGGTGCCGCTGTCGGCCCTGGCGCATGTCGCCGCGCCAAGCACCGGGCCGCTGTCGATCAGCCACGACGGCCTGTTCCCGGCCGCCAACCTGTCGTTCAACCTGGCGCCCGGCGTGGCCTTGGGCGATGCGGTGCAGATCCTGGAGCGTGCGCAGCGCGAGCTGGGCATGCCCGACTCGATCACCGGCAACTTCCAGGGCGCCGCCCAGGCGTTCCAGAGCTCGCTGTCGAGCCAGCCCTACCTGATCCTCGCCGCGCTGGTGGCGGTTTACATCATCCTCGGTGTGCTCTACGAGAGCTTCGTTCACCCGCTGACCATCATCTCCACCCTGCCCTCCGCAGGCCTGGGCGCGATCATCCTGCTGTGGGCCAGCGGCCAAGACTTCAGCATCATGGGGCTGATCGGCGTGGTACTGCTGATCGGCATCGTCAAGAAGAACGGCATCCTGCTCATCGACTTTGCCCTCGAAGCCCAGCGCCACCACGGCATGACACCCGAACAGGCGATACGCCAGGCATGCCTGGTGCGCTTCCGTCCGATCATCATGACTACCCTGGCCGCGCTACTGGGCGCGGTGCCGCTGATGTTCGGCTTTGGCACCGGCGCCGAGCTGCGCCAGCCACTGGGCATCGCCGTGGTGGGTGGCCTGCTGGTGAGCCAGGCCCTGACGCTGTTTACCACCCCGGTCATATACTTGGCCCTGGAGCGCCTGTTCCATCGCCGCCAGGCTGCCCGCGCGGCAGCGCCAAGTGCCAGTTAGGACAAGACCATGCGTGTGCTGATCATCGAAGACGAAGAAAAAACCGCCGACTACCTGCATCGCGGCCTGAGCGAACAGGGCTTTACCGTTGACCTGGCACGGGACGGTATCGATGGCCTGCACCTGGCCCTGGAGGGCGACTACGCGGTGATCGTGCTGGATGTGATGCTGCCTGGCCTGGACGGCTATGGCGTGCTGCGCGCCTTGCGCGCACGCAAGCAGACGCCGGTGATCATGCTGACCGCCCGTGAACGGGTCGAAGACCGCATTCATGGCTTGCGTGAGGGCGCCGACGACTATCTGGGCAAGCCGTTCTCGTTCCTTGAACTGGTCGCCCGCCTGCAGGCCCTGACCCGGCGCAGCAGCAGCCATGAACCGTTGCAGGTGCAGGTGGCAGACCTGTGGATCGACTTGATGGCCCGCAAGGCCACACGCGCCGGGCAGCGCCTGGACCTGACGGCCAAAGAGTTCTCGCTGCTCAGCGTGCTGGCCCGGCGGCAGGGTGAAATCCTGTCGAAAACGGCGATTGCCGAACTGGTCTGGGACATCAACTTCGACAGCGACGCCAACGTCGTGGAAGTGGCAATCAAACGCCTGCGCGCCAAGCTCGACGGGCCCTTCGACAACAAGCTGCTGCACACCATCCGAGGCATGGGCTATGTCCTGGAAAACCGCGCGGGGTAATTCCATCGCCCTGCGCCTGTCGGCGCTGTTCATCCTGGTGGCGCTGGGCGTGTTCCTGCTGATCGGCTCGGCGCTGTACCGCCAGGTCGACCGCAGCCTGGACCTGCTGCCGCAGGCGGAACTGGATGCGCGCTTCAGCGTGCTCGAATCTACCCTCAACCGCTTCGGCACACAGGAACACTGGGCCAAGATCAACAACAAGCTCAACCTGCTCAGCGAAGAAGACAAGCGCATCCGCTTCTGGGTAGTCAGCAGCAACCCGGCCTACGAATACGGCCACCCCAGCGAGCTGGTCCGTGCCTTTGCCGAAGGCCCGCAGGGTATGCGCGACCTGCGCCTGCCCGACCGGCCCTACCCTTACAAGGTGCTGGTCAGCGAGCTACCGGGCCTGGGCGAGCGGCCACCGCTGCGCTTTTTGATTGGCATCGACACCGAAACGTTCTGGCAGGCCCAGCACAGCCTGCTGCTGGCGATTGTCGGGCTGGCGGTGCTTGGCGTGCTGCTGGCTTCAATGCTGGGGTACTGGGTCGCGCGCATTGGCCTGCGCCCGCTGCTGGCGTTGTCCAACGAGGCCCAGGCCCTGGCCCCGCCACGCCTGGATGGGCGTTTGCAAACCCACGCCCTGGCCCCGGAACTGGCACAGTTCGCCGGCGCCTTCAACGCCGCCCTCGACCGGGTCAGCCAGGCCTACTCACGGCTGGAAGCCTTCAACGCCGACGTCGCCCACGAACTGCGCTCGCCGCTGACCAACCTGATCGGCCAGACCCAGGTAGCGCTTACCCGTGGCCGCAGTGCCGAGCATTACTTCGAAGTGCTGCAATCAAACCTGGAAGAGCTGGAGCGCCTGCGCAGCATCATCAACGACATGCTGTTTCTGGCCAGCGCCGACCAAGGCAGCAAGGCCACCGCCCTCACCCAGGCCTCGCTGGCCGAAGAAGTGGCAACCACCCTCGACTACCTGGACTACATCCTCGAAGACGCCCAGGTCAGCGTGAGCGTGATCGGCGACGCCCAGGCGCCCATCGAAAAGGCCCAGTTACGCCGGGCGCTGATCAACCTGCTGAACAACGCCGTGCAGCACACCGCGCCGCACCAGGTGATCCAGGTGCAGATCGATGCCGGGCCCGAGCAGGTCAGCATTGCCGTGAGCAACCCGGGGCCGGCGATTGACGATGAACACCTGCCGTTGCTGTTCGAACGCTTCTACCGCGTGGATGCGGCGCGCAGCAACAGCGGTGGGGGCAACCATGGGCTGGGGTTGGCGATCGTCAAGGCGATTGCGCTGATGCATGGGGGGGAAGTGTTTGTGCGCAGTGGGGCCGGGCTCAATACCTTTGGTATCCAGTTGCCGACCTTGAGGCCTGCGCGCTCTGTGTAGGAGCGGCCTTGTGCCGCGAAAGGGTCGCGAAGCGGCCCCAGACGTTTTGGCAGGGCCAAGATTGCCGGGGCTGCTGCGCAGCCCATTCGCGGCGCAAGGCCGCTCCTACAAGGACCGCGCAGGCTCTCTAGCGCGGGAGTTTGCGGCCAAAGTCCTATTGCTTTTTCTTGGATCGTTACCTTTTGCGCAACAGTGCTTATCGCACTTCGCTCTGTTTCAAGTGCACTGAAAGGACTAACTTTACCCCCGTCCTCATTAGCACTTGCACCGCAAGAAGGTAGTTTCAAATGTCCAACAGTATGGGTATTGCCAGCGTCTTCGTTCTGTCTTCCCTGTTGTTGTCGCCCCTGGCCATGGCCGAAGAATCCAGCGCTTTCGTCACCCGTAATGCAGAGCTCGCCGCCGTCCATCAAGAGGCCCGCGACGCTGTAGCAGCAAACAAGGCAGAAGCCGCCAAATCCCCAGAACAGACCGCTTCCAAAGTTTCTGTCGATGCCAATGCCGACAGCTGATCAAGCGCTGTTGCTGCTCCCGATTTCCCTTGGCTACACCATGGGCACCACCGGTGCCGATATGTTAGCCTTTTAAAGCCGCTGCCGATCAGCGGCTTTTTTTATGTGCTTTAAACCTCAGCCCGGCTGTAACATCTACCTAAAAAAAAAGACGCACATTCAAAAATAAAAACTGCCCCACCGTCAGACCAAAGGAGCTAGTACCGGTGCCTTCCGCGTTTCGCTTTACCCCGCTGTTCATTGCGTTGACTGCAACGATCCCTGTCGCCGCCCAGGCAGATGAAGACAAGGCTGATGGCTTCATTGAAGGGTCGTCCTTCAACCTGCACTTTCGTAATGCCTACTTCAACCGCGACAACCACAACGCTGGCGTGCGTGACACCCGCGAGTGGGGCCAGGGCGCGGTTGCGCGCTTCGAGTCGGGCTACACCCCAGGCGTAATCGGCTTCGGCCTGGATGCCCACGCCATGCTGGGCCTCAAGTTGGACGGCGGTGGCGGCCATGCCGGCACCAGCATCCTGCCCGAGCACATCAAGGACGACGGTGAGCTGGGCGCTGCCCCGCATTCGTTCTCCACTGCCGGTGCTGCGGTCAAGCTCAAGGCATTCGACACCGAGCTGAAAGCCGGTGACCTGTTCCTCACCAACCCGGTGATCGCGGGCGGCGAAACCCGCATGCTGCCGCAGACATTCCGTGGTGTGAGCCTGACCAACACCAGCATCGACGGCCTGCTGCTCGAAGGCGGCCAGGTGAGCTTTACCCACCCGTACAACCAGAGCGGCCACCGCCGCATCGACACCTACTACGGTTCGCTGGACGAGCACGACAAGAGCAAGCACCTGAACTGGGCCGGCGCGTCATGGAGCGGTACCGAGAACATCACCAGCAACCTTTACGCCGCCGAGCTGAAGGACATCTGGAACCAGTACTACGCGGACTTCGACTACACCTACGTGGTCAACGACTTGGTCAGCCTGAACCCGGGCGTGCACTTCTACCACACGCAGGACACCGGCCAGGCCCTGCTGGGCAAGATCGACAACAACACCTACAGCGTGCACTTCACCGTCAATGCGGGCTTCCACAGCGTCACCGCCGCCTACCAACGGGTCAATGGCAACACGCCATTCGACTACATCAACCTGGGCGACAGCGTGTATCTGGACAACTCGCGCATGTACTCGGACTTCAACGCGCCAAACGAGCGCTCGTGGAAGCTGCAGTACGACTATGATTTCGCCGGTGTCGGCGTGCCTGGCCTGACCACCTCGCTGTCGTACTCGCGCGGCGAGGCCGACCTGACCAAAGCCACCCAGGACACCAGCCACTACGACTACTACCGTGAAGATGGCAAGAACGCCATGCACTGGGAACGTGACCTGGACGTAAAGTACGTGTTCCAGGAGGGTGACCTGAAGGACCTGTCGGTACTGGTGCGCTATGCCACTCACCGTGGCAGCCAGGGGTATGCGTCGATCGACAGCAACAGCGACAACGATGAAGTGCGGGTGATCGTCGACTACCCACTGAACGTGTTCTGATCCAGGACCGCTAGCGAGGGCTGCGCCCTCGATCGCCGGCAAGCCAGCTCCCACAGGTACTGCATAACCGCTAAGCCTGATGCTGTACCTGTGGGAGCTGGCTTGCCGGCAAAGGGCTGCGCAGCAGCCCCAGACGTGATTCCGTCGGACAAATCTTGTCCGACAATCACTGCTTCCCTAGAATATCGCCGCCGCGAATGGCCCTGCCCACGCAGTAGCGAGCATGCCCACCCGATTACCGCGTTTCGCATTTCTCAGGTCGCACCCCGAGCTGGCCCTCAACCTGGGCAGTTGCCTTGCCGTGCTCGCCATCGTGGCCATCGTCAGCTTCCTGCTGGCGCGTGAACGTGACAGCGTCGAGCTGTCAGCCATTCGCTCGTCAAGCAACATTGTCCAGCTGATCGAAAGCGACATCCTGCGCAACGCCGAACTCTACGACCAGTCACTGCAGGGCCTGATCTGGGCCGTCGGGCGCAAGGAGCTGCCGGAAATACCCGGCCCGCTGCGCCAACGCCTGCTGTTCAATGAAGCCTTCGTCGACCGCAAACGCGGCGACGTGCTGTGGCTGGACAAGCAAGGCAATGTGGTGGGCGACTCCACCAGCAGTGTGCCGCGCAAGGCCAACTTTGGCGAAACCGGGGTGTTCAAGGCACACCAGGCCAACGCCAATCTGGGCTTGCTGGTAGGCCCGCCATTCAAGGCCAAGCTCGGCGACCTGGACTGGTGTATCAGCTTCAGCCGGCGTATCTCCGGCCCCGATGGCGAGTTTGCCGGACTGGCAGCAGGCGCATTGCGCCTGTCGTATTTCAGTGAGCTGTTCCAGCGCCTGGACATCGGCGCCGACAGCAGCATCAACCTGTTCAATACCGACGGGCAGCTCCTCGCCCGTCAGCCCTCACGCCCGCAAGACCCGCTGATCGGTTCCAACTATGCCGAGCGGCCCAACTTCAAGCGCATTCTCAGCGAACAGAGCGGTAACTTCACTGCCCGCTCTGGCAGCAACGGCAATCCGCAGATCTATACCTTCGCCCGGGTCGCGCAGCTGCCACTGATCGTGCTGGTGGTGCACTCGGCCGACGAGGTGTTCCAGTCCTGGCGCCGCACTGCGGTTCTGGTCAGCGTCGCCACGGGCGTGCTGTGCGTGGGCATCCTCTGGCTGACCCTGCTCCTGGGCCGCGAACTGCGTCGCCGCCAAGAGGCCGAACAAGGTCTGGCAACATTGGCCGCCACTGATAGCCTGACCGGCCTGGCCAACCGTCGCCGTCTGGACCAGGTGCTGCGCCAGGAGTGGGCGCGTGCGCAGCGCAATGGCAAGCCGCTGGCGGTACTGATGGTGGATGTGGACCATTTCAAGGCGTTCAACCAGCGTCATGGACATGCCGGTGGCGACCACGCGTTGCGGGAGGTAGCCAAGACCATCGAGGCGAGCATCCGCCGGCCGGCAGATCTGGCTGCTCGTTATGGTGGGGAGGAGTTTCAGGTGGTGCTGCCGGAAACCGATCTGGCCGGCGCGCGGCTGCTGGCCGAGCGCATTCGTACAAGTGTAGAAGCGCTGGCACCTTTTGCCGATGACGCCCACGCGGTAACAGTGAGCATCGGCATCGGCCTGTCCGGCACCCAGCACGAACTGAGCAGTGTGCTGGGCGCTGCGGACGAAGCCCTCTACCGGGCCAAGGCCAAGGGCCGCAACCGGGTAGAGGGGCCCGACGCTTAAGAGCGGGCGCGGGCGGCGTTGCGCAGGGCTTTGACCTGGTCATGGTTGCGCTGCACGCCTTGCAGCTGTTTTTCCACCAGTCCATAGGTCATGTCACTGGCGCTGCGGCCCAGCTTTACCAGCTTCTCGCGGGCTTCCTTGTAGGCTTTGAGGGCGTGGTCTTCACCGCGTTCGACCTCGTTCAGCACCGCTTCTTCGTCCTTGCCGGTGACCAGCGACTTCAGGTTCACCCAGCCGCGATGCAAGTCGCCGCTGATGCTGGTGGATGTTTCCGGGTCGCCGCCCAGCCGGCGCACTTCGCTTTGCAGTTCGCCGGCAGCGTTGGCGCATTCACCGGCACGCTGAACGAAGAACGCTTTGAGCTCGGGATTCTTCACATCATCGGCCGAGGCTTTGAATCCTTTCTCGCCATCCTTGCTGTATTCGATCAGGTCGTTGAGTACGTCAATCACGTCTTTGTTGGGGTTGCTCATGGTCGAACTCCTTGGCAGGTGATAGTCATCTACAGAGTTGCAGCGTTCGTGCCATGCTTTCGAGTAAAATAAATCCTTTGTTTTTCAATTACTTATCTAATATTCAAGAATGGCTGATACCGGCGTTCTGCATGATCGCCGCTTGGGGCTTCGTGCAGATTGCAGTATGGTCGGCACTTTTCCACTCAAGGCGCACCGAAGATGAAGCCGGAAATGCTCGAATTGCTGGTGACCCGCAGCATGCCGTTCGGCAAGTACCAAGGGCGCATCATTGCCGACCTGCCGGGGGACTACCTGGCGTGGTTTGCGCGCAAGGGTTTCCCCACGGGTGAGCTGGGCGGGTTGCTGGCGTTGATGCATGAAATCGACCACAACGGGCTGGGGGATCTGCTGGTACCGTTGCGCAACAAGCATGGGCGTTGACCTGCGACGGCCCTATCGCCGGCAAGCCAGCTCCCACAGGATCACGCAGGCCTCAAAATCTGCGCTATCCCTGTAGGAGCTGGCTTGCCGGCGATTAGGGCCAGCGGGGCCAACCAAAAGCTCTAGCCTTTCACTGGCGTCACGGCCAGCTCTACCTGCTCGCTCTTCTTGATCACGGCATACACCACCGCCGTCAGCAGGCTACCCGCCACGATCGCCAGCAAATACAGCAACGCATGGTTAATGGCATTGGGGATCAACAGCACGAACAAGCCGCCGTGCGGCGCCATCAGCTTGCAACCGAAGTACATCGACAATGCCCCGGTCAGCGCACCGCCGGCCACGCTGGCGGGGATCACCCGCAGCGGGTCATTGGCAGCAAACGGAATAGCCCCTTCGGAAATGAAACAAAGCCCCAGGGCCAATGCGGCCTTGCCCGCCTCGCGCTCACTCTGGGCGAACTTGCGCCGGGCCAGGAAGGTGGCGATACCCAGGCCGATCGGCGGCACCATGCCAGCAGCCATGGTCGCCGCCATCGGCGCGTAGCTCGACGATGCCAGCAGCCCCACCGAGAAGGCGTAGGCGGCCTTGTTGATCGGCCCGCCCAGGTCGACACACATCATGCCGCCCAGCAACAGCCCCAGCAGAATGGCATTGGTGGTGCCCATGCTGTCGAGGAAGTGCGTGAGGCCTTCGAGCATGGCTGCCACCGGCTGGCCGACCACGTAGATCATCACCAGGCCGGTGACCAGGCTGGCCAGCAGCGGAATGATCAAGATCGGCTTGAGCGCTTCCAGGCTGCTGGGCAAGCGTGCCCAGCGGGCAATGGCCTTGGCGCTGTAACCGGCAATGAAGCCGGCGACAATGCCACCGATGAAGCCGGCCCCCAAGGTACTGGCCAGCAGGCCACCGATCATGCCCGGCGCAAGCCCCGGGCGGTCGGCGATGGACCAGGCGATATAGCCGGCCAGCAGCGGCACCATAAGCTTGAACGCCGCCTCACCGCCTATCTGCATCAACGCAGCCGGCAAGGTGCCCGGCTGTTTGTAGGCCTCAATACCGAACACGAACGACAGCGCAATCAGCAGGCCGCCAGCCACCACCATGGGCAGCATGAACGACACGCCGGTGAGCAGGTGCTTGTACACACCGGTCTTTTCACCCTTCGCCGTGGTAGCAACCGCTGCGGCATCGGCGCTGTTTTCCACCTTGGCTTCGGCCAGGGCCTTGTCCAGGGTGGCACGTGCCTGCTTGAGTGCAATGCCGGTGCCGCATCGGTAGATGCGCTTGCCGGCAAACCGCGCGGTCGGCACTTCAATGTCAGCAGCTAGCAGCACCACATCCGCTTCAGCAATGGCCTGGGCAGACAACGGGTTACGCGCACCGACCGAGCCTTGGGTCTCGACCGTGAGCTGATATCCCATTAGTTGCGCGGCTTGCTGCAAGGCCTCCGCCGCCATGAACGTGTGCGCGACGCCCGTCGGGCAGGCGGTGACCGCGACAATGCGTGCGCCCGTGCTGCCAACCTCGGGCGGCGCACCTGCTGCGGCCAACAGCGGTTGGGCGTTGGCCGCCGCTTCATCGAGGAAGCCCTCGCGGTCGGCCAGTGCCTGGGCGGGCGTGCTCTGGTAAACCCGCTTGCTGACGAAGCGGGCCAGGTCCACCGGGCCGGTGCTGACCACCAGCACCCAGTCGGCCTCGGCGATCTGCGCGGCACTCAGTTGCCGTTCGGGGTGCCCGGCATCCTGCACTTCTACACTGGTGCTCCAGCCGCGCCGCTGGGCAGCGGCAGACAGCAAGCGCGCGCTCAGCACGCTCGACACCTGGCCGTTGGGGCAGGCGGTGACAATGGCAATGTTCATCGGCAACCCTCTTGTTGTTCTGTCAGTTGCACGGCAGCTTCCAGACACGTCAGTTGCTCACGGTCATGGATGCCGAAGCCAACCTGGGTGACGGCCTGGGCGGCAATCGCGGTGGCGCGGATCAAGGTCTGCGCAGGCGCCTCGCCCTGCAGCAGGCCATGGACCATGCCAGCCACCAACGAATCCCCCGCCCCCACTGTACTGGCAACCCGCACGGTGGGCGGGCAGGCATGCAGGGCCAGGTCGCGGGCGAACCAGCTGACGCCCTGCTCGCCGGCAGACACCACCACGTGTTCCACGCCGCTGGCCAGCAACTGCTCGGCGGCGACGCGTTGCTGCGCCGGGTTATCCACGGCCTGGCCAAGCACTTCGCCAAGTTCTTCGGTATTGGGTTTGACCAGCCAGGGCGCGCTTTGCAGGCCGGCGCGCAGGGCTTCGCCGCTGCTGTCCAGCGCCACCTTGAGGCCAAGGGCCTTCAACTGGTCAAGCAACTGGCGGAACCAGTCGGCGCTGATCCCTCGCGGCAGGCTGCCCGCCACCACCACGGCATCGTGCCCCGGGGCGACCTGCTCCAGCCGCTGCATCAAGGCAATGCATGCCGCTTCGTCGACCTCGGGGCCTTGGCCATTGATGTCAGTCACGCGGCCATCGGCTTCTACCAGCTTGATGTTGCTGCGGGTTTCGCCGGGGACGCGAACAAAGCAGTCGGTAAAGCCACGCCATTCAATCAACGATTCAAACGGCTGCAGGTTATCGCGCCCGAGGAAACCGCCAACGGTCACGCGGTGCCCCAGGTCGGCCAGTACCTGGGCAACGTTCAGCCCTTTGCCCGCCGCGTGGCTCTGTTGTGCATGGCTGCGGTTGACCTGCCCCGGGCGCAGGGTATCAAGGCCGATGGTGATATCCAGCGCCGGGTTCAGGGTGAGGGTAAGGATCTTGGCCATTCAGTAACGCTCCACCAGCGCGCGAACCGCTGCGGCGCTGTCTTGTTGCAGGGCCTCTCGCGCCAGGGCGCGGGCCGTCTGATGATCGGCCTGGCGAACCAGGGCCTTGACTTCGGCAATGCTGCGCGCAGACACGCTGAGTTCGTCCACGTCCAGCCCGAGCAGCACAGGCACCGCCTGCGGATCTGCCGCCAGCTCACCGCATACGCCCACCCACTTGCCGTGGGCATGGGCGGCGCGCACGGTCATGTCGATCAGGCTCAATACTGCCGGGTGCAGGCCGTCGGCCTGGGCCGAAAGGCTGGGGTGGCCACGGTCGATGGCCAGGGTGTATTGGGTCAGGTCGTTGGTGCCGATACTGAAGAAGTCCACTTCGCGCGCCAGTTGCCCAGCCAACAGGGCCGCCGAAGGCACCTCGACCATGATGCCCAGCTGCAGGTCGGCCACGGGAATTTCTGCCCGCAGGCGCTCGACCATGGCCCGCGCCTCGCGCCACTCATGCACCTGGCCCACCATGGGGAACATGATGCGCAGCGGGCGCTGGTCGGCAGCCCTGAGCAAGGCGCGCAGCTGGTCCTCCATCACTTGCGGCCGTTGCAAGGTCAGGCGTACGCCACGCACGCCGAGGAACGGGTTTTCCTCAGCGGTAATCGGCCAGTACGGCAGCGGCTTGTCGCCGCCGACATCGAGGGTGCGCACCACCAGCGGTCGTCCGTCCAGGCCATCGAGCACGCGACGGTACTCAGCCTCCTGGGTGGAAACGTCCGGGGCCTGGGGGTGGGCCATGAAAATCAGTTCGGTGCGCAGCAAGCCGACACCTTCGGCGCCCTGCTCCACCACCTTGGCGATACCGCTGCTCTCACCGATGTTGGCGAACACCTCCACGGCGTGGCCATCGCGGGTGACGGCCGGTTCAAAACGGTTGGCCCAGGCGGCCTGCAAACGCTGTTCGCGCGCATCTCGCTCGGCCAGGGCGCGCTGCAATTCATCCTCCGGCGGTGCCACGCTGACCACGCCGCGTTGGCCATCAAGCAGTAACGGTGTGCCTGCTTCCAACAGCAAGATCGCCGCCCCCGCACCCACCACAGCCGGGATGCCCAAGGCACGGGCGACAATGGCGCTGTGTGCAGTGGCGCCACCCTGAGCAGTGACGATACCGGCGACCCGGCCTGGGTCCAGCCGGGCAACATCGGACGGGCCGACTTCGGTCATCACCAGTACGTAGGGTTGTTCGGGCTCAGCCTGGGCCTGGACACCGCACAACTGCGCCAGCACGCGGCGGCCAACATCGCGCAAGTCAGCGGCGCGCTCGGCCAGCAGGGCATCGTGCAACGCCTCTTGCTGGCGCGCCGCGGCCTCGATCACAGCCATCCACGCTGCCGCAGCGCTCTCCCCCTGGGCAAGGCGCTGCTCGACATCATCGGTCAAGGCCGGGTCGGCGAGCATTTCCTGATGCGTGACGAATATCTCGCCAATGGCCTTGTCGCTGCGCTGGACCAGCGCCTGAAGCTCGCTGGCCACCGTTGCCAAAGCCTGGTGCAACTTTTGCCGTTCCTGGGCGCAGGATTCGCCGCGCAGTGGGTAGTCGAACTCGCGCTCGACACACACATGGGCAGGTCCACTGGCAATGCCGGGCGCAGCGCCCACGCCCTGAACACGGCTACCGGCGGCGGGGGCTTGCAGCACCTGGGCCGCAACACTGGCAATGGGCTCCATGCTCTGCGGCAGCGGCTCTACCTCTTCACCCAGGCCCTGTTCAATGGCAGCCAACAGCACCGGCAAGGCGTCGGCGGCAATACCCGGCTCGGCCACCAGTTCCAGGAGCTGGCCACGACGGGCGCCAAGGCTGAGCAGCTTGCTCAGGCTCTTCACCGACACCGCCGGCTGCGCGCTGTCGACCAGGCGTACACGGATTTCCCCGTCGAAGCCTTTGGCCAGTTGCGCCAGCACCTTGGCCGGGCGGGCATGCAAGCCATGTGGGTTGGCCAGCACGACGCGCGCGCTGGGCCAATCCGCCGGCGCCTCGCCCCCCAGCACTGCCAGCACAGCTCGGCTGCTGGTGGCCTGATAGAGCATCTGCCCGCGGCCTTCGATCAGCACTTCGCACAGGCGCTCAAGCAGGGCCTGGTGAGCGGCGCCAAGGCTGGCCAGGCAGAACAGGCCATTGAGCGGCTGGTCGCGATAACGCAGGGGCTGCTGTGGAGTAACGAAGGCCAGGCCCGGCTGGCGCACCTGGCGCTCGCTGTGCAGCCACCACAGGCCCTCGCCCAGCGGCAGCGGCTCGGCCTGCTGCAGCACCGCGGCAAAACCACTGTCGACGCAGTCGGCACGCTGCAACAGGCGGGCGCCGCGCCAGGCCAGTTCGTCAAAGTCTTCAGCCGGCAGGTTCAGGCCGACCAGTTGTGCATCCAGTGCCAGCTCCTGTGGCGCGCCTTGCAGCAGCTTGAGCAGCGCTTCGGCGGAACTGGCCCGGCGCAGCGCTTCGGCCAGGTCGGTTTCGCCCAAGGCGCGGGTCAGCAGCTGCAGCAAGCGCAGGTGTTCGTCGGAACGGGCGGCGATACCGATGGCCAGGTAGACCATTTGCCCATCGCCCCAGTCTACGCCCTCGGGAAACTGCAGCAGGCGCACGCCGGTGGCATAAACCAGGTCACGGGTTTGCGGGGTGCCATGGGGAATGGCGATGCCCTGGCCAAGGAAGGTGGAGCCTTGCCCCTCGCGGTCCTGCAGCCCTTGCAAGTACCCCTGTGCGACCAGGCCATCAGCGACCAGCCGGTCCGCCAGCAGGCGCAACGCCTCGGCCTTGTCGGCGGCCGTCTGGCCCATGGCTATCTGCTCCTTGGCGAGTTCGAGCATGACCTTCTCCTTTTGCAGTTCCCGGTCGGGTACTGGAGTATTGTTGTGAAATTCACATGAAGGGCCAGTTCAACAGCCTTGCACAGATGGCAGCCGAGGCAGAAAATTCGGCAGCTGAAACGTTTAACCTGACCAGGCGGCCACGTTACTCGATAATCTGCCCGGTAAAAAGCCCCATCCTGTCGGACAATTGCGACAATGGTCGTCTGCGCATGGCGCCAGTACCGGGTCAGAATACCCGGTCCGGCCTCACAGCCAGCCCCGGAAATAACAAGGAAAATTCGGTGAAACTCAGCGATATCGCCCGCCTGGCCGGTGTGTCCGTGACCACTGCCAGCTACGTCATCAACGGCAAGGCTGAACAGCAACGCATCAGTAACAGCACTGTAGAACGGGTACGCGCGGTGGTTGAAGCCCACGGCTTTACCCCCAACCCGCAGGCTGCGGGCCTGCGCAGCCGGCACACGCGCACCCTGGGCTTCATTCTCCCGGATCTGGAGAACCCCAGCTACGCCCGCATCGCCAAGCAGCTGGAACAAGGTGCCCGCGCCCGTGGCTATCAGCTGCTTATCGCCAGCAGCGATGACCAGCCCGACAGCGAGCGCCAGTTGCAGCAACTGTTCCGCGCGCGCCGTTGTGATGCCCTGTTCGTCGCCAGCTGCCTGCCGCCGGAAGACGACAGCTACCGCGAAATGCAGGACAAAGGCCTGCCGGTGATAGCCATCGACCGCCGCCTGGACCCTGCGCACTTCTGCTCGGTTATCAGCGATGACCGCGATGCCAGCCGCCAACTGGCCGCCAGCCTGCTCAGCGCAGCCCCGCGCAGCATTGCCCTGATTGGCGCACGCCCCGAGCTGTCGGTCAGCCAGGCACGTGCCGGCGGGTTCGACGAAGCCCTGCAAGGCTATGCCGGTGATGTGCGTCGCTACCAGGGCGAGGCATTCAGCCGTGAGTGCGGCCAGCGCCTGATGCAACAGCTTATCAATGACCTGGGCGGCCTGCCGGATGCCCTGGTGACCACCTCGTACGTGCTGCTGCAAGGGGTGTTCGACACATTGCAGGCGCGCCCTGCCGACTCGCGCCAGCTGCAGTTGGGCACCTTTGGCGACAACCAGTTGCTCGACTTCCTGCCGCTACCGGTCAATGCCATGGCGCAGCAGCATGGCCTGATTGCCGCCACTGCGCTGGAGCTGGCGCTGGCCGCAATCGAGGAAAAACGCTACGAACCTGGCGTGCATGCTGTCGGCCGCACCTTCAAGCAGCGCATCACGGCGGCCTGAGCATGCGCCTGATCGACACCCACACCCACCTGGACTTCCCCGAGTTCGACGCCGATCGCCCGCGCCTGTTGGCCAACGCGGCGGCGCGCGGGGTGGAACGGATGGTGGTGCTGGGGGTTTACCAGGCAAATTTCCAACGGGTGTGGGACCTGGCCTGCGCCGATCAGCGCCTGTTCGCGGCACTGGGCCTGCACCCGGTGTACCTCGACCAGCATCGCCCGGAGCATTTGACGCAATTGCGCGAATGGCTGGAACGCCTGCACGGCGACCCACGGCTCTGCGCCGTGGGTGAGTTTGGCCTGGACTACTATCTCGAAGACCTGGACAAAACGCGCCAACAGGACCTGTTCGAAGCGCAACTGCACATGGCCTGCGACTTCGAGCTGCCCGCGCTGTTGCACGTGCGCCGCAGCCATGCCCAGGTGATCGCCACGCTCAAGCGCTACAGGCCGGCGCGGGCGGGAGTGATTCATGCGTTTGCCGGCAGTTACGAAGAGGCGCGTGAATATATCAAGCTGGGATTTCGGCTTGGGCTTGGCGGTGCCGGCACCTGGCCACAGGCGCTGCGGCTGCGCAAGACGCTGGCGCGGCTGCCACTGGAGAGTGTAGTGCTGGAGACCGATGCGCCGGATATGGCGCCGGTGATGTATGCGGGGCAACGGAACAGCCCGGAGCATCTGCCGGACATTGCCGGGGCGCTGGCCCTGGTGATGGGAGTGGATGTAGAGGCGCTGGCGCAGGCCAGTAGCCGCAATGCTTGCGAATTGTTTGGCTGGTGCTCGCCTTTGTAGTTGCTGCGCCTGGCAGATCGAGCGCCGCGCGGGCGGCGCTCGATCTGCCAGGCGACGCAAATAGCAAGGCGACCCTATGTCAGACCAGCACGGTCCACAGCGCAAACCCGGCATACCACAGCACTGCACAGCGCAGCAGCAGCTCCCAAAGGCTGTCCAGCCGCCCCAGGCCACGCTGACTGTCTTCTTCCTCGGGAATGTCATCGGCAATACGCCCCACCCGCGCCACCAGGTGTGCAGCGCTGATGTGCCAGTTGAGCACCTCGTGCAGCATCACCCGGGTCACTGCGAGGAAGTTGCCCACCAGCGCAAAGCTCATTGCCATCAAGCGCACCGGTAGCCAGTCCATGATGTGCCGCAGCTGTTCGGCACGCGCCTTCAGCGCAGGCTGCTGGCTGTGCTCGCCGCACAGCGCCACCAGTCGATAAGCCAGCGCCGCACCAGGGCCTAGCACGAAATACCAGAAGATCACCGCAAAAAACCCTTGGTACACCTGCCACAGCAAGTTGCCCTGCACACGCACCAACAGGCTGTGCGGCTCATCCGCCACCACGCCCAGGTCGCGCTCTGCAACATGCAGCGTCGCTTGGTCGTCACCCCGCCGCCAGGCATCACGGAACGGGCCCAGCGACGCCTTGGCATCGCCACGGCCCAGGCTGTAGACCAGCACCAGCAAATGCACCGGCAAGGCCAAAAGCCCATAGGCCACCGGTTCCAGCACATGCAGCAGCAACACCAGCAGCGCTACCGGTGCCAGCACCACGACGGCCAGCGTCCACCAGGGGTGCACCTTGCCGCTGCGCTCCAGGCGAAGCAGCTCGCCAAGGAAGAACCCGTCACGCTGCACTTGATGCCGCAGGGCCGAAAACTTCTCGACCCACAGCGCCAGCAACAACACCAGAAAACTCATGCCTTGTCCTCGTTGTGCAACAACGCTTCGCGGTAGCGCGGCCAATCGAAAGACGGGCCGGGGTCGGTCTTGCGTTGTGGGGCAATGTCGCTGTGGCCCTGAATACGGCCCAGGTCGATGGCCGGCCAGGCGCTACGAATGTGCCGGGTAAGCTGCTCCAGCACGGCGTACTGAGCATCGGTATAGGGCAGGTCGTCGGTGCCTTCCAGCTCTATGCCGATGGAAAAATCGTTACAGCCTTCACGCCCGTCGAAGCACGACACACCCGCGTGCCAGGCACGCTCGAGCAACGAAACGAACTGGGTCACCGCGCCGTCACGCTCGACGAACAGGTGCGCCGAAACGGTGAGGTGGCTGATGCTGGCGAAATAAGGGTGTTCGTTGGGGTCCAGGCGGTTCTGGAAGAACTGCTGCACCTTGCCGGTACCAAAACAGGCCGGCGGCAGGCTGATGTTGTGGATCACCAGCAGGGAAACCGATTCGCCTTCGGGGCGGGCATTGAAGTTCGGCGAGGGGCAGTGGGTGATTCCGATTCCGTGGAACCAGCCAGTGGCACGGTCCAATTGCATGGGGCAAATCCTGAAAGCGCCTTGAACAGACCCACAGTATGCCCTGCCGCCAACACCGTTTGCATGTGAATGATTGTAATGTTGCCGCCTACCTCACCGGTGGCTGCCGCAGCCCATCGAGCACCGCTTCCAGCGCCCGCTCGAACAACAACCCGTCATCCAGCAGCCGCACGTCCCCTCGCTGTAGCGCCTGGGCCAGGCCGGCACCGTTCCACTCTCTCACCTTCATGCCGGTGCGGTTGGCAAACACCAGCCTGTCGCTGCTGCCGATACGCGCCACCAGTTTGCAGCGCAACGGTTCGTCGTCATCAAGTACTTCGACCCAGTTACCGATGCGCAAGCGCTGCACCTGCCGCAACGCGGCTGCCTGGCCTTCGGCAACGTGCAGCGGCGCGCAGGACGGTTCTTCGGCAATCGCCAGCACAATATCTTCGTCCACCCGCACTTCGGCCAAGGGTTGCTCATGGCCAACCGGTAACTCAGCGCCTGTGCAGGCACGCAAGTGCAATTGCTCCAGTTGCAGGAAGAACTCGCGGGTTGCCGCCGAGTTCAGGGCCACACTGGCCAACCCATCGCGCAGCGCCTTGAGCAGCCCAGGTACCTGCTGCAACAGCGCTTGCGGTTCATGCCCAGGGGTGATGCTGGCCAATAGCGTGTCCAGCGTGTGCAGGGCATCCCGCCAAGCCTGGGAGGCCTCACCATGCTTGAGCCAGGCCAGCAGCAGCACCTGGCTCCAGGCCTGTACCAGCATTTGCACCACCACCAAAGGCAGTACCCGGCCCCGCAGGCGCTGGTTGAGCACCCGCTGCACCTGCTGCCGGGCCTGCAGGGCACGGGCGCGTCCTTCTTCGGCGTCGCGAGTGCGCTGCTCAAGCAACTCGTTGCGCCGCCGCTCCTCCTGGTTGAACGCAAGAAACTCGTCGAGCAGGTCGGTGAAAATGCCGACATCTTCGGCAAAATCATTGATCAAGCGCTGGACCACGCGCTCTACCCGTAAGTGCAGGCTGTCGCGCAGACCTTCGCCGCTGCACTCCCAGCCAATAGCTGCGCCAGCGATTTCGTTAAGCAGCCGGCGTGCAGGGTGGCTGGCCCGACTGAACAGCCCCTTGTCCAGCAGTGCCACCTTTAACAATGGGATATGCAACCGCGCGATCAACGCACGCAGGCTGGCCGGCAGGTTGTCATCGCCCTGAATACAGGCGAACAGCAGGCCAACCAGGTTGATCGTGTCTTCGTCGGCCACGGCTATGCGCCGCCGGGTGCCGCTGCGCACGCTGACCCTCAGCAGCAATTGTTCAAGCTGTTGGCCGAGTTCAAAATCCTCAGCCTCGCCGGCAGCGGGTACGTAGTGCTGCAAATGCGAAAGCAGGCGGACCAGGTCTGCGGTGCTGATGGACTGGGCGGCAGCCACCGCCTGCAATCGGGGTGCGAACTGCCCACGCGCCGGGGCCAGCAAGGTTTGCAAAGAGGCAAAGAACGCCTGCCCTGCCGCATCTGCGCTCGCTCCCTGGCCTTGGCTTGCCACCCGCTGGCTTGCCATCATGCGCTGATCCTCGGCGCGACGGCGCGGGGCCGGTTGCAACTCGGGCAGCACACCGGCGACGGCCAGCAATTGATTGGCTTCGGCATAGATGACGTCCAGATCGCGCAAGACATAACGCTCGAACAGCTTGAGCAGGACCAGTTTGACCCTCAGGCCAACCCCCAGGTTCCGGCCAGCCTCAAGGAAGTAGCCGCACAGCGCGGCAGGGCCCAGTGGGCTGCATTGCTCATGCACGGGGCGATCGAGCAGGGCCTGCAACCGCAGGCCCAGTTGCTGCAGGGCAATGCCATCACGCGACAGCACCCGCGCAACCATGCATTCGATGGCCGCAGCCCGCTCGAGTTGCATCTTGTTGCGCAGGTTGCCCGGTTCGGCGAGAGGCGCCAGCAGGTCGACATGGCCGATGCGGGAATAGGTGTCATAAAACGTATCAAGGAAGCCGCGTTCGATACTTTTTCGCTTCAGACGCAGATCGCGCATGGCCTCGAAATACAGATTCTGGTCACAACGGTCCACGGCCTTGTCGGCCATTCCGAACAAGGTGTCATCGGCATTGTCGAACAGCGCCTGCAAGCCCTGACGCAGTTGCAACGCAGCCTTGTCGCGCACTTGCAGGAGCAATACCGGAAGGCAAGGAAGAGGCGTGCGCCCCCCTCGGTCGATGGCTGCCGCCAGGGGCACCACCTTGCCTTCGTTTTGCATCCTGGACTCCTTGCAGGTTGTCATGCCCGAAAGGGCTGAAAATCGTCAAAGCTATGACGCCAAATACTGGTCGCCATTATCGGTAAAAAATCTCACAGCTGCCAGCGCCGATTCATGGGCGGTCAACGCCCTCATTTGCAGTCATCGCCCAGCAAGACCGACCAAGGGTCATAGCCCAGGCAGCTGTACACATCTGGCCCCTGCCCTATAATCGCCGGCATCTTGCTTGTGGAGCCGACCATGCCGAACCTACGCCTTGCCGACCTGACCGCTGAAATCGAAGCCAACGTGCGCCGCGCACTGTTGGAGGACATCGGCAGTGGCGATATCACCGCGCAGCTGATCCCGGCCGAGCGCCTGGCCAAGGCGACCATCATCACCCGCGAGGACTGCGTGATTGCCGGCACTGCCTGGGTTGACGCCGTGTTTCGCCAGCTCGACCCGCGCGTTGCAGTGCACTGGCAGGTGGCCGACGGTGAACGGGCTACTGCCAATCAGCCGCTGTTCCACCTGGAAGGCCCGGCCCGCTCGCTGCTCAGTGGTGAACGCAGTGCGCTGAACTTCCTGCAGCTGCTGTCGGGCGTGGCCACCCGCGCGCGCGCGCTCGCCGACCTGGTGGCAGGCACGCAAGTGCGCCTGCTGGACACCCGCAAAACCCTGCCAGGCCTGCGCCTGGCGCAGAAGTACGCGGTGACCTGCGGCGGTTGCGACAACCACCGCATTGGCCTGTACGACGCCTTCCTGATCAAGGAAAACCACATTGCCGCCAGCGGCGGCGTAGCCCAGGCAGTGACAGCGGCGCACCGCATTGCGCCGGGCAAGCCGGTGGAAATCGAGGTGGAAAGCCTGGATGAACTGCGCGAGGCGCTGGCCGCTGGCGCGGATATCATCATGCTCGACGAGCTGAACCTGGACGAAATGCGCGAAGCGGTACGCATTACCGCTGGCAAAGCCAAGCTTGAGGCCAGTGGCGGGGTGAACGAGACGACCTTGCGGGTGATTGCCGAGACTGGGGTGGACTACATCTCGATTGGCGCCATGACCAAGGATGTGAAAGCCGTGGACCTGTCCATGCGGTTGAGCCTGTGAGCTGACCGCAGGCAATAAAAAACCGGCCTTTCGGCCGGTTTTTTTGGGGCGCTATCTGATCAGAACGAGGCGTTGGCCAGCCCGTCCAGGTAACGCTCCACGTCAAGGGCCGCCATGCAGCCAGCGCCGGCCGAGGTAATGGCCTGACGGTAAACGTGGTCAGCCACGTCACCCGCAGCGAACACACCTTCAACGTTGGTGGCGGTGGCGTTGCCTTCACGGCCGCCGTTGACTACCAGGTAGCCGTCCTTGAGGGTCAGCTGGCCTTCGAACAGCGACGTGTTCGGGGTGTGGCCAATGGCAATGAATACGCCGTCGACCTTGATTTCGTCGCTGCTGCCGTCGTTGTTCTTCAGGCGCGCACCGGTCACACCCATGTTGTCACCCAATACTTCGTCCAGGGTGGCGTTGAGCTTGAGCTCGATCTTGCCTTCGGCCACACGGGCGTTGAGTTTGTCGACCAGGATCTTCTCGGCGCGGAAGGTCTCGCGGCGGTGCACCAGGGTTACCTTGCTGGCGATGTTGGCCAGGTACAGCGCCTCTTCCACGGCAGTGTTGCCGCCGCCAACCACGGCGACTGGCTTGTTGCGGTAGAAGAAACCGTCGCAGGTGGCGCAGGCCGAAACGCCCTTGCCCATGAAGGCCTCTTCCGACGGCAGGCCCAGGTAGCGGGCGCTGGCACCAGTAGCGATGATCAGTGCGTCGCAGGTGTACTTGCCGCTGTCACCCTGCAGGGTGAACGGCTTGTTGGCCAAGTCGACGGCGTTGATGTGGTCGAAGACGATTTCGGTTTCGAAGCGCTCGGCGTGTTCCTGCATGCGCTGCATCAGGGCCGGGCCGGTCAGGCCGTGTGGGTCGCCCGGCCAGTTGTCGACTTCGGTAGTGGTAGTCAGCTGGCCGCCGGCCTGCATGCCGGTGATCAGCAGCGGCTTGAGGTTGGCGCGGGCCGCATAGACCGCAGCGCTGTATCCGGCAGGGCCGGAACCGAGAATGATGACGCGCGAATGACGTACTTCAGACATGTCGAACTCCTGTCGAGCCGGCCGCTCGGGCCGGCATCGGTGTACCGGCTGCGCCAGCTGGAAAATTAAAACGGACCCACGCAGCACTTGGGGAAGGCTACAACGCGCAGGCCCTGAAAGCGAAAAGTTGAGCGCACTGTAGCGAGGTCGCAAAGATTAAGGAAATATCCTTAGACAATCCACCTCATAGGCATCGTCTATTCACTGTTTTCATCGATAGCCCAGACCCCGGCGCTTTTGTTACAGCCCGTGTCCGGCTTGCCAGCCACCTTTCGTCGGCGATGCAAACTCGGTAAGGTCAGCGCGTTTTCCTTCTCTGCGGAGTCTCCCGATGCAAGCCCCTGTCCTCTCCGGCCCCCAATACCTGCGCGAAGGCCTGAAACTGGTGCTGAGCCCCAACCTGCGGCTGTTCGTGCTGCTGCCGCTGGCGATCAACCTGCTGCTGTTCGGTAGCATGGTCTACTTCGCCGGCCACCAGTTTGCCCTTTGGCTCGATGCCCTGATGCCGACGCTGCCAGACTGGTTGAGCTTCCTCAGCTACATCCTCTGGCCGCTGTTCGTTGCCTTGCTGGTGCTGATGGTGTTCTTCACCTTCACCCTGGTGGCCAACATCATTGCCGCGCCGTTCAATGGCTTTTTGGCGGAAAAGGTCGAGGTTGTGGTACGGGGCGAAGACACCTTCCCGGCGTTCAGCTGGGGCGAGCTGGTGGCCATGGTGCCACGCACCTTCAGCCGCGAAATGCGCAAGCTGGGCTACTTCCTGCCGCGGGCAGTCGGCCTGTTCATTCTGTCGCTGATCCCGGTGGTCAACGTCGTCGCCGCGCCACTGTGGCTGATGTTCGGGGTATGGATGATGGCCATCCAGTACATCGACTACCCGGCGGACAACAACAAGATGAGCTGGCAGGACATGCTGGCCTGGCTGCGCAGCAAGCGCTGGCAGTCGCTGGGCTTTGGCGGCATCACCTACCTGGCGCTGATGATTCCGGGGGTGAACGTATTGATGATGCCGGCGGCGGTGGCCGGGGCTACGTTGTTCTGGGTGCGGGAGCGCAACTGATCCCGGAGCGCATGCGAGATTCTCTGCAGGAAATCGCTCGGTCCTTTGAGGTGCCCTGTGGGAGCGCCCGCGAATGGGGGCACGCGGTGCCTGGCACCGGCTTTGCCGGTGTTCGCGGGACAAGCCCGCTCCCACAAAGTGGACTGCTCACAGAAAAGAACCAAGCTGGCCTGGGGCTTACTGCCCCAACCGGCTGGAGAACTGCCCCACCACATCCACCACCCGTTTCGCCCCGTCCTGAATCTCGACAATCACGCTACCTGTCTCGTCAGCCAGCGCCAGCCCCTGCTCGGCCTGGCGCTTGCTGGTGTCGATGATCGCCACTGCCGCCTGAGCCAGCTGTTCGTTCTGCTGTACCACCCGGGCAATTTCCTCGGTGGCGGTACTGGTGCGCGACGCCAGCTGGCGCACTTCGTCGGCAACCACGGCAAAGCCCCGCCCTTGCTCGCCCGCGCGGGCCGCTTCAATGGCCGCGTTAAGGGCCAGCAGGTTGGTCTGCCCGGCAATGTCGCTGATGGTCTTGATGATCGAACCGATCACCCGCGACTGGGTGTCCAGCGCCTGGATGCCCTCGGCCGCCTCTTGCATCGAGGCCTCCAGGCCACGCATGACGCTGACGGTCTGGGTAACCACCTCGGTGGCTTTGCGGGCGCTGACATCGGTACCCAGCGAGGTGCTGTAGGCGACATCTGCTGCCTGGGCCACGGCCTGCTCCTGGTTGACCTGGTCGGTGATGACAGTGGCGAACTTGACCACCTTGTACAGGACGTCGTGGGCATCGAAGATCGGGTTGTAGGAAGCCTCCAGCCAGATCACCCGGCCATGGGCATCGATACGCTTGAAGCGTTCGGCGACATATTCACCACGGCGCAGCTTGTCCCAGAACGCCTGGTAGCCGGCCGAGTGCGCCTCCTCCGGCTCGCAGAACATGCGGTGATGCTTGCCGCGAATCTGCTCCAGGCGGTAACCGACAGTGGCCAGGAAACGCTCGTTGGCCGTGAGGATGGTGCCGTCGAGGTCAAACTCGATGACAGCGGTAGAACGCATCAGCGCCTTGATCAGGCTTTCATGCTCGCGGGATGCCTCGATAGTGCGGGTAAGGTCGCTGGAATGCAGGGTGAAATACTTGATGCGCCCCTCGCCGTTCTTGACCGGCTGCAGAATCGAGCGCAGCCAGGCTTCCTGGCCGTTGCCGCGCAGCAGGCGGAAGGCACCATTAAGGTGCTCGCCCCGGCTGATAGCGCTCTTCATGCGTTGATAGAAATCCAGCGACTTCACATGGGAAGGGACGATGTCCTCGATGTTGCGTCCAAGCAATTGTTCGGAACGGTAAAACATTTCGCTCTCGAAATTACCGTTGACCATCTCGATCCGTCCCTGGGGGTCGAGCTGAAGTACCAGCATCTCGCTGTCGAGACTGCTCTTGACCTGTTCCACTGACATCAGGTCTTCGCGCAGCTGCCGGATTTCTTGCTTGAGCTTGCTGTTGAACATCACCGCACTCCTGGAGCGCATCATCTAATCGAATGCATCTTCATCGGCTGCCGGTTGCACCTTCTTGAGCACCGGGCAACGAAATATTCATGAAGGCAAAAGCGTCAGTGGTCAGGCGTCATCTCTACGTCACATAACCGTCAAATTGGCGCAACCCGGCAGGCGGAAACTTTTTGTCATGAATACAGCCGCCCTGCGCATCACCCTGGTCAGCGAGACCTTCCCACCCGAAATCAACGGCGTGGCCAACACACTTGGCCGCCTTGGTGAAGGGCTGCGTCAACGCGGCCATGAGGTCGAGGTGGTACGCCCGCGCCAGGCCGGCGAAGCACCTGTGCACAACGACCCGCATCTGATGCTGTGTCGTGGCTGGGCACTGCCCGGCTACCCGGGTTTGCAGTGGGGCGAAGTGTCCATGCACACGTTGCTACGCCGCTGGCGGCGGCAGCGCCCGGACGTGCTGTACATCGCCACCGAGGGGCCGCTGGGGCTCAGCGCCCTGCGCGCCGCCAAACGCCTGGGAATCGCGGTCGTCAGCGGCTTCCACACCAACTTCCCGCAGTATTCCGGTCAGTACGGGCTGGGTTTGCTGGCGCGCCTGCTCACCCACTACCTGCGCTGGTTCCATCGCCGCACGGCAATCACCTTGGTGCCCAGCCTCAGCCAGCGCCTGGAGCTGGAACGCCGTGGCTTCGAGCGCCTGGAACTGCTGGCCCGGGGTGTCGATGCCTGCCTGTTCAACCCCGCCCGGCGCAACCAGGCGTTGCGCGAAAGCTGGGGGCTGGGCCCGGACGATATCGCCGTGTTGCATGTCGGACGGCTGGCAGTGGAAAAAAACCTCGGATTACTACGCCCATGCGTTGAAGCATTGCAGAAGACTTATCCACAGAAACGCCTGCGCCTGATCCTGGTGGGTGACGGGCCACAGCGCGCCGCCCTCCAACAGCAGATACCGGATGCCATGTTCTGCGGCGCCCAGCGCGGTGAGGTGCTGGCCGAGCACTACGCCAGCGGTGACCTGTTCCTGTTCCCGAGCCTGACCGAAACCTTTGGCAATGTGGTGCTCGAAGCCATGGCTTCGGGGTTGGCGGTGGTTGCTTATGACGAGGCAGCCGCAGCGCAGCACATACGCCACGGTCACAGCGGCGTGCTGGCGATGCCGGGGGACCAGGCGGGGTTTGTCGACGCGGCCTGCTGGCTGCTGGAGGAAGAGGAAACGTTGCGCCGGGTGCGCCTTAATGCCCGCCAGCATGCCAGCCGTCAGGGTTGGCCGGCGATTGTCGAAGAATTTGAGGAGTACCTGTGCAACGCTTGCAGGCAACCAGGTGTTGCGGCTGGGCGTTCTGCGCCATTTTTGCAGCGCCTGTGAGATCGAGCGCCGCGCGGGCAGCGCTCGATCTCACAGGTGCCAAACGTTTCGCGGCAGGCACTCTTCAGGCCAACGCCTTCTCGATCGCCTGCACCACCGCCGGGTCATCCGGCGCCGTGCGCGGCGAAAAACGCGCCAGCACCCGCCCATCCTTGCCCACCAGAAACTTCTCGAAGTTCCAGGTGATATCACCGGGGAACTCGGCCCCCTCACCCGCCAACAGGCGGTACAACGAATGGCGTTGCGGCCCGTTGACCTCCAGCTTGCCGCCCAGCGGGAAGCTCACCCCGTAGTTGAGGCTACAGAATTCCTGGATTTCCTTTTCGCTGCCCGGCTCTTGGCCGGCAAACTGGTTGCACGGCAGGCCAAGCACGTTGAAGCCCTTGTCCTTGTAAACCTGGTAGAGGTTTTCCAGGGCCTTGTACTGCGGCGTGAGACCACATTTGGAGGCAACGTTGACCACCAGCACCACTTGGCCCTTGAACGGTGCGAGGGACAGCTCCCCGCCGTTCAGCGCCTCCAGTTTCAGGTCGTGAAATGCACTCATGACGAATCCCCTCTCAGGTTCCCGGTTGCCGCACAGGCGAATTGCGCCCACTAAAAAGGCGCCCGTTCAAACCGTCCACCTCCCGTAGGAAGGCAAATCGGCTTGCCCGAGCGCCTGGCGACTTTCTGAGCTTAGCGCAGAAAATCAGTGGTGATGGCCACCCTCACCGTGGATGTGGCGGTGAGCGATTTCTTCTTCGCTGGCGTCACGCACGTCGACTACCTTGACCTGGAAGGTCAGGCGCTGGCCGGCCAGCGGGTGGTTGCCGTCAACGGTGACGTCGTCGCCGTCGAGGTCGCGGATGGTCACGATCTGCATCTGGCCGTCCGGCGCCGAAGCGTGGAACTGCATGCCCACTTCCAGCTCGTCAACGCCTTCGAACAGGCTGCGGTTCAGGGTGCTGACCAGCTCGGCCAGGTATTCGCCGTAGGCGTCTTCCGGCTCGATGGTAACGTTCAGCTCGTCACCGGCCTGTTTGCCTTCCAGGGCTTTTTCCAGGCCCGGGATGATGTTGCCGGCACCGTGCAGGTAGACCAGCGGCGCGCCACCGGCGGAGCTGTCGATGGTCTCCCCGGCGTCGTTGGTCAGGGTATAGTCGATGGAGACAGCCTTGTTGGCGGCGATCAGCATGGGGCAAGACCTTTTGCAAAAGTATGTAGAGCGGACAAGTGTAACCAAGCCATCGTCCGATTGCGAACGCACTGCGGACGAGCAACGGCCCATCAGTCGGATCACCGGCTTCCACCAGGACGAAGAAGGCCACTGGGTGGTCGAGCTTTCGTGCGGTCACACACAGCACCTGCGCCACCAACCGCCGTGGCAGGCACGCCCCTGGGTGCTCGATCCGGCACAACGTACGCAGCGCATAGGCCAACCTTTTAGTTGTGGCTGGTGCGCACAAGGGACCGATAGCGCTACCCTTGGCCGTTAATTTCTTGCACCGCTTATTTCGAGAAGCACGCATGCAGACATTTTTCATTGCGCCGACCGACTTTGGTGTCGGCCTGACCTCCATTAGCCTGGGCCTGGTGCGCACCCTGGAGCGCGCCGGCCTGAAAGTCGGTTTTTTCAAGCCGATCGCCCAGCCCCACCCGGGCGACACCGGCCCCGAGCGCTCGACAGAACTGGTGGCGCGCACCCACGGCATCAAGCCACCCGTGCCTCTGAGCCTGGCCCAGGTCGAGCGCATGCTTGGCGACGGCCAGCTGGACGAATTGCTCGAAGAAATCATCCGCCTCTACCAGCAAGCCTGCGTTGGCAATGACGTGGTGGTGGTCGAGGGCATGGTGCCCACGCGCCACGCAAGCTACGCGGCGCGGGTCAACCTGCACCTGGCCAAGAGCCTGGATGCCGAGGTGATCCTGGTGTCGGCGCCGGAAAACGAAGTGCTCAGCGAACTGTCCGGCCGGGTTGAACTGCAGGCACAGCTGTTCGGCGGCCCACGCGACCCGAAGGTCCTCGGAGTAATCCTCAACAAGGTGCGCACCGATGAAAGCATGGCGGACTTTGCCACCCGTCTGCGCGAGCACTCGCCCTTGCTACGCGGCAACGACTTCCGCCTGCTCGGCTGCATCCCCTACCAGCCAGAGCTGAACGCCCCGCGCACCCGCGACGTGGCCGATCTGCTCGGCGCCCAGGTGCTCAACCCCGGCGACTACGAGCAACGGCGCATGAGCAAGATCATCATCTGCGCACGCACCGTGGCCAACACGGTGCCGCTGCTGACGTCGGGTACCCTGGTGGTCACCCCGGGCGATCGCGACGACATCATCCTCGCCGTCAGCCTGGCCGCAATCAATGGCGTACCACTGGCCGGGCTGCTGCTAACCAGCGACAGCAAGCCCGACGCGCGTATCCTCGGCCTGTGCCGCGGCGCGCTGCAGGCAGGCTTGCCGATCCTGTCGGTCAGCACCGGCTCGTACGACACTGCCAACCAGCTCAATTCGCTGAACCGCGAAATCCCGGTCGACGACCGCGAGCGCGCCGAGTTCATCACCGACTTTGTCGCCAGCCACCTCGATGCAGCCTGGTTGCACCAACGCTGCGGTACGCCGCGCGAAATGCGCCTCTCGCCAGCGGTTTTCCGCTACCAGCTGATTCAGCGGGCGCAGCAGGCCAACAAGCGCATTGTCTTGCCAGAAGGTGCCGAGCCGCTGCTGGTGCAGGCCGCAGCTATCTGCCAGGCGCGCGGCATTGCCCGCTGCGTGCTGCTGGCCAAGCCCGAAGATGTCGAGGCCGTAGCCCGTGCGCAAGGCATTACCCTGCCGCCTGGCCTGGAAATTCTCGACCCCGAGCTGATTCGCGGGCGCTACGTGGAGCCGATGGTCGCCCTGCGCAAGAGCAAGAACCTCAACGCGCCAATGGCCGAGCAGCAACTGGAAGACCCTGTGGTGATCGGCACCATGATGCTGGCCCTGGACGAGGTGGACGGCCTGGTCTCGGGCCTGGTGCACTCCACCGCCAACACCATCCGCCCGGCCTTGCAGTTGATCAAGACCGAGCCGGGCTCCAGCCTGGTGTCATCCGTGTTCTTCATGCTGTTCCCCGAACAGGTGCTGGTGTACGGCGACTGCGTGATGAACCCTCACCCGAGCGCTTGCGAACTGGCCGAGATCGCCCGGCAGAGTGCTGAATCGGCGCAGGCCTTCGGCATCGCGCCGCGGGTGGCGATGATCAGTTATTCAAGCGATTCGGCCAGTGATGAAGAGGTTGGGAAAGTGCGCGAGGCGACACGCCTGGCACAGGGTGCAGCGCCGCAGCTGCTGATTGATGGGCCGCTGCAGTATGACGCGGCAGCCAACCCGGCGATTGCACGGGAGCTGGCGCCAGGTAGCCCGGTGGCAGGGCGTGCCACGGTGTTCGTGTTCCCCGACCTCAATACCGGCAACACTACGCACAAAGCAGTGCAACGCAGTGCCGACGGGGTCAGCCTGGGGCCAATGCTGCAGGGGTTGCGCAAACCGGTGAACGACTTGCCGCGCGGGGCTCAGGTTGACGATATCGTGCATACCATCGCCCTGACGGCGATTCAGGCCAGCGTAGCGCGCTAAAAGCTGGGGCTGCTTTGCAGCCATTCGCGGCACAAGGCCGCTCCTACAGGGATCGTGTAATGCCCGTGGGAGCGGCCTTGCGTCGCGATAGGGCCGCAAAGCGGCCCCGGGGGTCAATCAGGGATACTGCTGAACCTGGCCTTGCTGCTGGTCATATTGCTGACCCGGAATCGGCTTCAGGTTCACTTCCACCCGGCGGTTCTGCGCACGGCCATTGGCATCGGCGTTGCTGGCGATCGGCTGGTCCGGGCCCATGCCACGCACCGAGATACGCGAAGCATCCACACCCTGCGAGGTCAGGTAGGTGCTGACCGCCTGCGCACGGCGCTGGGACAGGTCCATGTTGTGCTGGCGGCTGCCAGTGCTGTCGGTGAAGCCGACCACTTCGATGGTGTTCTGGTTGAACTGCTTGAACGAGCCTGCCAGGTTGTTCAGCGGCGAGTAGAAGCTTGGGGCAATGTTGGCCGAGTCGGTAGCGAAGGTGATGTTGCCCGGCATGATCAGTTTGATCTGGTCGCCCTGGCGTTGAACTTCAACCCCAGTGTTGGCCATCTGGGCGCGCAGCTCGGCCTCTTGCTTGTCGGCATAGTAGCCATAACCTGCGGCTGCAGCACCTACCGCAGCGGCACCGATCAGCGCACCCTTGCCACGGTTGTTGTGGTCGATGGCAGCACCGGCGATGGCACCAGCCAGCGCGCCCAGGCCGCCGTATTTGGCAGTCTTGCTCATCCCCGTTGAGCCCTGCGCCTGACCTTGGTTGTCATAAGGGTTCTGGCCGGCGCAGCCGGTCATCAGGGCCGCGGCAGTTGCGACGATAATCAGACGACGCATGGTGAACATGGACAAGCTCCTACTGAAATTCATAAATGCGGCAGATCACAAGCGGATCTATGCCAGCCTTGGATTGCATCGGCAATGAAAAATTCCATGAAAGAGCCTTCATGTGCCTTCAGGCACGGACAAAGGGGTTTTCACGCATCTCATCGCCCAGTCGGGTATCGGGCCCGTGGCCGGTCACCACGATAGCCTCCTCGTCCAGCCGGTACAGCCGCTCCTTGATGGAACGCACGATAGCCCGCTGGTCACCCCCCCACAAATCAGTGCGGCCAATGCCACGGCGGAACAAGGTATCGCCGGCAATCAACAGCTTGGCGTCGGCGAACCAGAAGCTCATCGAGCCTGGGGTATGCCCTGGCGTATGCAAGGCCACGCCACAGCCGCAGGCCAGTTCTTCGTCATCGCCCAACCAGCGATCGGGAGCCGGCACCGGCGTGTAGGGAACGCCGAACATCTGGCATTGCATCTCCAGGTTGTCCCACAGTACCTGGTCGTCCTTGTGCAGGTGCAAGGTGGCGCCGGTCAGCTCCTTCAATTTGCCCGAGGCAAGAAAATGGTCGAAGTGCGCGTGGGTGTGGATGATGCTCACCAGCGTCAGGCCGTGGGCCTGCAGGCGCGCGAGGATCTTGTCCACATCCCCACCTGGGTCGACGACGATGGCGTTTTTGGTCAGCGGGTCGCCGATCAGTGTGCAGTTGCACTGCAGGGGGCCTACGGGGAAGGTTTCGCGGATGAGGGCAGGTGGGGTCTGGGTCATGATGAGCTCTAAAGCAAAGCCTGGGTCTTTGAAGAGCGTGACAGGAAAATGGGGTGGGCGCACGCGGTTCATGCCTTGCGAGGTGTGGCGCCTGTGAAATCGAGCGCCGCGCGGGCGGCGCTCGATGTATGCACGCCACATATCCTAAGGCAGGAACAACCTGAACAACCCGCCACCCAGCGCGCCGCCATTGGAAATCTCGATCCGCCCCCGCACCCCGCCACTTTCATGCAGCGCTGCAATGCGCGCCGCAAAATACAGCCCCAGGCCAGTACTGCCGCTGGTCGAGTCAATGCCCTGGATGTACTCCTCCTGGCGCTCGAGCATGTGCTTTGGGTAACCCGGGCCGTCATCGTTGACGCAAATGGCCAGCTGGTTGTCGGCCTCTTCAATGGTGATCAGCAAGGCGTGCCCGGCAAAGCGGGTGGCGTTGGTGATGACGTTGGCAATCACCGAGGCCACCAGTTCGCGGTCGAAAAAGCCCAGCGGGTTGTCGGTGTCGATGCGCCAGGTGGCGAGGATGTCGTTGTGTTTCAGTACTTCCTGGTGCGCCGCCAGCTGGGCTTCGATGAAGTCATCCAGCTCGTGATAGTCCGGGCATACCGGCAATTGGTTCACACCCAGTTTGTACAGCCCCAGCAACTGCACCAGCATGCCGTTGAGGTGACGAAACTCGTGCTCCATGATCCCCTGTTCGGCACCACCGCGCAGCTCTTCAGGCAAGCGTTCCACCCACTGGTTGTGGGACTGGATCAGCGCTGCCAAAGAGCTTTTGAGGTCGTGCACGGTGGAGGCGATCACCGTGGAAAAATCCAGCCCCTGATTGTCTTGATTCATGCGCCGAACACTCGGATGTGCAGTTTGCGGTAACGGTCATAGCGATTGTCGCTGGCAGGGATACCGGCCACGCTGGTCAAGGCGTCCTGGCATTCCTGCATGATCGCGGGCTGAGGGTTTTCACCGCCAATGCGCAGCAGCGCCTGGGCGGTGTTAAGGGCGATGCTGATGTTCTTCGGCTGCATACCCAGCGCCTTGCGGAACAGTTGCAACGCCTCGCCAAGCTGCCCTCCCTGGTAACTGCGCACACCCTGGCGATTGAGGGTGACCGCTTCGGTAATGGCGTTGAGCACGCTGGGGTCGTCCGTCAGCTTGCCGACTTTTTCCATGACCTTGGGGTCATCGCCATAACTTTCCACACAGTTCTTCAGCACACCGAGGGCGGCGGTTTCCTGCCCCATTGCCTGCAACTGCGCGGCAACGGTCAGGGCCGCATCGACCGAGAAGAACTGGTTCATCTTGTCCAGGCGCTGGATCGCCTGTTCGGTCAGCTTGCCGGCTGTTTCCGGGTCGCCCGCCTGCTGCAGGCTGGCCGCCTTCATCATCCGCGCACGCACCTGCAAGCCTTGGTCTTCGGGGTTTTCCTTGGCCACTTCGCTGAGCGTGGTGTTGATTTCGACCCGGGTACGGGCGTCCAGGCCAAAGCCTGCGTTCTTGCTCATCAGCGCCTGCACCAGGCCAAGGTTGTTTTCAGCATCCTTGTAGCGCGAGCTCTGCCCCTGATTCACGGCATGGCGGAACGCCTTCGACGCGCTCTCGAAGTCTTGGTTTTCCAGCGCCAGCTTGCCCAGCGTCGACTGCCGACGGACCGACAGTGGTGAGAGGCGTACGGCTTCTTCAAGCAGGTTTTGTGCGCGCCTGGTATCGCCCTGAGCCACCAGCACTTCGGCCATGCCGTCGTAAAGGCCGGGCATGATCGGGAACGCCTTGAGCGCCTGCTCGTACACGCCCTGGGCCTGGGCATTCTGGCCACGCTTGTGCATCAGGGCGCCCAACGCGGCATACACCCAAGGCTGCGGGCGGCTGGCCAGGATGGCCTTGAGGAACTTTTCCAGTTCCTCGAAGCGGTTGAGGTTGCGCAGGGCGTCGGCCCGATAACGCAGGCACAGCGGTGCCAGGCGCGGGTCCTTCTTGCACAGTTCGGCACAGGCAGCCAGCACTTCGGCCGGGCGGTTGCGGTCCAGTGCCTGCAGGATCGGCTTGAGCAGCGTCTTGCGCTGGAACAGTTTCTCGACGCGCTGGGCCAGGCCAACGCGGTTGAACGGCTTGGTCAGGTAGGCATCGGGCTCGTGCTCGATGGCGCTGAGGACAATGGCCTGGCTGCTCTCGGCCGTGACCATGATGAACACGCACTCATGGCTGATGTGCTTGTCGATGATCAGGTCTTCGAGCACCTGTTGGCCGTTCTTCTTGCCGTCGCCCAGGTGGAAGTCCTGCAAGATGAAGTCATAGCGCTTCTGTGCGCACATGCGCAGCGCCTGCTCGCCGCTGTCGGCGGTATCCACGTCGCGCACGCCCAACTCGCGCAACATGGAACGAGTCGACGTGCGAAAGTCGGTAAAGTCGTCGACGATCAGAAAGCTCTTTTGCCCGTACTGCAGCATCAACACGACCTGCCTTGGAATGATTGAAAAATCGCGCGAGGCGATGCCACCGATCGCTGTATCGGCAGCTGGTCGGGAAAGATGAGGGTAGAGCATTGCCGGCCACAATCCATGGCCTCAGGCCATCACTTTAGCGGGCAAAGACCTCAAGGGCCAGTATCACGCCAGCAGCCCCAGAGATTTGGCCTTGGCCACCGCCTGGGTGCGCCGCTCGACCCCCAGCTTGCTGTTGATATGGCTGGCGTGGGTCTTCACGGTGTGCAAGGAAATGAACAACCGCTCGCTGATCTGCTGGTTGGAACAGCCTTGGGCAATCAGTTCGAGCACTGCCATTTCGCGGCCACTCAGGGCTTCACCGGTACCGGTGTTAGCGCTCGGCAGTTGCGGCAGGCGCTTGAGCAGCTCGGCCTGAACCGGGCAGGCGGCACCTGCCTGCAATTGCTCATGAAGCCATTGCGGATGCTTTTGCAGCAGGGGTTGAAACGGTTGCAGCACTCCGCCCCGCGCAGATTCCAGCAGGCTGGGTAGCAACTGCGCGGCCTGCCCTTCCCGGCCTTCGTCCAGCAGCAGGGAAAGCCATTGGCACAGGGCGCTGACGGTGAGCATCATGCCGCCACTGGCCCGGCCGCACTCGACCAGGCTTGCCAGCCGTTGCACGGCATCGTCGCCACGTAACTGGATGCGCTCGAGCAGCGCCTGCTGCAACGCAATGTGCAACGGCAGCAGCGGGTGGAACTCCGGTGCTGCTGCCGGCTGCTCGCCGCCGTAGGTCTGGCCCAGTCGCAGCAGCCAGGACTCGGCCAGGTCGGTACGCCCCTGGGCCAGCCAGAGTTCGCATTTGACCAGGGTGATCATGGCCAGGTAGTAGACCGGGGGCACGTCCCAGATATGCATCAGGCGCTCGGCCTCGGCCAACTCGGCAAAGGCCTCGGCAAAGTGCCCTTCCCGGCCATCGAGGGTCGCTATGACGCAATGGCCGATAAGCACACTGATATCCCGACAGGCCCGCGCCTCGCCCAGCCCCGCGCGCAAACGCGCACGGCCCTGGGCCGGCTGCAGGCGCGAGACCAGCAGGTAACCTTCGTAAAGCGTCAGGCGCGCACGTACGGCATACAGCCGCTGCGCCGAGAGCCCTTGCAGGCGCTGAAGCCCTTGGCGCACTTCGTCCAGCGCCCGCAATACCTCGCCGCGGGCGTGCAGCACACGTGCCCGGTCGTAATGGGCCAGCGCCTCGAACAACGGGTTGCCAACCCGCTGGGCCAGCTCCAGCGCTTCGCGGTTCCAGCCCCTGGCCCGCCAGAAGTCGCCATCGGCAATGGCCAGATTGGACAGCGTCGACAAGCACACCAGGCGTTGGCCATAGCGCTTGCTCGGCAGGCTCTGCAGCGCTTCGCCGCAATAAGCCAGGGTGCGTTCGCGGTCGCCTCGGCCACGGGCGATGACCCCACTCAGCGCCAGCCATTGGGCCAGCATCGATTTTTGCGCGGTCGCCGAAGGCGCGGGCAGAAAGCGGCTGAGGTAGCCGGCCAGTTCCTCGGCTGCGTCCAGCTGGCAAGCCAGACCCAACGCCCAGCTGTACAGCACGATCAAGCGCGGTGTGCTGATCAGAAGACTGTCGGGCAGGTCCATCTTCCAGCGCAGCAACATGCCGACGTTCTGTTCAGCCAGCAGTTGCTCCTCGGACAGGCTCTGCACCAGGTCGGCCGCGACATCGAGGTGGCCGGCACGCAACGCCTGCTCCACCGCTTCGTCCAGCAGGCCCTGGCTTTCAAACCAGCGACAGGCACGCAGTTGCAGGCCGGCCAGTGGTTCATTGGCTTGCCGGCTGCGCAGCAGATCGGAGAACAGGTGATGGTAGCGGAACCAGTGGCCATGCTCGTCCAGCGGCACCAGGAATACCTGGTGTGCCTGCAGGAAGCACAACACTGCGGCGCTGTCGTGGCGGCCACGCAAGGCATCGCACAACGGGGCGCAGAAACGCTCCTGACAGGCCGTGTCATACAAGAACGCCTGCACGTCGGCGGGCAGCATATCGATGACTTCTTCAAGCAGGTAGTCGCGGATCAGGCCTTCGCCGCCATGCAAGGCCTGGGGCAAAGCTTGCTCGTCCGCCGATTCGCTGGCGGCCAGTTGCCAGAAACGCAACCCGGCCACCCAACCGTCGCTGCGCTGGATCAGATTGTCCAGTGCCTGCCCGCGCAGGCCCGGTGGCTGCCGGCCGATCACCGCCAGCGACTCTTCGGCGGTGAGGCGCAAATCCTGTTCGTTCAGTTCGACAAGCTGGCGCGACAGCCGCAAACGCGCCAGGTGCCAGTCCGGGCGCTGGCGACTGGTAACCAGCAACACCAGGCCGGCAGGCAGGTGGTTGAGGAAGAACTGCAGGCAGCGGTCGAGCACGGGCCCCTGGGCCAGGTGATAGTCATCCAGCACCAGCAGCAAAGGGGTATCGGTTTGCAGGTAAAGCGCCAGCTCGTCGAGCAGGCCGTCGATCCACTCCTCGAAGGCGAACGGCTGGTGACGCTGGCGCATTTTCAGCAAGCCCATGGCCTGCCCGCCCAGTGCCGGGCAGTACTGCTGCAGGCCTTCGAGCAGGCGCTCGAGGAAGCGGCCAGGGTCGGCATCACGTTGGCTCAGGCCCAGCCACAGGCTGCGCCAGTGCTCAGGTAGCGCTTCGCAAAACTCGATGGCCAAGGAGCTTTTGCCGAAACCCGCCGGGGCATTGACCAGCAGCAACCGACCACCCAGCCCGGCGTGCAAGCGCTGACACAGGCGCAGGCGCGGCACATGGCCGTCCGGCAGCGGTGGCCGGAAGAAACGCCCGTCCAGCAGGCCCAAGGCCTGGCTGGCGAATCCATGCGTACGGGACAAGTCTGTCATGGCCGGCTCGTTCTGGGTGGAAGACTACGGCGGTATGGATGCTTGCGAGACTAGCCGGTAACGCAGCGCATTTGAAGATGATGGGCACAATTGCCCCGGAAAAGACTGCGACAAAAAGCAACATGGCTGATGGACAGGAGGCTGGGGCGGGGGTTTGGGTG
>NZ_JBWKXT010000038.1:0-60842 GCF_059423245.1 Pseudomonas sp. GW460-LB5
AACGCCTTTTTCCTTCAGGCGTACGGCCTCTTCCACGGCGATTTCGCAGAAGGGGTTCATGGACATCTTGACGTTAGTAAGGTCGACGCCGGAGTTGTCCGCCTTGACGCGAACCTTGACGTTGTAGTCGACCACTCGTTTGACGCTTACCAGTATCCTCATAAGCTCTCCAGTCATTGATATTGCGAACGCGGGGCAGCGGGTGTCTGACAATGACGGTAACGTAGGGAATGTGCGGGTGGATCGTCCGTTTCAACTAGTTGATCGGCGATTGTGCGCCAGTGCTCAGGTTTCAGGCATACGCAGAAAGGCGCGAAGGGGCGGCCAGGTGTTGATAGGTCCGCCAGAGCAGCACGATCGGTATGACGATGGTAAGGCTGACCAGCAGCAGGGCGTAGCGCAGCGACTCGTCCACCAGCACTGGCATCAGTACATCGCTCAGTAGCCCGGTTGCCAACGGGCCGATACCGACTCCGCACAAGGTCGAGATAATGGTCTGCAGGGCGACGGCAGTCGCCCTGCGGTGGGCGGGCACCAACTGGGTCAACAACGAGAAGCAGGGGCCGACCCACCATACCGAGAAAAAGCTGCCCAGCGCACACCAGAGCATCGCGCTGGGTACCGGAACTGCACCCGCATGCAGCAGGATGTCACGTGGCCAAAGCAGGTAGATGATCAATGCGCAATTGCCGAGCACATGGCCGATGAGCGGAATGCCGATTTGCCAATGCTGGCTCCTGATCACCAGGCGGTCGGTCAGCCATCCACTGAACAACGCCCCTAGCCCGGCAAAGGTGCCGCCTACCAAGCCGGCCAGAAGGCCCGCGTAGTGCAAGGGCAGGTCATGCGATCGCACCAGGAAGCTGGCATTCCACATGGCAAAGGCATAGGCGCTGAAGGTGGTAATGCCGCAAGCCAGCACCAGGCAACGGTAGGCAGGCTGTGCCATGAGTGCCCGCGCACTGCCCAGCAGGCTTTGTATGGGCGGTGCGCCCTGGCTGGCGTGGCTATGGGGGAGGTCGAAGCGACCCCGTACCGGGTCGCGCATCAAAAAGGCAAACACCGCGCTGATCAGCAGGGAAGGCAGGGCGACAGCAAAAAAAGCGCTGCGCCAGCCATATTGGTCGACCACCCAGGCGCCGGCACTAAGGGCAACGATGGTCGAAAACGTCGGCGCGGCGGTGTAGCAACTGATGGCAAAAGAACGCCGGTGCGGTGGGTAGATATCGGCAATGATCGACATCGAGGTCGAGGTGCTTGGTGACTCGAAGACTGCTACCGCCATGCGTGCGATCACCAGCATCGCAAAGCTGGTGGACAGGCCGCAGGCCACCGTTGCCAGCGCCCACAACGAGCAGGTAATGGCCAGCAGGCGTGTGCGTGACAGGCGATCGGCCAGGCGCCCGGCTGGCAGGCCCAGCAGCACATAGACGGCAGCGAAGGCCAGGCCCGAAACCAGGCCCATGGCGGTGTCGCTGGCACCGAACTCTTGTTTGAGCGGTTCGATCATCACGGCAATGATCTGCCGCCCGACAAAGTTGTCGGCGTACATCATCGCGAGCACAAACAGCAGACCATGGCTGCGCCAGCCGATGGGTTGAGGGTGCGTACTGCTCATGGATGACTCCCGGTCAAACCGCAGAGATGGGCAATGGCCCAAGCTGTGCCTGGGCCCCGTGAAGCGGTCAGGCGCTGGCTTGGCGTTGCTTGGCCAGGGTCATCGCGGTGTCTTCGATCATGTCTTCCTGGCCGCCGACCATGCCGCGCCGGCCCATTTCGACAAGAATTTCCCGCGCCGGGACGCCGTACTTTTTTTCAGCGCGCTTGGCAAACAGCAGGAACGAGCCGTAGACACCCGCATAGCCCATGGTCAGGGCATCGCGATCGCTGCGGATCGGGAAGTCCATGATCGGCACCACCAGGTCCTCGGCAACGTCCTGGATACCAAACACACTCACGCCAGTTTCAATGCCCATGCGGTCGCAGACGGCCACCAGCACTTCCATGGGGGTATTGCCAGCACCCGCGCCCAAGCCTGCGCACGCGGCATCGATACGGGTGGCGCCAGCGGCAATGGCCGCGATCGAGTTGGATACGCCCATCGACAGGTTGTGATGGCCATGGAAGCCGATTTCAGTCTCGGGCTTGAGCGCTGCACGCAGCGCCGCGACCCGCGCGCTGACGTCGTGGGGCAGCAGGTAGCCGGCCGAGTCGGTGATGTAGATGCAATTGGCCCCGTAACTCTCCATCAGCTTGCCCTGGGTGGCCAGGCCTTGCGGGCTGTTCATATGGGCCATCATCAGGAACCCGACGCTGTCCATGCCCAGCTTGCGGGCCGCGCCAAGGTGCTGTTCGGACACGTCTGCTTCCGTGCAGTGAGTGGCGACGCGAATCGTGCTGACGCCCAGTTCGTAGGCCATCTGCAGGTGATCGACCGTGCCGATGCCCGGTAGCAGCAGTGCGGAGACCTTGGCGTTTTTCATCAGCGGGATGACCGCCGACAAATACGCCTCGTCGCTGTGCGCCGGAAAACCATAGTTCAACGAACTGCCACCCAGGCCATCGCCATGGGTCACCTCGATCAACGGCACACCGGCGGCGTCGAGGCCACAGGCAATGTCTTTCATTTGCTGCAGGGTGATCTGGTGGCGTTTGGGGTGCATGCCGTCACGCAGGCACATGTCGTGGACGGTGATGGATTTGCCGTGAAGGTCCATGGTGCGCTCCTTAGGCGATGGCAGGTTGTGGGCTGCTGGCACGCAGGGTCAGCTCGCCTTTGAGCATCGCTTCGGCAAACATCTCGGCGGTGCGCGCGGCGGCGGCGGTCATGATGTCGAGGTTGCCGGCATATTTGGGCAGATAGTCGCCCAGGCCTTCGACTTCCATGAAAATCGACACCCGGTTACCGTCGAACACCGGGCCGTTGACCAGCTTGTAGCCGGGCACATAGCGCTGGACTTGCTTGATCATGTCGGCAATCGCGGCGGTGATGGCTGCCTGGTCAGGCTCGGTTTCGGTCAGGCAGTGCACGGTGTCACGCATGATCAGCGGCGGCTCGGCGGGGTTGACGATAATGATTGCCTTGCCCTTTTTTGCGCCGCCAACCTGTTCCACGGCCGCAGCGGTGGTACGGGTGAATTCATCGATGTTCTTGCGTGTGCCTGGGCCGACCGATTTCGAGGCCGCCGTGGCAATGATCTCGGCATAGGCCACCGGCTGCACGCTGGACACCGCGGCCACCAGCGGGATGGTCGCCTGGCCGCCACAGGTCACCATGTTGACGTTCATCGCGCCCAGGCCTAGGTTGTGCTTGAGATTGACCGGTGGCACGCAGTAGGGGCCGATGGCTGCTGGCGTCAGGTCGATCATCAGCACACCCAAGGCATTGAGCTTGCGGCTGTTCTCGGCATGCACATACGCGGAGGTAGCATCGAAGGCGATCTGGATGCCGTCTTCCATTACATGCGGTAGCAGGCCGTCGACGCCCTCGCTGGTGGTCTTCAGGCCCAGCGCGGCGGCGCGGGCCAGGCCTTCGGAGGTGGCGTCGATACCCACCATCCAGACGGGCTCCAGTACTTCACTGCGCTTGAGCTTGTACAGCAGGTCGGTACCGATGTTGCCGGGCCCGATGAGGGCGCATTTTATCTTTTTACTCATGGCATTGTTCTCGATCAGAAGAAGGAACGGCCGCAGGCTCAGGGCACGAAGTTCAGGTGCATCTCGCCCATGCCGCTCAGCGACAGGCTGACGAAGTCACCCGGTGCGACCGGTACCAGTGGCGCAAGGGCACCGGACAGAATGATTTCGCCCTTGCGAAACGGGATGCCCAGTCGGCCCAGGGTGTTGGCCAGCCAGGCCACGGCGGCGCAGGGGTGGCCTTGCACCGCCGAGCCCAGGCCGCTGCCCACCGGCAGGCCGTTTTTGAACAGGTGCAACTGGACCTCGGCCAGGTCCAGTTCACGCGGATCGACGCGCTGCTGGCCCAGGGCGAAAACACCGCATGAAGCGTTGTCGGCAACGGTGTCCTGAATGCGGATCTGCCAGTTCTCGATACGCGAGTCGACAATTTCGAAGCACGGCATAACCCACTCGCTGGCCGCCAGCACATCGTTGGCGGTGATATCGGTACCTTGCAGGTCTTCGCCCAGTACAAAGGCAATCTCGCCTTCGGCCCGTGGCTGCACAAGATGGTGGGCAGCAAAGCTGATGTCGCTGCCATCGGCAACCTGCATACGGTCGGTTAGAAAACCAAAATCGGGCTGATGCACATCGAGCATTTCTTGCACGGCGCGGCTGGTCACCCCGATTTTCTTGCCGATCACTTGCTCGCCCACCGCTTCGCGACGCGCCAGAAATCGCCGGGAGATCTGGTAGGCGTCGTCAAGGCTGATGGCCGGGTAACGTTGGGTCAGCGGGGGCAGGCTCTGGCGTGCGTTCAGGGCATGGAACAGCTCGTCGCCCAGTGTTTCAATCAGTTGCGCATCCATAGGGAGGTCGCTCTGTGGCAAGTGGATAACAGGCCGGGCCAGCTGCAGGCACGCCCGGCAAAAAGGCCTCAACCCGGCCAGACACTGGAATCGGCGCCGCCATCGACATCGATGATCTTGCCGGTGACCCAGGCCGAGGCGGGGCTTGCCAGGTAAAGGGCCGCGGCGGCGATGTCCTCTGGTTGCCCCAGGCATTTGAGCGGGGTGTTGCTTTCCATCGTTTTGCGCATGGCATCGGGCATGACCCCGGCCAGGGCGTCGGTCAGGATTGGCCCTGGCGCCACCGCATTGACCCGGATCTGCGGCGCAAACTCTTGTGCCAGCAGGCGCGTCAGGTGAGTCAGGGCAGCCTTGGCGGTGCCATAGGCACTGAAATGGCGCTGGGCATAACGGGCGGCGACCGAGGTAATGTTGATGATGTTGCCGCCCCCGGCGTCGCGCATCAGGGGTACGCAGAGCTGTGAAAGGGCATAGGCGGCGCTGACGTTGAAGCTCAACACCTGCTCGAAGTCTTGCGGGCTCATCTTCAGCGGGTCATTGGGGCCGCCGCCCCCGGCATTGTTGACCAGATGGGTGATGCGCCCCAGCTGTTCGGCGGCGTTGGCGACCAAGGCGCAGCGCTGTTCGCTGTCGGTGACATCGCAGCTCAGGGCCAGGGCGCGCCGCCCTCGGCTGCGTACCTCTTCGGCGACGGCCTCGACATCTGCCAGCGAACGGGCGCTGCAGACTACATCAGCGCCAGCATCGGCGTAGGCCAAGGCAATGGCGCGACCGATGCCGCGGCCGCTGCCGGTGACAATGGCGACACTGCCAGTGAGGTTGAAGCGTTGCAGAATGCTCATGGCTGTCCTTATTGTTCTAATGGTTCAGGGAAGACACAGTGCTTAGCGCGGCGCCCACAGGTCCGGCAAGCCCGGGTCGGAGGTGGCGATCAGGCGCTTGAGCAACACCTTGAGTGCCTGGCTATCACCGGCGCCAAGACGGGCAGCGATATCCTCCTCGACGGCTTTGGCCAGGGCCACCTCCTGCAGCGAAGCCTCCCGCCCGTCGGCTGTGAGCACATAGCGGACCTGCTCATTATCAAGCTCACGGGCGACCAGGTTCTGGCGTTCCAGGAAGCGCATGCTGGTGGCGCTGACCACATGGCCGGTGTAGCCGACGAAGGCGTTGATCTCGTCCAGGGTCAGGTTGTCCCGAATGCACAGGGTGGAGAGAATGAAGAACGCGTGTTCATCGAGCTGCTGGTTCTTCAGCAGGCGGCGCAGTGCAAACAGCATCTGGTAGTGCGAGCGCCCGAGCAGGTAGCCGAGCAAGTCTTCGGTGTAACTGCACTCGGGCGGTGGCGGGGTAGTTGCCAGGCGCAGTTCGTTGCGCGGCTTGCGCATCGCCAGAGCGTACTGGCCACTCTGGAAGGCCAGGGGCGCGCGGTCGCTATGGTCGAAAGCGAGCACTTCGCCGACGAAGATGACATGGTCGCCGCCTTCATACTGGAAGGCTGTGCGGCATTGGAAGCGCGCCGTACAGTCTTGCAGCAGCGGTGCCTCGCTGATACCTGTGTCGAGCTGGATTTCGGAGAACTTGTCTTCACCCTGGCGGGCAAAGCGGCCGGACAGCGTTTCCTGCTCCGTCGACAAAACGTGCACGTTCCAGTGGCGACCACCGCTGAACACCGGCAGACTGCGGGCATTCTTGGACAGACTCCAGAGCACCAGAGGTGGGTTGAGCGAGACCGAGTTGAAGCTGTTGGCCGTGATGCCAACGGGCGAGCCGTCTTCGGCCTTGGTAGTGATGATGGTCACTCCCGTGGTAAAGGTGCCGAGCGCGGCGCGAAACGCTTGAGGGTCGAAACAGGCGGGCGTTGCCATGATGGGCCTCATGGAATGAGTGTGCGTGCTGGCAGTATTCCCAGCGTCACGGGGCTTTGCATCGTCTCAACGGACTAACGTTTTTGGCTCGATCGTCCACTTGGACGAGGCGGTCTCCGGGGTCTGGGGCTAGTTTGCGGGGCAGGGCGTCGTGCAACGACGGCCATGGTGGGCACAGAGGCGACATGCTGGCCCTTGTTCAGTTGAGGAGGCACCAATGAGTTGTGCAAATTCTTCCGTCGACATGCTGTCGGCCTTGCTGCGTGAACAAAAGGCTGCGTTCAACGCTCAAGGGGCTGTCACTGCCGTGGCCCGCCGCGCGCGGATCCAGCGGGTGATCGACATGCTGGTGGCGCACCACGAAGCGCTGGCCGAGGCGATGGATGCGGACTTTGGCGGCCGGCCCCAGGGTTTTTCGTTGATGAATGATGTGCTGGGTTCGCTCGGGTCCCTCAAGCACGCGCGCGACCACCTCGAAGGATGGATGCAGGATGAGCCGCGGCCCGTCTTCAGCCCTTACGATCAGCTGGGCGCCGAGGCCTGGGTGATGTATCAGCCCAAGGGTACGGTGGGCATTCTGGGCACCTGGAACGCCCCCCTGTATACCTTGCTCAGCCCCCTGGGTTCGGCGTTGGCGGCGGGTAACCGGGCGATCCTCAAGCCTTCGGAGGTGGTGCCACGCACTGCTGCGCTGGTGGCGAAGCTGTTTGCCGAGGCGTTCGATCCGCTCGAAGTGGCTGTGGTCACCGGTGGCGCGGACCTGGCCCAGGCCTTCACCGCACAGCCGTTCGACCACCTGGTGTTTACCGGCAGTACCGCGGTGGCCAGGTCCGTGATGCGTAACGCGGCCGAACACCTGGTGCCGTTGACGCTGGAACTGGGCGGAAAGTCGCCGGTCATCGTCGCCCGCAGCGCCGACCTGGGCACCGCAGCGTTTCGTATTGCGCTTTCCAAGACCACCAACAGTGGCCAGGTCTGCATCAACCCGGACCTGGTCTACGTGCCACGCGAGCAGCTGGAAACCTTTCTTGAGGCCTTTGCCAGCGCTTACCGCCAGTTCATCCCTGAGGTGAGCGACAACCCGGACGTGGTCGCGGTGGTCAATGCCCAACACCTGTCCCGTGTTGAAAACCTGGTTCAGCAGGCGCTTCAAGCCGGTGCCCGGGTAGTGAGCCTGCCCTACGCGCAAGCGGCTGATGAGCAAAACCGCCGCCGACCGCTGCAACTGGTGATCGACCCGCCGCAAGGCAGCCTGATTCTGCATGAAGAAATCTTCGGCCCGGCAATGGTGGTTCTGCCTTTTGATGAGGTTGATCAGGTCATCGCTCAGATCAACGCCCGCCCGCGGCCTTTGGCCCTTTACTACTTTGGCAGCGACGCCAAGGAGCAGCGCCAGGTGCTGGAGCACACATTGTCCGGCGGTGTCACCCTCAACGATGTGATGATGCATGCCGCCTTGCATGATGCCCCGTTCGGTGGGGTTGGCGGGTCAGGCATGGGCCACTACCACGGTCGCGAAGGCTTTATCGAGTTCAGCCACCTGCGCACAGTACTCAAGGCGCCCGAGCATGATCCGCGCGGTGAATGGGGCCTGCTACCGCCTTACAGCGAACACTTCCTGGCCGCGATGAAAGCGCAGATCACCCCGGACTGATCGGGGAAACCGGCGCGCTGAGCGAATCGAACAGACACAATAAAAAACGGAATTCTGCACATGGAAAAAAACGCATTGCCACTGGCCGACACGCTTGCCCCAGCGGGTGCCGACGCCGCTGACGGATGGCCGCGCCGGCAGGTGCTCAAGGCCGGCGCGGTGGCGCTGGGCGTCGGGCTACTGGGGCGCTTTGCCGATGCCCGGGCCGCAGGCGGCTTGTCGGCCAGCGATTACCTGGGCCTGGATGCCTGGGCCATGGCCAAGGGCTTGCAGGCCGGCCACTTCAGTGCCGAAGACTTGCTCGGCGCAGCATTCGCCCGTTGTGACCTGGTCAACCCGAAGATCAACGCAGTCAACATGCGCCATGACGATTATGCCCGCGCGTTGCTGGCGGCCAGGCAGAAGGCCGGCACCCTGACCCAGGGCTCGCTGGCGGGCGTGCCGATCCTGCTCAAGGACCTCAACACCTACTTGCAGGGCACGACCACCAGCAACGGCAGCCGGCTGTTCAAGGACGCGCCCCCTTCGAGCGTTACCAGCACCTTGATCCGCCGTTATGAAGCCGCCGGGGCAGTGCCTTTTGGTAAAGCCACCAGCCCGGAGTTCGGCCTGACCACCACCACCGAGTCGTTGGCATGGGGGCAGACCCGCAACCCCTGGAATCTGGCGTTGAGCTCGGGTGGTTCGTCCGGTGGTTCCGCCGCGGCGGTTGCCGCCGGTATCGTCCCGGTCGCCCATGCCACCGACGGTGGCGGCTCGATCCGGATCCCGGCGTCCTACTGCGGGCTGGTCGGCCTCAAGCCGACACGCTACCGCACGCCGAGCGGGCCGGCCCGCCTGGAAGGCTCGTTTGGCGCCAGTGTCGCCAACATGGTCTCGCACAGCGTGCGCGATACCGCGTTGTTTCTTGATGCCGGTCAGGGTCACGAACCAGGGAGCCCGTACTGGAGCTCACCGCTGGTACGTCCCTACGTCGAGGAGCTGGGCCGTGACCCGGGCCGTTTACGGGTTGCACTGGTGCGGGAATCGCTGACCGGGGCACCGCTGGACCCGGCGATTGCCAAGGTTCTGGAGGACACCATCAAGCAACTGCTGGGCCTTGGCCACGAAGTGGAAGAACTGCGCTTGCCGATTCAGGCCCAGCAGCTGTTCGGCGCCCACGGCGTTGCCATCGGCAACTCCTTGCTGGTCACGGTCAATGACCGGGAGAAAGCCCTGGGCCGCGCGTTGGGGCCGCAGGATCTGGAAAGCATCACCTTTGGTGTGCTGGAGCGTGCAGCGAAAGCCACGGGTGAGGGGGTAGTGCGTGCCCGGCATGCGTTCGAAGACATCAGCATGGCCATGGAACAGCAGTTCGAGCGCTTTGATGTGATCCTTTCGCCGGTCACCGCCAGCCTGACGCCGGCCCTGGGCGAGCTCTCGCTCAACCAGCCTTACGAAAGTTACGCCCGCAAGGCCATGGGCAGTGCCGCGTTTACCGTGCTGGCCAACGTCAGCGGCCAGCCGGCTATTTCCTTGCCGTTGGGCATGAGTGACAGCGGCCTGCCAGTGGGCATGATGTTCACCGCTCGCCTGGGCGGGGAAGACGTGCTGCTGCGCCTGGCCTCGCAGCTGGAGCAGGACCGCCCGTGGGCCGCCAGGCGCGCCGCGATCTGAGCCTGAAAGGCGCCAGGGACGGCGCCGTACCGTGTTTCCCTAGTCCGCTTTGACGATGAATATTCGCCTGCTGCATTCGATCATCAACCAAGACTCGCGCAACCGCGCAACGAGATTGGGAGAACGAACGGATGGACAGCATGCGAGTAAGAACGCCGGAAGAAATCGAACTGCTTGAACACGCCCGGCGCCTGGTGCCCGCCCTCAAAAGCCGCACCGCGCGCGCTGACCGCGAGTTCCGGGTACCGGACGAAACCATCTTCGAATTGCAACAGGCCGGCTTGTTGCGGGCCTTGCAACCACGTGCGTTTGGCGGCTACGAGGTCGATCCGCGGACGTTTTTCGAAATCCAGATGATCCTCGCCGAGGGCTGCATGTCCACAGCGTGGATTTATGGCGTGATGGGCGTACACCCCTGGCAGCTGGCGCGCTACCCGATCGAGGCCCAGCGCGATGTATGGGGCCAGGACCATACCACCCTGATCTCGTCCACCTACATGCCCGTGGCCAAGGTAACCGTGGTCGAAGGCGGTTATCGCATCAGTGGTCGCTGGGGCTTTTCCAGCGGCAGCGAACACTGCCAATGGTGCTTCCTTGGCGGGGTGCTGCCCGCCGATGGCGACCGTGCAGCGGAGCACGGCACCTTCCTGATCCCGCGCAGCGACTACCGTATCGAGCACAACTGGGACGTGCTGGGCCTGCGCGGCACCGGCAGCCACGACATTGTGGTCGAAGATGCCTTCGTGCCGGCACACCGCGTGCAACGCACCAATAACTGCACGCTGGACGCGACGCCAGGACGCCTGGTGAACACCAATCCGATTTATGCCATTCCTTTCGCCCAGGTGTTCACGCGCGCTGTGTCCTCATCGGCCATCGGTGCCTTGCAGGGGGCGATCAACGAATTTCGTGCCAATGCCGCTGCGCACATCGGCAAGCACGGCATGAAAACCGCCGATGACCCGGTGGCGCAAACCACCGTTGCCGAGGCGACGATCATCGTCGACAGCCTGCGGCTGGTACTGGAGCGGAACTACGCGCACCTGATGGCGCTGGCCGAAGCGGGTGAGTACCCGGATGTGGAAACCCGTCTGCTGTACCGCTACCAATCCTCCTATGTCACCAATATCTGCGCCGAGAAGGTCAACGAACTGCTGCGCTGCATGGCCGCTTCCGGGCTTTATAACACCAACCCCGTGGCGCGCCTGTTCCGCGACCTGCACCAGGCACGTGGGCATATCGCCAACAACTACATGGCCTTCAGCCGCAGCCTTGGCGCCGTGCAACTGGGCCTGCCCAACCCTGATCCTTACGTATGAGCCGTGCCCGGGCCTAGCTGCAGGCCCGGGTATGCGCACCCCTGGCCGGCACGCCGGGAAATTTCCGATCACAGCCAAGGCACAACAACAATGACAGCTAAAGCTCAGCCTGTTTCACACTACGACGTGATCGTCGTCGGCTCCGGTGCCGGTGCGATGACCTCGGCGCTGTTTGCTGCCGAGCAGGGTCTATCGGTACTGGTTGTCGAGAAAAGCGACAAGTTCGGCGGTACGTCGGCGATCTCCGGCGGCGGCATCTGGATTCCCAATAACCACTACTTTGCCGCCAAAGGCGGTGGCGACAGTGTGGAGCTGGCCCTGCAGTACCTCAAAGCTGCCACCGGTGAGCATGGCGATGACAAGCGCTTGCGTGCCTACGTCAAGCACGCGCCGCAGATGATCCGGGCCCTGGTGGACAACAGCCATGTGCGTTACGCCGTGGCGGCGAAGTACCCGGACTACTATCCGCAACTGCCAGGCTCGCGACAATTCGCTCTGCATGTCTGGCTGTTTCAGCTGAAGCGTACGGATGCCCGGCATGCTCAGCTGCGTAAGGGTTTCCGGGAGGATGCTAATCCCGATGCCGGCGGCTATCAGGCCGGGAATACTCATCAGCGACGGTACGTACATGATGTTGGCGGGATGCAGCTGGTACTGCCGGCATAATTGCAAGATGTGCGAGGTGAGGCCGATCCCCGCCGGGTCTTCCAGAAAGATGAACTTCTCTTGCCGAAGGGATGCCAGATCGCCGTTGAAATCCCGCGCCAGCGCATGGTTGTCCGGGGTTAGAAGGACTAACCTGGAGAGGCTGAAACAGTGGGTGCGTAGTCGGTCGGGCAAATGGTCTTTGAAGATACGGGCAAAGCCGATATCGATTTTCCCTTCAAGCAATAAATCGAATTGGGCCTGAATCCGCGCATCCAGCAACGTTACCTTAACCTCGGGATAGGCGCCGAAGTAATGCCGCATCAGTTGAGGGAGGTTAGCTTCGAGCAACGCCGAGTGGTAACCGATCGTGATCTCTCCAATTTCCCCCCGCCTAGCCCGCCGAGCAGCGGCTACCGCCAGGTCACTGGAATAGAGCGCATCCTTGGCGTGGGGTAGGAACGCTGCGCCGGCAGCAGTCAGTTCCACCCCGCGGTTGGCACGTCGAAACAGCGCTACCCCCAATTCGCTCTCCAGGGTTTTGATCAGCTGACTCAGGGCCGGCTGGGCGATCTCAAGCTGCTCCGCGGCCTTGCTGAAATGCTGGAACGTTGCGGCGCAGACAAACGCACGTAGATGACGTAGCTCCATCAAAGCCCCTCTATAAGCTTACCTTATGGAAATCTCCAGAATTCGATAATTATTTTGCAGGCAAAAGCTTCTAAAGTCGACTCAGTACCAGCCCACACCCAGATCGGGCGTATCCCATAACAATAACGACTGAGACCCTCATGAAAACTACAGAGCCCTCTGTTGCAGACAGTCAGATGTCAAAAAAGGCGGTGACAGCCGCCACCATTGGTACAGCGTTGGAGTGGTTCGATTTCACCCTGTACGGTGCTGTTTCCGCGACCGTGCTACCGAAACTGTTCTTTCCCGCAATGGAGCCGACTTCAGGGCTGCTCGCTTCCTTGGCGACCTTCGGCGTAGGTCTGGCAGCGCGGCCATTAGGGGCGATCACATGTGGTTACCTCGGTGACAAACTCGGGCGCCGCAACCTCATGCTCGCGACAGTGACGCTGATGGGCTTGGCTTCGGTGTTGATGGGGCTGCTGCCGACCTACGCACAGGTGGGCATCTGGGCGCCCATCATGTTGGTGATTTTGCGAATCCTTCAGGGTTTTGCTTTGGGTGGGGAGTCCACGGGCGCCCAGCTGATGGCGTTGGAGCATGCACGGCCAGACCGACGTGGACGTTATTCTGGGTTTCTGGGCCTTTGTTCACCAATGAGCCAAATCTTGGCAAACGGCGCGTTGTTAGGGCTGGCGGGATTCCTGAGCGCAGAACAATTTGAGTCTTTCGGTTGGCGGATTCCCTTCCTCTTGAGCTTCGTGCTCGTGGTGGTGGCGATCTTCATTCGGCTCAAGGTCAGCGAGACACCAGCCTTTGTCGCTTTGAAGCAGGACGAAACACCCCACGTTGGAAGCCCTTTGAAAGATGTGCTGAGGATCCATTCTCGTACCATCTTGCGGCTGATGTTCTTTTTCTGCTCACCCGCTGCTCTGTTTTACCTGATCGTGATTTTCACACTCAGCTACCTGGTCAAGCAACTCGGTATGCCGCAGTCCATGGGGTTCATGTCCCTGATGGTGGCTAACGTCTGCGCGATTTTTGGCGCGCTGGCTGGCGGGTACCTCAGTGACCGGTGGGGACGCAAGAAAGCGCTCGCCTTCGGCTCATGCATGACCCTCGGGATTCTGCTGGTGTACTTCCCAATGCTGAACACGCAGCAACCCGCCATGATCATGGCCGCCATGGGACTGTTCCTTGGATTCACCCAGTTCCAGAGCGGGATCCAACCCGTTGCATTCGCCGAAGCATTCCCCACCAACGTGCGCTACACCGGCTCGGCCCTGGCTTATACCGGCGCCAACCTGCTGATTGGCGGCCCGATGCCTATCCTCGCCGTGTGGCTGATGAGTCAGACCGGCAATTCGCCATGGTTGCTCGTCGCGATATGCGCTGCGATCAACCTGGTGTCGCTTGCGATGATCCTGATAGGGCCAGAAACCCGCGGAATCGATCTCAGCAAGTCCGAACCAGCAGAGAACGTAACCTTCAGCAACTCCCCTCAATACCTCAAGTGAAAGCGGAGCCATACCATGAGTCGCGCAGTTTTTGTCCTGAATGGCCCCAACCTGAACATGTTGGGTCGCCGCGAGCCGGAAATTTACGGCACAACGACCCTGCAGCAGGTTCAGCAAAGCTGTGAGCAGCTTGCAAACGAGCTGGATCTGGTTTGCGAGTTTCGTCAAACGAACAGCGAAGCGGTGATGGTTGACTGGATCCAGGAGGCATTCGACAAGAACGCCGCAGTGATCATCAATCCGGCTGGCCTTTCGTTTAATTCAATCCCGGTGCTCGATGCGCTGAAATTGATCAAGGCGCCACTGGTGGAAGTCCACATTTCGAACATTCATGCCCGCGATGAGCTCCATCGACACTCGATCATGTCCACCGTGGCTAATGGCGTGATTGCAGGATTGGGGGTGGAGGGATATCTGCTGGCGCTTAGAGCAGTGTGTACACGGCTATCCGAACGATGGCCAACAAGCCTTGCTGCCTCTGCCTCGCGCTGAAATCAAGCGTGTGACTGAAGCGCAAGACATCCATAGGAGCTCTTGAAATAACCGTTGTTAAATCAGAGCTCCTTTCGGTCATCAGCGGGACATCCAGCCTATCGTAGCCGCGAGGTCTTCGTCGCTACAGTCACTGCAGAGTCCACGTGGTGGCATGACACTCAATCCATTCACTACGTTTTTGAGCAGTACGTCTTGCCCTTGAGCCAGGCGTGGTTGCCATGCAGCGACATCACCTTTCTTAGGCGCGTTGGGGAGTTGACCGTTGTGGCACATGGCGCAGGTTTTCGCGAATACGGCCTCAGGCTCTTGGCCTGCCTGGGCAGAAGCAATCATGAAGGCTGTAGCGGCAATCAGCAGTGTTTTTCTCATGGATGATCTTCTTCTTGTTGTTCAAAAATTGTCTTTCCACTTGCGCATGGCAGCAAAGCATTCTTCGGCGGTTGTGATGGCCAGGCCCGCTTGGCGTTGGACAACCTCAACGATCTTCGCTTCCCGCACACGGAGGAACGGGTTAATTGCGCGTTCAACGCTAATGTAGGTAGGCAAAGTGCACTGCCCGCGATTGCGGATTTCGCTGACCTCAGCCAAGCGCTCGGCGATTTGCTGATTGCCTGGGTCGACAGCCAAAGCAAAGGGCAGGTTGGAGAGGGTGTACTCATGTGCGCAGTACACCCGCGTCTGCTCTGGGAGCACGGCAAGGCGTTCGAGCGACGTCAGCATCTGCAGCGGCGTACCCTCGAAGAGGCGCCCACAGCCGGCGCTGAACAGCGTGTCCCCGCTAAACAGCACATCCTCATCAACCAGGTGATAGGCCAGGTGCCCGCAAGTATGGCCAGGCACCCCGATCACGCGAATGGTTCGCCCCAGTACCTGGATTGAATCACCGTCCTTCAGTGGCCGATCCCTGGCAGGGATCGGCTCGTTTGCAGGGCCATGCACGCGGAGATCGAACGCAGACTTCAGTTTCTCGACACCGCCCACATGGTCGCTATGATGGTGAGTGATCAGCACGTCGGTGAGCGCCCAGCCGGGATGCTCAGCCAACCAGGCTTGAACTGGCCCGGCATCACCTGGATCTACAACCGCACAGGCCTGGTTTGAGTGATCGAGCAGAAGCCAGATGTAGTTGTCGGTAAACGCCGTGATTGCGCAAATCTCCAGGCGGTTGTCGGCGATGGTAGTCATGCCGCATGCGTCCTCAGAGCATCGGCAATGTACTCCGCCTGACGAATCGCCAGGCTAACGATCGTCAGGGTAGGGTTCTCGGCTGCGCTGGTGGTGAACTGACTGCCATCTGAAATGAACAGATTTGGAACTTCATGGCTTTGCCCGTATTTGTTGCAAACACCATCGGCTTCCTTGTGGCTCATACGACAAGTGCCCATGTTATGAGTCGAGGGGTAGGGTGGTACGCGGTGGGTCTTCAGTGCACCGACGGCCTCATAGACCGCGCTACCTTGCTGATAGGCGTGCTCGCGCATTGCAATATCGTTGGGGTGGTCGTCGTAGTGCACGTTGGCCACAGGAATGCCAAAGCGGTCTTTGACGTTATCGCTCAGGGTAATGCGATTGGATTCCCGGGGCATGTCCTCACCGACCAGCCACATGCCAGCCAGATGCGTGTAGTTGTCCATGACGCGGGTGAAGTCGCGTCCCCAGGCGCCGGGGTTGAAGAACGCAGCCATGAAGGAAGGGCCAAGCGAGATGGTTTCCATTTCGTAGCCTCCGACAAAGCCCCTGTCGGGATTGAAGTGCACCTCGTCACCGATCAGGCCGGCCATGATGGTGCCGCGATAGAAATGCACAGGGTCCTTGAACTCTGCGAACACAGATCCGGTGGTATGGCGCATGTAGTGTTTACCGACCATCCCGGAGCCGTTGCCAATACCATGAGGGAACAATGTGCTGGTCGAATTAAGCAGTAGGCGAGGGGTTTCAATGGCATTGCCTGCGACCGCAACAAGTCGCGCTTTTTGGCGTTGCAGACGCCCTTGCGCATCTGCGTAGACCACACCGGTGGCTCGCCCTTTTGCATCGTGCTCGATCTTTACTGCGTGCGCCTGCGTACGGAGCTCGAGCTTGCCTGTGGCCTCCGCTGCCGGGATCTCGGTGTACAGCGTTGACCACTTTGCCCCCATCTTGCAGCCCTGGAAGCAAAAGCCAAGTTGCATGCACTGAGCGCGTCCTGCGCGGGCACGGCTGTTGATCGCCATGTGGCCGGTACTGCACTTTTTGTAGCCAAGCTTGCGAGCACCGTTGTACATCACCTGAAAATTGTTGTTCCCCGGTAGCCCAGGAATGTCGTTGGTGCGCGTCACGCCCATCTTGTCTTCGGCCCTTGCATAGAAGGGCTCCAGTTCAGCGAGCGTCAATGGCCAGTCGAGCAGGTTCGCATCCTTGATGTCGCCATAGGTCTGCCGCGTTCGGAATTCATGCTCCTGGAATCGAAGGCTGGCACCTGCCCAGTGAGTGGTAGTTCCACCCACCGTTTTGCAGATCCAGGCGGGGAGGTTCGGGAAGTCCTTGGCGATCTGCCAAGAGCCCGAGGTAGTACGGGTATCGCCCCAGGACAATTGCTCGAACGAGGGCCATTCGTCATTGATGAAAGTGGCAGAGGACTGGCGCTGGCCAGCCTCCAGCAGGACGACTGGAATACCCTTCTGGCACAGTTCATTGGCCAGTGTTCCACCACCCGCACCAGAGCCGATGATCACCACTACCGAGTCATCGTCGAAATTGAATGTGGTCATGTACGCATCCTCAGGAAAAGGCGGATGGGCTGGCTTCGGTAGGGGCGGCAGGTAGCCACTTCAAGTCGTTGAAGCCGCGCATCAGGTAACCGCCTTTGGGGAAAGAGGCACCTTCGTAGCCGAAGTGCTGGTAGGCGAGTTCGTTGCTGTACAGGGCATTGACCGAGACTGACCTGACCAAAGTGAAAAACGGGGTGGTCTGGATGGACTCGAGCACGGCCAATTGGCGCGGCTCATCCAGATTCAGCCAGGCGCCATCAGCTGACTTGTCCAGCTCGTTCAGACCTTGTTCAAGCAGGGGAAGAATGGATGGGTCTGTCACGGCGCGGTCGTCCAAGGCTTTGATCGCAAAGGCGTACACAGCGTCTTCCATCTGATCGTGAGGGTAGATCCGGCGCACTATAACCATCAGTCGTGCGGCTTGATCGTTGTTCAGCATTTTCATCTCAAGCGCCCAGGTTGTACTGGGGGCGAGCAGGGCGATGGGGCCGGAGGTGAAAAGCAACGTGCCCAAGAGAATTCCGCCGCTGCCTTTCAGAAAGCTACGGCGGCTGGCTTGTATATCCTGCATGCTGTTCTCCTTGTTGTTTTTATTAGGAGCCTGACATCACGGGTGCTGCTTTGTTGGGGATTGGCGTTTGCCGCGCAATATTGATAGACGACGCCCAGGCGTCTGATGCGTGTGGCTGCGTTACTGATAGTGGCCGGCGCGCTGCAACACCTCGATCTTGTAGCCATCCGGGTCCTGGATGAAGAAGAAGCGAGCGAGCAGCGCTTCACCACGCTTGAACTCCTTGATGGCGGCAGGAGAGAGCCCCATTTCGCTCAAGCGAGCGTGATGGTGATCGAGATCTTCTACTGCGAAGGCGACATGGCCATACCCACTGCCGTGGGTGTAGCCGTCTTGGCCCTTGTTCCAGGTCAGTTCGATTTCGGCGCCGCTTTGCCGGTCGCGTAGGTAGACGAGCGAGAAGTCGTCGAACTCAAGGCGGTGGGATTCCTGCAGGTCGAATGCTTGTCCGTAGAAACGCATGGAGGCATCCAGGTCACCTACACGGATCATGGTGTGAAGGAATTTCGGCATGATCAGGCTTTCCTGTGGTGTTGTTATGCACTCAGGATGGCAGTATGAAAAATTGATGGGTAATAAGTGGCTATTACGTGCGCCCCAAAAGCACAATGGACATGTGTAATAGGGGTGTATTACCCATATGCTGCTTTGGGGCGGTACCTTCAGGCGTGGGCGTATGCCCTCGACGTGACTTAGCCAGGTAAAGCCAGCGGAGGCACCATGTGTGAGCTGTATGTGAAGGCAGACCCGATCCTTTATGAATCGCGTTCGCGCTCCTTGCGCATCCGGGGCGTGGTCACCACCCTGCGTCTGGAAAACCAGTTCTGGGACATCCTGACCGAGATTGCTGCAGCGGACAGTGTCAGCACCAATCAGCTCATCGCCAAGCTGTACGAGGAGGTCATGGACTACCGCGGAGAAGTGGTGAATTTTGCCTCGTTCCTGAGGGTAAGCTGCACCCGCTACCTCAGCCAAAGGCAGGTGACCAATAGGGTGGTGCCACTTTCAATCGCAGCGGGGTAAGCCTGTTGCCCTGTGGAGCTGTGCTGCCATGTTTCCATCGCCGGTAACCGAATGGCCACAGCACATAAACTGATATTGAAATCGGTAGGCTGATCTACCTATCCGCAACGGCGTCTTCGGGCGCCGTTTTCTTCGCCCTCATTCTTGGTTCCTCAATTCAGGCCTAGCTCATAGGATCCATCCTTTCTGGTTGCATTTGCAACTAGCTTGGATTATCCCTATTGCACACCGCATGAGGAGTTTCATGGATGGACAACCTTCGCTTACAGCGTACCCCTGACACCATATCGGCCGCACAGGCCTGCATTCGCCACATCGAACGAGGCTACAAAGAAAGGGAAGGGGCGCCGGGCTCACCCCTGGGAACTGCTGTCGATATTCTCAAGCGACTTGAGACCGGCTCCAGCACCCGCGGGCAGTTTGGTTTGATCAATGATCGGATAAGCGAGCAGTTGAGCACCACGGCGATCAGCGCCTGGCCCCTTTGGTTTAGCGAGCAGTCACGTGCCGCCGAGCGCCCGCTGTTTTACATGACTCAGTCACCGACATCCGCCCAAATGTCGATGCTAACCGCCCAGGTTGCTGAGCGAGGCATCATCCTCAACGACATCGAGTCTTCGCAGTCCCGTTGGGCGAAAGGAGCGCATCCCTGGTTACCCTTGTGGTTGGCATCCAATCGCCGATGCATACCTTTCGACCCCGCGTGTGGAGATGAAGTCAAAGCTATTTGTATTGGGGCGTTGCAAGCGTTGTACGTGGAGGGAGCTCCTGGTTTTTGCTACATGACTTTGCATGACGAACCAGGGGAAGGGCGGGTATGTGATCGCTCGCAGGCTTACCTGGGAATGTATCGTTTGTCTGAGGGTGTCGACGGAGAAGTATCTGTTCGGCTGCTAGGTGCTGGGTCGATGCTTAGCGAGGTATGTGCAGCCGCCGAGCTGCTGCGAGCGGAGTGGGGGATCAAAGCCGAGGTATGGAGTTGCCCGAGCTATACCAAACTTGCCCGGGACGCAGAAAGGCGAGCTCGTCTTCAACGGTTGCGTAGAGAAGAGAACCTGCCCAACTGCCATCTTCAACTCTGTCTTGGCACGGCAGACACGCCTGTCATCGCGGTGACGGGGTACGATGAATTCGTGGCTGCGCAACTTGCTGCACATGTCACTGCGCCGTTCACGGCTTTGGGTGCGGATAGTCTGGAGCCTAGCCAACGCCTCAATCGTCATTGGGTAGTGTTGACCGCACTGCGCGCCTTGGTTCGCCGGGGCGTAGCCGACAGTTCTTGGGTAAGCGGGGCAGTCAGGCGTTACCGACTGGACTAATTAGCACGCCTGTTAGTGCGGGCGTTACGGCTCGCACTTTCCAGGGCTAGCGCAAACGACCTCTGTTGCTCATCACTGAACTCCGCCAGAAAAAGCTCCTCGACGGACTGTTTGTAAACCGTCCACATCCGCTTGCGAAGATCGCGACCGCTGTCGGTGATGCGAGCGATCGCACCTCGGCCGTCATCTGCCGCTTTTTTCCGCACTACCAGTCCATCCTTTTCCAGGCGATCAACCAGGCGGGTAAGGTTGTAACGCTCGATGGCCATCACGTCGGCCAGTTCATGCATGCGACGGGCACCATCCTCCCCACTTTCGATTCCCCACAGCGCGTCGTACCAGGCATAGGGCGGCAGGTTCTCTTCAGCCAGGCGACGTTCGATTTCCCGGATGAGGCAGCGATGCGCACGAATGAAGTTGTACCAGAGGTCTGGCGTGGGGGTGGTCATGACGTCTCCAGAACGAGGTTGTTATTGCAGTTGCAATCATAGCTCGATTGACGATAGATTCAATTGCAAATGCAACAAGGTGCTGGTTGAACAACGACCAGCCGAGCCACACAAGGAGAGTTATCGATGGCGCACAGCTACCCGCTTCGCGATGAAGATCCACAAGAGACCCGCGAATGGATTGACTCGATTGCTTCGGTCGTAGAAGTGGAGGGGCGGCCCCGGGCGCACTTCCTGATCGACCAGCTTCTCGACTTTGACGTTTCTGTACACGGAGATTTCCATGGTCGAGTGACCACGCCTTACGTGAATAGCATTGCACCGGAGCGCGAGTTGCCCTACCCGGGAGATCTCGACATTGAGAAGCGCCTCAATGCCTATATCCGCTGGAACGCACTCACCATGGTGCTCCGCGCAGGCAAGCATTCAGGCGTGGGTGGGCACATCGCGACCTATGCCTCGGCGGCGGTACTCTACGACGTTGGCTTTGACCATTTCTTCCGAGGGCGTACCGAGCGCTTCGCGGGCGATATGGTGTACATCCAGGGGCATTCGGCGCCCGGCATTTATGGCCGTGCTTACACCGAGGGCCGGCTGACCGAAGAACAGCTGGACAACTTCCGTCGTGAAACTCATCGTGACGGCGTCTCTTCTTACCCTCATCCGCGCCTGATGCCAGAGTTCTGGCAGTTCCCCACGGTCTCTATGGGCTTGGGGCCCATTACGGCCGCCTATCAGGCGCGCTTTATGCGATACCTTGAAAACCGTGGACTGAAGGAACATCAGGGCCGTAAAGTCTGGGCGTTCCTGGGCGATGGCGAGATGGATCAACCCGAATCGCTGGCGGCGATCTCCCTGGCCGGGCGGGAGAAGCTCGACAACATTATCTTCGTGGTCAACTGCAACCTGCAGCGTCTGGATGGGCCTGTTCGCGGTAACGGAAAGGTGATCCAGGAGTTTGAGAGCCTTTATCGCGCCGCTGGATGGAACGTCATCAAGGTGATCTGGGGAAGTGGCTGGGACGCCTTGCTGGCCAAGGACAAGACCGGGCTGCTTCGTCAGCGCATGATGGAGTGCGTCGACGGTGAGTATCAGACCTACAAGTCCCAGAACGGTGCCTATGTGCGTGAGCACTTTTTCGGCAAGTACCCGGAGCTGCTGGACCTGGTCAGCGACATCAGCGATGAGCAGATCTGGAAGCTTGCACGCGGTGGCCACGATCCAGTCAAGGTCTATAACGCTTACGCTGCAGCAACCCGCCAAAAGGGTCGTCCCACTGTCATCTTGGCCAAAACGGTCAAAGGCTTCGGGATGGGTGAAGCGGGTGAAGGACAGAACATCAATCACCAACTCAAGAAGATGGGCGCAGAGGCAGTCAAAGCCTTCAGTGATCGCTTCGGCCTGGCGTTGAGTGACGATCAGCTCGGCGAGTTGCCCTACTTGCGGCCCGACGAAGCAAGTGCGGAAGCGCGGTATCTGAAAGGGCGCCGCGAAAGTTTGGGTGGTTATGTTCCGGCTCGTTATGCACAGGTTGAGTCGTTGCAGATTCCGCCGCTGTCCGCATTAGAAGGACAGCTCAAAGGCACCGGCGACCGTTCCATTTCAACGACCATGGCGTTCGTGCGGATCCTCAGCACGCTGCTGAAAGATCCGAACATCGGCAAGCTAGTCGTCCCCATCGTGCCCGACGAATCACGCACCTTCGGTATGGAGAGTCTGTTCCGGCAGATTGGTATCCACTCTCATGTCGGTCAGCTTTACATACCTCAGGATGCCGGCACGTTGTCCTACTACAAGGAGAGTGCGGACGGGCAGATCATGCAGGAGGGCTTGAACGAATCCGGTGCCACTTCATCCTGGATAGCGGCTAGTACCTCGTACGCCAACCACGGTGTGATGACCCTACCGTTCTATATCTTCTACTCGATGTTCGGCTTCCAGCGCGTGGGCGACTTGCTGTGGGCGGCCGGCGATGCCCGTGCACGAGGTTTCTTGCTTGGTGCAACTTCAGGGCGCACCACGCTGATGGGCGAGGGCCTTCAACACGACGATGGCCACAGCCATGTGATGTCGGCTACTGTGCCGTGCTGTATTTCCTACGACCCGACATACGCCTACGAGCTGGCTGTGATCGTGCATGACGGCATGCGCCGCATGTATGTCGAGCAGGAAGACATCTATTACTACATCACCGTACTCAACGAGAACTACCCTCATCCCGACATGCCGGAAGGTGTGGAGGAGGGGATTCTCAAAGGGCTGTATCGACTGCCACTTGAGCGAGAGGTCAAGAAGGATCTGCATGTCCAGCTCATGGGCAGCGGTGCTCTCTTGCCGGAGGTCATCGCCGCTGCGCAGATCCTGGAGCGTGATTATGGCGTGAGCAGCGAAGTCTGGAGTGCCACCAGCCTGACCGAAGTGCGTCGTGAGGCACAGCAGGTTGAGCGTTGGAATCTTCTGCACCCCATGGAAGATCCGAAAGTTCCTTACCTGACCCAATTGCTGGACGGTCACGCTGGGCCGGTAGTGGTCTCCACCGACTATATGAAAATCCACGCCGACCAAATCCGCCCCTGGGTCGGAAATCGCCGCTTCGTCGCACTGGGCACCGATGGCTTCGGACAATCAGATACCCGCGAGGCGCTGCGTCGACATTTTGAAGTTGATCGGCAGTTCGTCGTGTTGGCTGCATTGAAGGCCCTGGCCGACGACGGTGTGCTTGGTCGTGATGTCGTGGCTAAAGCGCTAGCTGAGATGCAGATTGATGGTGAGAAGGTAGATCCAATCAGCGTCTGACCCGAGCGGACAAGGAGGTGATTGGCATCAGCTCCTTGTCTAGTTTTTTAACGAAGATGTGATAGCGAATTGAGTGGAAAGCCCCAAAGCCCCGTATTTCCTAGGCAAAACCGAAACGGTTAAATAGCCTGGGCTAATCCTACAGCCGCTTCTCCATTATGATGGTGCGCTCCGCCACATGAACCGCGTCGCGGATTTTCTGATAACCCAACGCGGTATAAAACTTTTCAGCTGTAATCGACGATGGCACACGTACAGCTTCAATTCCGGCGCTGGCAGCGGTTGTATGAATTACATCCATCAAGTGCCGCCCGATACCGCCTTTCTGGTGAGCTGGGTCAACAAAAACACTTCTGACGACATCACCGTCGAGACCAGCAGTGCCAATAATGTTTTCGCCCAATAAGGCAACGAAGACCCTACGCTTCGTAAGCTGCGTGGTGATGGCTTCAGGAGAAAAGCTCTGCTCAACCTGAGCGATCACGTCAGGTGGATAGTCCTTTGAATTTGACTCACGCAGGGCGGCTATAACTACGCGGCTTATTGCTGCGGCATCTCTGCTCGTAGCGGGACGAACGTGGCATTCCATGCTGAGGCCTCAATCCTGAAATGGATTACAGCTTAGCGCATCGCAATGTGCCTTTCCCGGACGCTTACTGATAAAGGCTTGCTGCACCGTCTGTGACTGTTATCCATAAATGATAAAAAAATATATTCAAGAAAATCAAGGCTTTAGCTGAAGTGAAATCCATAGAGGATAAAAAATTAGCAAAATCTTAGGGATTTATCCTTTTTGAGGTGCAGAAGCTGCGTGTTGTGGCGTTATATGTCGTAGAGTTATAAAAAGCATCTGACGAACACGATTTTTGTCGTTTTTCGTGTATCCGTTACACGGCTTTAGAAAATAATAAAAATTAGGATGCAATCATATTTCTCAAGTAAATCATGAGCTTATGAGAGATTTTTTCTTCAATTTTTGGCTGGTTTGCCAAGGGTAGTTTTGCGGTCCTTTTTTCTTTGCTATATGGAGATTTTTTCGCACGGAAAATCTGAGGTCATGCAGATCGAGATTGAAGAAGGGATGCATGTTGTAGCTCGCGGAAAAGCTGCATTAATTGTGGGGCCGGTTGATGCAGATTCAGTTGAGGTACTTCTGCTTTCTACTCGACAAAAGATCACTGTTGGACTGAATGAGATAGAGTTCATCACGGTGCCCAAGAGATCTACTGGCGACTCCGAACTTCTTTACTTGACTAGATTGGAATCTGAATCAAATGACCAGGAAATTCAGCTGGCATTGAGGCGCCACGAGGTATTGTCGAGATTGCACCGTAAGGAAATTTCTGTGGCCCAAGCAGCAGAGGAGATAGGTGTTACTCGGTCGCATGTTTATAAGTTGCGTGCCAAGCATGATGAAAGTATGGGGTATTGCACTCAGTTGGTTCGGCGGAGAGGTAATCAGAGGAACTCACGACATTTAGATCCTGCTCTCGAAAAAGAAATAGAGGCAGTGCTCGAGACATTTCGTAAACGTGCAGGAGTTACATTTGCAGAGGTGTGGCGTGCTGTGCAAAAAGCTTGCATGTCACTTAACCTAAAATGCCCTGCACGCAAAACGATTCGAAATCGTATGAAAAATAGTTTTACTCGCGAAGAAGTCACCCGTTTGAAATATGGGCGGGAGGTGGCTGCACAGATGCATGACTCTCGACCAGGAAAGTACAAGGCTACCAAACCCTTAGAGTGGGTGCAGACTGACCACACGCTCGTTGATTACGAGGTTCTCACGGACGACCGTAGTGACACTATTGGTCGCCCTTGGCTGACCCTGTTTATTGATGTCTATACGAGGGTGATACTAGGATACTATCTCAGCCTTCATCCACCTAGCACTTTGTCGGTTGCTTGTGCCTTGACTCATGCAGTGATGCCGAAGGAAGACTTTTTACGTAGATTGAATTTATCAGGCTTCAAGTATCCGATGTATGGCCCCCCGTTCATGGTCTATATGGATAATGCGAAAGAGTACAGGAGTCATAAGTATCTCTCTTCTTTAGATCGTGCGCATATCGGCTACGATCACCGTCCGCTGGGGAAGAAGCACTTTGGTGGTCATGTCGAAAGGCTGATAGGTACGATGATGAATAAGGTTCATTTGTTGAGCGGCAGCACAATGTCAAATACAGTTGTTAGGAAAAGGCTGGCTAGAGATAGGAAGCCCACCCAAACGTTCACGGAGTTTGCTAGGTGGTTTGCGTTAGAGGTAATGGAATATCATTCGACCGTGCACAGCGAAATTAAAAAGACTCCTTTGCAAGCATGGCAGGATTACTATGGTCCGCATGGTGTAGTGCCTTTTCCTCCGCAAATAACAGACGCGCACCAGTTTCGTTTGAACTTCATGCCTCAAGAATATAGAAACATCCGGCCGGGTGGCATTGAATTTAAGACTCGTTTTTATTGGGATCCTGTGCTCGACCCCTTTATTGAAGAGAAAAAGGTTCTGATAAAATACGACCCATTTTCACTTAAGCAAATCTGGGTCCAGTTAGATGGGCAATTCATTCCGATTCCTTTTGCCGACATGACGTTGCCTGATATTACTCTGGAAGAGCATAGAGCGAAAGTTCTCTCTAGTCAGTCACTGGAACCAGGATCTTTTGGTGATGCTCAAGCAGCAGAAGCACACAGTGAAGCAGGCAGGATAGAAAGTGCAAGCATAAAGAAGACGCGCGCTGCCAAAAAACAATTGGCTGCGAAAGTTGAGTATCAGAAAGAGTTCTCGTCTGCGGAGGTTGTCAAAAAAGAAAAGAAAGTGGCTCCCGATTATTCTTTGCCACCAAAGCCTTTCAAGGGGGGTGTGTAAGATGGGTTATGATCATTTGCGTCCTGACCGACAGGCGTTGCTCGACCAGGATATTGAAAAAAGAATTAAATTGATGCTCGGTGATATTTGGGTAGATATAGCACCAAGTGAAACCGTATTCAAGGTTATGAACAATATGGCGAATGTTCCTAAGCGAATAACAGCGCCCGCGCTTTTGGTGACGGGCCTAGGGGGAGCTGGAAAGAGTGCAATAGTCAAAGAGATTCCAAATCGAGTAACTCGGAGCGAAGGACTTCTAACGATAAGCATGGCTTCTGATCCAGACTTAATGAAAAGAAAAGAGTTCAGGACTGAGATTTACCATAAATTGGAGCTTCCCTGTCCGCCAATCCACCGCAAGTCTTCTGTAGCCGACTTAGTTACTAGAGAGCTGTCAGAGATCTTAAAGCTTAGGAATATATGGGGCTTAGTGATTGATGAGATTCACGACATGCTATTATGCGGCAAGGTGGAGCAGAGAATCAATAGCTCAATGCTGAAGGCTTTTCTTGGGGAGTCATATGGAATTAGTCTATTCGCGTTTGGTACGCCTAAAGCAAACAGCTTTATATCCGCCATAACCGAAACGCAGCGTCGTTTCTCGGTAATCAAATTAGAGGACTGGAAAGAAGATGAAAGCTTCAGAACGTTTTTGCTGGGAGTCGAGGAATTGCTTCCTCTTAAAAGGCCATCACGACTGTACGACCAAGACAAAGTTTTTGCCATTTTGGCTGCCACTTCAGGGCGAATGGATAACGTGATGAACTTGATCAGGTCTGCAGGATGCTACGCGCTTAGAGATGGAACCGAAGCGATTAGCCTAGATCATCTTGCAAAAGCATCTGCCAGCCCTTGGGGTTATTGATGAGTACTATTGCAGGTATGCCCCATATACTGCATGACGAAACGATATCTTCTTGGCTGTATAGATCTACGCTTAGGTCACGATACAATAATCAGTATTTGGCTGGTCAGTCATTTATGATTCCGCCACCAGTTTCCTGGGGCGGCCCGCTGGTCGAGTGCAGTGACTGGGACTTTGATCCAAATACAGATTTTTTGAAAGTGGCTATGGAAAATTTAGCAATTGATGTTAATTATGCCGCTGCATTATTTTTCAACACCCGCGGGCGTGTTGTGGATTGGGCTCGACGCTGGTGGTTCTGTGCCCAGTGCTTGCGTGCAGACATTGCTAGGGGCCAAGCCCCAGGCTGGCGTAAGCATTGGTGCTATAGAGATTCGATCGTTTGTTCGACCCACGGAGCGGATCTGCACAGGCTACAGGTCCAACCTCAACTGAGTCGTGGATGGGACGCCTTTATTCAATGTCTGCAGGACAGATTGATTGATCCAGCCTGGCAGTGCCAAAACTTTCAGCGCTTCCGCGTCAGTGTTGTGAACAGAGTGGCAAGATGGAAGTTGAAGCAAGGAAAAGTCACCCTTGATTTATTCGACAACTTATATAGTGTCATGCTGCTTGCGCCTGTGTATAACGGCAATCAGGGCATGGCGTATGAATTATTTGGCGAGCCTGGGCCTTTGATCCGCCTTGCGATGCCTAATTATCTTGCAGGCATCAAGTACGGTGCAGAATTTGCGAGTATGAAGGCGAGGTTTGCGAGTCTTTTGCTTGCTGGATACTTAATGGGAATTGTAGGTGACCGAGATCTAGCATTTGTCGCAGCCAAGGATGAGAGGTTTGAGGCTTGGAGGAGCTATAATTTGGATTTAGTGAGCTCTATGCGATTTGGGTGTACAAGTAAATTGGACTTCAAGTTGCTTGAGTCGCTTCTGTTTGGGCGCGGGGAGCTCCCGTGCGATGTTCTTAATCGTGCGCTTCGCACTTATTTTTTTAAGCTTAGAATACAGTAGAGCTTTTCATGTTGATGCTCAGCTATAGCCGTGCCGCAAAGTATGTGTGTCGTGCGCTGACGCTTTTCACTTGGCTCGGCAAATGTGGCCCAGTGAAGATATTTGTTCACTTATGACGCTTTCTCATGAGTTGTTTATAATAAATAAATTTTTGGCGCGCAGGGCGATGCGTTCATCATTGGTGAAAGAGGCTTCAAACTTTATGCTTTGGGGCTGTGCTCATAAGGCTCTGCTTAGGTTCATTCTCCGGGTTGAATCTCTAGAACGACGTGAGGAGTGTTCCAAGATTTCCTCAACCAGCACCATGTACTGGGGTCATGCCGAGATAAAGGAAAATTAGGACATACGCGCTGCAACTGATTGTATTTAAATATTTTTCTAGCGTCGCTGAGCTGCTCAGGGTGGGCTTTATAGGCTTTTATAGTCAATTATAGAAACGGCTCTGAACGCCTGATTGAGGTTATGCCGAGGCAAGGGGGAAATTCACTCATTTGTCCTGTAACTCATTGTTATTAATGAGTTTATTTCGACAAGAGGGCGTGCCGAGATAAGGCAAAAATTAGGGCATTCGCTCTGTAACTTGCCGCACTTAAACGAACAGATTGGAAATCCTGCTCAAGCGAAGGCGCGCTTAGCGTAATGGCTTCAGCCAGATACCGCTGAGGATCAGTTCGGCCTGCTGCGAATTAAGTAGGCCGATCTGGAGTTGGCAAAGGTACTGGGGTGTCGGTATCAAGGCTCTGAGCCGGGGTTTGGGGAGCAATGGAACCAAAAACCAACGTAAGCCCTGAATCTGCCGTTTGGGGAGCAACGGAACAGAAAGTGCACTTAAGCTCTGTCAGCTCCTCCGCACGATAACGTAGGGATTTCGCAGCGCCATCCCCTCCTTGAATCCGTACTTAACTACGGGAATAGAGTGGCATCGTGGGTCAAAACCGAGAGGAGATGCCGTTATGAAATACCTAAGACTGCTGCTGATAATGGGGGCGACTCTGCTGTCATCCACCGTATGGGCCGAGGGCGGGAGTGATCGAGCGCTTGATCGAGCCACGGCTATGCGTGACAAGGCTGAAGCGGCCTTGATGGCGGATACCCTCAAGAAGATTGAGCAGATGGGCGCCACAGCGGCTGGCCGGGTCGAAGAACAGCCCGCCTGTCCGCCGGCACGGTAGAACACGAGCTGCTGATGCGCGAGCGGCGCGGCCGGATGCCAGGTGAGTCTGCCGTAGGGGCACACGAGTGCCACTAGCAGTATCAACTTGTGGCCTTTGCAAGTGCTCCTTTGGCCAGTCAGCGGCGCTCTGTGAGCGCCGCTCTTTTGTCCTCATGCAGCGAAACGATCAGCGGGCAGGTAACAGTCCCTTGGCTCGTACAACAGTCATGGACCAGTCGCGCCAAGACTGACTCGATGCGCTGTAAATCCGCGAGTTTTCCGCGCACATCCTCAAGCTTCTGCTCGGCGAGCACGCGCGCTTCGTCACAGTGAGTACCGTCATCCAGCCTCAACAGTCCAGCCACTTCATCGAGGCTAAAGCCCAACCGTTGCGCGGATTTCACGAATTTCACCCGCGCCACATCCGCCTCGCCGTAACGGCGAATACTGCCGTAGGGCTTGTCCGGTTCTGGCAACAGCCCCTTGCGTTGATAGAACCGGATGGTTTCCACGGTGACTCCGGCGGCCTTGGCAAAGGCGCCAATGGTCAGACTTTCCACAGTGTTCTCCATAGCGCTTGATCCCGTACTTGACTACGGGATTAACCTTAAACCATCGATCAAATGCGCAAAAGGAGAACTGCATGTCTGAACCATCAAACGGGCGCGCCCCTCTTGTTGCCGGGGGGCTGGCGGCGATTCTCGCCTCGACCTGCTGCCTTGGACCACTGGTTCTAATCGCCCTGGGATTCAGCGGGGCGTGGATCGGCAACCTGACCGTACTGGAACCTTACCGGCCGCTCTTCATTGGCGCCGCACTGGTGGCGTTGTTCTTCGCCTGGCGACGTATTTTCCGCCCGGCAACTGCCTGCAGACCAGGCGAGGTCTGCGCGATTCCGCAGGTACGTACCACCTACAAGCTGCTGTTCTGGCTGGTGGCGGCCTTGGTGCTGGTCGCACTCGGCTTCCCCTACATCCTTCCGTTGTTCTACTGATCAGGAGTTCGCCATGAAAAAACTGCTCGCATCCTTCGCCCTCGCCACTCTCGTCTCTACCCCTGTCTGGGCGGCTATCCAGACCGTCACCCTGGCGGTGCCCGGCATGACCTGCGCCGCCTGCCCGTTCACGGTGAAGAAGGCGCTGACCAAGGTCGACGGCGTGACCAAGGCCGAGGTGAGTTTCGAGAACCGCGAAGCCATCGTCACCTTCGACGATGCCAAGACCAGTGTCGAAGCTCTCACCCAAGCCAGCGAAAACGCGGGCTACCCGGCTTCGCTCAAGGAGTGACCATGAGCAACCCCAAAACGCTATTGAAGATTGGCGTGAGCGGCTCGGTAGTGGCGGCATTGTGTTGTTTCACGCCGGTGCTGGTGGTTCTGTTTGGAGTAATCGGCCTATCCGCCTGGGTAGGCTACCTGGACTACGTACTGTTTCCGGCGCTCGGCGCCTTCATTGCGCTGACCCTGTATGCCCTGCACAAGAAGCGTAAAGCCGAGGCCTGCTGCACAACCGATTCAAATACGGGAGAAAAACCATGATCGAACTCCAGGTGGAGGGCATGACCTGCGGATCGTGCACGGAGCACGTCAAACAGGCATTGGAGCAGGTGGCGGGCGTGCGTTCGGCGAGCGTTTCCTATCCGCAGGGATTGGCAGCGATCGCAACCGACGGCCATGTGAGCTTGGAGCCGCTTATCGCGGTGGTCACCGCACTCGGCTATCGCGCGCGGGGCGCCGACGGCTCTGCCGGTCCATTCGACCAGGCGTCGGGCTGGTCGGGTCGGGAAACTACGCAGACCGGCGATGAGCAATCGCTGCACATTGCCGTCATCGGCAGCGGCGGCGCCGCCATGGCGGCCGCCCTCAAGGCAGTGGAAGGCGGTGCCCGCGTCACCCTGATCGAGCGTGGCATCATCGGCGGCACCTGCGTCAACGTGGGGTGCGTGCCCTCCAAGATCATGATTCGCGCCGCGCATGTAGCCCATCTGAGGCGCGAGAGTCCGTTCGACGCCGGGCTGTCGGCCACCACGCCGGCCGTCCTGCGCGAACGGCTGCTCGCGCAACAACAAGGTCGCGTGGACGAACTGCGTCATGCCAAGTACGAAAACATCCTGGAGGGCACGCCGGCCATCAGCGTGCTGCGCGGCAGCGCCCGTTTCAGCGATGGCCGCACGCTCAGCGTGGAACTGGCAGGCGGCGGCGAGCGCATCCTTGCCTTCGACCGCTGCCTGGTTGCCACCGGCGCGAGTCCGGCCATTCCGCCGATTCCCGGCCTCCAGGGCACGCCCTACTGGACCTCTACCGAGGCGCTGGTGAGCGACAGCATTCCCAAACGCTTGACGGTGATCGGATCCTCGGTGGTAGCGCTGGAACTGGCGCAGGCCTTCGCCCGCTTGGGTAGCAAGGTGACGATTCTGGCGCGCCACACGCTGTTCTTCCGTGAAGACCCGGCCATCGGCGAAGCGCTGACGGCGGCCTTCCGGATGGAGGGCATCGAAGTGCTGGAGCAGACGCAAGCCAGCCAGGTGTCCTACGCCAACGGCGAGTTCGTGCTGACCACCAACCACGGCGAAGTGCGCGCCGACCAACTGCTCGTCGCCACCGGCCGCACGCCCAACACCCAGGGCATGAACCTAGAAGCAGCCGGCGTGCAGCTGGACGAACGCGGCGGCATCCGGATCGACTCCGGCATGCGCAGCAGCGCCCCCGATATCTATGCGGCCGGCGATTGCACCGACCAGCCGCAATTCGTCTATGTCGCCGCGGCCGCCGGCACCCGCGCGGCGATCAACATGACCGGCGGCGAGGCAACGCTCAATCTCGACGCCTTGCCGGCCGTGGTGTTCACCGACCCGCAGGTGGCCACCGTCGGCTACAGCGAGGCGGAAGCGCATCACGCCGGCCTAGAAACCGACAGCCGTACCTTGACCCTGGATAACGTGCCACGCGCGCTGGCCAACTTCGACACCCGCGGCTTCATCAAGCTGGTCGCCGAAGCGGGCTCCGGCCGACTGCTGGGCGTGCAGGCGGTGACCCCGGAAGCGGGCGAGATCATCCAGACCGCAGCCATCGCCATCCGGGCGAGGATGACGGTGCAGGAACTGGCCGACCAGTTGTTCCCCTACCTGACCATGGTGGAGGGATTGAAGTTGGCGGCGCAAACCTTCACCAAGGATGTGAAGCAACTGTCCTGCTGCGCGGGTTAAGGGAAAACCGCACCGTGCCAGGAGACGAGAGCCAAGGCTATTGCATCAGTGAGATCACAACAGCCGAGGAGGTGGAGAGTTGACACTCGCATCACCACCGCATGCAGTGACGGGACGCAGACCGAAGGGGCCAGCGCGGCGCCTCTGTTGTTGGAGCGCTTGCGCAGCGGCGACCGGGAGGCATTCACGGTCCTGGTGCGTGAGCATCATCGTGCGCTGCGGGCGCTGGCCGTCTGTATCGTCGGCGAAGCCTGGGCCGACGACGCCGTGCAAGAGGCCTGGCTCGCGGCCTATCGGGCGCTGCCCAGGTTCGAAGGAAGGGCCAACCTCAAGACCTGGCTCTGGGCGATCGTGCGTAACCAGGCACTGGCTCGGCTGCGTCGGGAGCGGCGCTACGTGCCCTGGGCGGCGGTGTTCCCGGACGCAGACGACGGCAAGAGCCTGCGCTTCGACGCGGCCGATCCCTGGCCGACAACTTCGGGCCCCTGGCATCAGGAGGGGCCGGAAGCGCTGTTGACCTGCGCCGAGTCGGCCCAGTGTCTGGGGCGCGCCATCGCCGCGCTGCCGGGCGCGCAACGGCGGGCCTATCGGCTGCGCGAGATGGAGGGCCTGGAACTCGACCATATCGCCGAGGGCATGGCGACCTCCAACGGCAACGTGCGCGTGCTGCTGCACCGGGCCCGCTCCGCGTTGAGGCGTGTGCTGAACGCCTATCAGGAACAAGGAGAGTGCCGCTGTTTATCCAGGCAGCCACTCCTCGATCCATCGAGGGGGCGGCCGCCTGAAGGAGCACGAGCATGAGCAGTTACACGATTTCCAAGTTAGCCGAACAGGCCGGCGTCAGCGTGCACGTGGTGCGTGATTACCTGCTGCGCGGGCTGCTGAACCCCGTGCGGCGCACCGACAGCGGTTACGGCATTTTCGATGCGCAGTCGCTGGCGCGGCTGCGTTTCGTGCGTACCGCCTTTGAGGCGGGCATCGATCTGAGAGAGTTGGCGCGCTGGTGTCAGGCGCTAGACGGTGGGGGCGGCGACATCGATGAGTGTCGGGCGCATCTGCGTTCGTTGATCGCGGCGCGACGCGAAACCCTGGTGGTGCTGGATCGGCAGCTGGCGGCCGGGCTTCCCCACGCTGAAGCGGAGAGCCGCCATGCGTAGCCCAGCCAGTTCGCCCCCAGCGCACCGCTGGCGGGCTTATGCCTGGGGCGTGCTGGCCGCGCTCACCTGCCCTTGTCATCTGCCGGTGCTGGTCATTGTGTTGGCTGGCACGACCGCCGGCGCCAATGTGGGCGTCGTCGCAGTGGCGCTGGTCGCCGTGTTCAGCGTTTCTGTCGCGTTGGCCTGGCGCGCTGCACATCCAGCCGGCTCATGAACGTCGAGGCTCCTTCGGCACGCACCGCACTGGTCTTGTGCGGGGGCGGCGCACGAGGCGCGATGCAGGTTGGCTTCTATCAAGCGATCACCGAACTGGGATTGTCTTTCGATCTGGTGGTAGGAAGTTCGGTGGGGGCCTTGAACGGCACCCTGATCGCCGCCGGCATGCCGCCGGCTGAGCTGGCGCAGCTATGGCGGGGCCTGCGAAGACCTGATGTCGTCGCTTGGAACTGGCGGGGATTGCGGGGCGAAACAGGCGGTTTCTATACATTCGCTCCGCTACGGCGCCTTCTCCATGAGGTGCTGCCCATCCGGTGCTTCGAGGAACTCAAGCATCCGCTGGTCATCACGACCACCAATCTGCAGACCGGTCAGCCTTGCTATCACGAGCGGCACGGTGACCTGATCGAACCGGTGATTGCCAGCATGAGTCTGCCCGGTGTTTTTCCGCCGGTCTGGATCGCGGGGAATCAGCATGTGGATGGCGGTGTAGCCGATAACGTGCCGTTCGATAAGGCATCGGATTGCGGCATGCGAGAGCTGCTGATGATCTCATGCACCTGTTGCCCACGGGATTCGACCCCGCTGGCTTCACCGCTGACGATACTGCTGCGCAGCTTCATGATCGCCCTGGACACCAAGTATCTGTGCGGCTTGCAACAGCACAGGTCGCGGGGCATCCGTGTACAGCTTGTACGCCCGCATTTTTCACAATCGGTCGGCTTGCTCGACTTCGATCAAACCGACGCGCTGATCGACGTGGGATACAGGGAAACACTTGCCACATTCCGCGCCCTGCGCTCGAACCGCATGCCCCCTGCATCGCCACGTCCTGAAGGAGTACCGTCATGAGCGTTAACGACCCGTCCACCAGTTGCACCTCTTGCTGCGAATGCTGCCAGGAGATCCCACTCGACGCCGCCCTGACTGTGGAAGGTAGCGAGTACGTCCTGCATTTCTGCGGGCTGGAGTGCTATGAACGTTTCCAGGCTCGTGCTGAGACCAGGGCCGCATTCGACACCGAGCCTGCCGACAACAGCTCTGGTTCGTCCGATTAAAGAAGTGCCCTCGCTATCCGCCTAAAGGTCATCCTCTGGATTGCGCAACGGGCGCAGCTCGCCACGGGCGACCTCATCCGGCACCGCGAACGAATACCGCCCGAGCATGTTGATGTGCTCGTAGATCAGCGGTGAGAGCCGGGCCACATCCTCTTCCTGCACCGGGTAGCCATGCTGCTTGAGCCGTTCCACGGCCGCCGTCATGTAGAGGGTGTTCCACAGCACGATGATGTTCACCACCAGGCCCAGAGCACCGAGCTGGTCTTCCTGGCCTTCGCGGTAGCGCTGGCGAAGCTCGCCGCGTTTGCCGTGGAACACGGCGCGGGCCAGGCTGTGCCGGCCTTCGCCTCTGTTTAACTGGGTCAGGGTGGCGCGGCACTTGGACTCGTCGTCGATGTAGGTCAGGGTGTGCAGGGTCTTCTCGATCCGCCCGAATTCGGCCAGCGCCTGGGCCAGCCGGGTGGGACGATCCCCCGTTTGCAGGGTACGCATGATGCCCGTGGCCGGTACCCGGCCGAGCTTGAGCGAGCCGGCCAGGCGCAGCAGGTCGTCCCAGTGCTCGGCGATCAGGTCGAGTTTGACCGACTGGCGGGCGAGCCCGTTGAGCTTGCCGTAGTCCGCGTCTGGGCGCGTGCGCCAGAAGCGGGTACCGCCGACATCGGCCAGCCGCGGACTGAAGTGGTAGCCAAGCAGGCGGAACAGCCCGAACACCACGTCACTGTATGCCCCGGTATCGGTCATGATCTGCGTCGGCTGCAACTCGGTCTGTTGTTCCAATACCACTGCCAGCAGCACCAGGCTGTCGCGCAAGGTGCCGGGCACGGTGATGGCGTTGAGGCCGGAGAACTGGTCGGAAATCAGGTTGTACCAGGTCACGCCCCGGCCGGTACCGAAATACTTCGGGTTGGGGCCGGCGTGGACGGTGCGCACCGGTACGACGAAGCGCATGCCATCGGCGGAAGCGACCTCACCGCCACCCCAAACCTGCGCCAGCTCCAGCTGGCTTTGCGCCCCCACCAGAATGGCGTTGGCCGCTGATAACGTGTCGTCGCGGATGTAGTTCTGGCTGACCCAGGACAGCCGGTCGCGGCGCAGGGCTGGATTGTCGGTGCGGATCAGCGGCTCCAGGCCGGTGTTGCAGGCCCCGCCCAACAGCACCGCGCACAGACTGGTGACCAGGTTGTCGGCCCGTGCGTTGCGCTCGGAGACATGGGTGAAGGCCTCGGCGAAGCCGGTACGAGCGGCGATCTCCAAGAGTATTTCCGGCAGATCGACACGCGGCATCAAGTCGGCCACGGCCGCACGCAGTTGCAGCAACGAGCTGGGCTCCTCCAGTTTGTCCAGCGCACCGAGCGACAGCTCGGTTTTGCCCTCGGCGCTCTCGCTCAGTTGAATCGCCGGGTTGTCGGGCAGGCGTGCGGCCACTGCCTGCCAGGTAGCATCTAGCTCGGCGCTCAGGGCATCCAAGGTGGTGCCGGCGTCAATGGTCAGGCCCAGAGAGCGGCAGATGATCGGTCGCGCCGCCAGCCATTCGGCACCGTCGAGCAGGCCAAGGCGCGGGTCTGCATAGCGCCAACTGGGCGAGACGAAGACATCGCGGCGGCGTAACGCCGTACGCAGCGCATCGAGCGTGCAGAACACATAGGCCCCCATGTCGAGGGAGCCATCTTCGCGGGTGATGTGCTTCAGCCAAGCCTTGGCCACGATCTCCTGCGGCGCGTCATCCTCCGGTTTCCGGCGCGACAGGTTCAGTTGCAACCAATCCAGGCTGGCGGCCACGCTCTTGCCGGCCGGGCTGAAGCCGAAGCGGATGTGCTTGAGCAGGTCAGGCAGGAAGCGGCGCACACTGCGGTAGCGTGCTTCCAATGCCAGGAAATAGACGTCATCGACCGGACGGATCAGCGCGTTGACCTCTTCCAGGGCCTTCTCCAGGGTGGTCCTCGGCAGGTCGTTGAACAGCCGGGCGCGCACGTTGTCATCGCTGATCGAGATGTCCAGCACGACCTTGCAGGCGGCGGCGAGCGTCGCGGCCGACCGATCCAGGTCTTTCAGGCTGCGCATGCGGGCTTTCTTGTCGGCCTTCTCCGCGTTGCTGAACAGGTCGCGCAGCAAGGCCTCCAGAACCTCCAGGGCGTCGTCGTGTGCCGTCGCCTCCAGACAGAGCGCGAAGGCCACCAGCGTCGCCATCCGCCGCGACGCCGGCAGCCGGTTGATCGCGGTGACCTTGGCGGTGTTGGCGAAGCGCGCCAGGGCCGCGATGCGGCTGGGCGGAATGTGCGCCGCCGCTGGCAAGGTGATGCCGATGCCGCGCACGTCATCAAGCCGGCGCAGCGCCCGAATCAGTGCGGGGCCACTGACCATCACCGGGCCGGAGCGCAGCTGATCCAGGCGGGAATAGCGATTGCCTTCGGCTACCAGCAACAAGTCGTGCAGCTGTTGCCGCTGTGCCTCGCTCACGCTGCGGCCTAGCGTGAGCCAGAGGCGTTCTTCGACCCTACTGCGCAACTGGGCGATAAAGCGCTCCAGTTGAGAAACACCAGGCAGGAGGACCTTCTGTGTGAACAGCCACGAGGTGGCTCGCTCAAACAGCACGCCCGGCCGGTCGGTGCCTGTCCAGCAGAGCGCATACAACCAGCGGCTCAAACGGAAGCCGACGCCAGGGTCAGTAAAATGGCGATAGCCATAACGTTCTTGGATATCGGCCGCATGTATCCAGCGGCGATGGTCGCTGTAGCGCTGAAGGCAGTCAGAATCGGCGATTGCCAGTTGCCGGCAAAGCACCTGCAGGACTTCCATCGGTACGCCAGAGGGCTTGTCCGGCAGAACGCCAACGAAACGGACGGTGGTCAGCAGAACGGCATATCCCAGACGGTTATGGTTACCCCGCAGCGCCTGGATGGCTTCACGGTCTTCATCGCTCAGGTGGAAGTAGCGCTCCAGCTCTTCACGACTGGGTGCATCGACATAGCGACCAAAACCGTCGCGTTGCTCCTGGGTCAGAAAACCGACCGGCATCGATCACAGCACCTCGGCGCAGAACACGGCGGGGGTGACAATCCGCGTGCGTTCGATGTGCCCGCGTTGCAACAGGCCTGCACGGCGATCACCGGTTACCAGGTAGTCCGCATCGCCCGCCAGGGCCATAGCCAGCAGAAACGAGTCATCCGGATCATCGGCTTCAATCTCGATGGTCAGGCGCTCCAGGACCACCGCCCGTTGCAGGTTATTGATCATGGCTCCCACTTTGGCGGGTTGCAGGATGGCTTGGAGCTTGGGGTAGCGGCTTGCTCGGCGAATTTCATCAAGCTGCATCCGCGAGGTCACCACCTCGAAGCGCGCGGCGCGCCAGGCGCGGTAGATCGCATCAGGCGCACCATGCGGCGAGATCAGTGCGCTGAACAGGATGTTGGTATCCAACACGACCCGCATCAGCGCTTACGAGCCCAGGCGAGCGCTTCGTCAACCGCGTCGGTCAATTCTGCCTCGCTCAACTGAGCGTTAGCGGCCTTGGCCTGTTCGGCCGTCAGTTCGAGGATGTGTGCCCGTACCGCCTCTTCAATGAAGCGCGACAGGTCGCCTTTTCGGCCGCCGCCCTGGCTGGCCAGAAACATCCGAAGCGACTGGTCGGTGTCGGCCGAGACGGCGACGTTCCAGCGAATGGTATTCACGGCGTTCTCCGCTAATAGGTGTTTATGTGTTTATACGCCAATCACAAAGGGCGATGCAATGGTTCGAAAAAACCTTCGTTTTGCAAAACTTTAACAAGGCATTGATCGGGTCGTTAACATTTCCGCGCTACGGTTCAAATAACTGGTACGCTTAATCAAAGTTCAACTATTACTAACGTAGCCGAGTAAACGGGACTTTTGATGAAGATCGGTTATGCACGGGTGAGCACTCGGGATCAGAAAGCCGACCTCCAGGTCGATGCCCTGAAACAGGCCGGGTGCGAACGCATCTACCAAGACATCGCCAGCGGCGCGAAAAGCGCCCGGCCGGAACTGGACAAACTGTTGGCCAACGTGCGAGCGGGTGATGCCGTGGTGATCTGGAAGCTGGATCGCCTCGGGCGCTCCCTCAAGCACCTGGTCGAGCTGGTCGGCGCGCTGGCTGAGCGCAAGGTCGGCTTGCAGAGCCTGAACGACCCCATCGACACTACTCACGCCCAAGGCCGACTGGTATTCAACCTGTTCGCCTCGCTCGCGGAGTTCGAACGCGAGCTGATCCGTGAACGCACCCAGGCGGGGCTCTCGGCCGCACGGGCGCGTGGCCGGATCGGTGGACGTCCTAAGGGTCTGCCAGCCAAGGCCGAGGCCACCGCCATGGCGGCCGAAACCCTGTACCGCGAGGGTAGGCTGAGCGTCAGCGCCATCGGCGAGAAGCTGCATATCTCCAAGAGCACGCTGTACAGCTATCTGCGCCATCGGGGCGTCGAGATCGGCACATACCAGAAGAGCGCCCGGTCACGCGATCAGCAGCTCGCGGCCCCGTCGCCGGCAGAGCCGCCCGCCGCCGAGCGGGTGGCCACCGTCACCCTGCGCCTGGCGGTGGTGAATAACAGCAAGTTCGTGCGCGGCCGGAAGCGGGCCACGGAGAACATCGAGCGCTACTGCCTGGAGCCCTACGGCATGAAGCGGCTGGAGACTGGCCACTACGAGCTGACCATTCCCTATCGGAGTGACAACGAGTTGGACAAGACCATGCACGATCTGCTGACCGAGATCAGCCAGGAAGCCGACATGCGCAATTGTTTTGTCGAGATGGACGCCTGGGAAGAAGGCACGCAACGGCGCTGGTAGGGCTTACGTTGGTTTTTGGTTCCATTGCTCCCCAAACCCCGAAGACGACTTGCCACGGCTACTGCGCTGTTGCCGCGATCGCGCTCTGATACTGATCGGCTTCTGGCGGGCCTTTCGCAGTGATGAGCTATGTCGCCTACAGGTCGAGCACATCCAGGTGCGGACCGGGGAGGGCATGCAACTGTTCCTGCCCTGGAGCAAAGGTGATCGGGACAACCAAGGCCAGACCTTCAACGCGCCGGCGCTGGCCAGGCTGTGCCCAGTACAAGCCTACGTCGACTGGATCAGTCTTGCGGGTATCGCACGCGGGCCGGTATTCCGTGGAATTGATCGCTGGGGGCACTTAGGTGAGCAGGGCTTGCACCCAAATAGCGTTGTCCCACTCATGCGCGCCGTACTGCAGGCAGCAGGGCTGCCTTCGGAGCTGTACAGTAGCCACTCGCTGCGCCGCGGGTTTGCCACCTGGGCCACCCGCAGCGGCTGGGATATCAAAGCGCTGATGCAGTACGTAGGCTGGAGCGATGGGCAATCCGCATTGCGCTATGTCGAGAGCACAGGAGTGTTCCCTGGGCAACTGAGTGCGCTACAACACATCTCAAACTGGCCCGAGGGACTGCCATAAGACCGCCTTCCGCGGCCCCGATCTGCACCTAGCTGCGCACTGGGAACACCAGCTCGTCATGTGCGGTGCAAATGAGTCGATGATCCAGCACATGGAAAATTGCAGGGTTCTTGGCATCCTGGGCACCCACAAAGAAGAGGTAACTGCGGGATGCCTGCTTGTCTTTTTTGGCTTTTATGTTCTCTTGCCGGGCTATTTCCAGCTCATTTTTCAGTCGCCCGCGGGCAGCTGCTGACCACTCGCTCCAAAGGACGACCACCTGGTAAGGCGTTAGTTTTTTCTCTTCCCATTCGCCCGCGTTGAGTGAAATGGTCAAGTGTTCATGCTACAAAGACGCGCTGAGGGAACGCTGGTCGAGGCAGTCCAGGTTGTACTGCCTGCGAGGCTGAATGGATCCAATGACTGGACGATGGAGAAGCTGACCGAGCTGATAAGGGTCTATGACCGGGACGAACGAGTCTTGGGCTACGACTTCCAAACGGCATCAGGCCAGACCTACTCGCACAGAGATTGCCTGTACTCACAGGACGGAGCCAAGCACCAGGTCTATTGTTCGATGATGTGTCCCGCATGAGATGGTCGCCACCCCTGGTGGTTCTTGGCAGGGCCACTCACGAGGTTTGACAGGACAATGAAGGCTCTTCCCGAGAAAATCCTGGACATCATTCAACAGCTTCCAGAAGGTGAGGTTCTGACACCTAGCAGATTCCTGCATCATGGTTCTCGCCATGCTGTGCAGCGAGGACTCTCTCGCCTGGTCGAAGGTGGAAAGCTGTTTCGCGTTGCTCGGGGCATTTATGTTGCCGCAGTCGAAACTCGGTTCGGCGTGCGCCCGCCGGCACCGGAGAAGGTTGTCCACTCGCTGGCTAATGCGCTGGGTGAAGTGCTGGTCGACCACGGGGCTCGTGCCGCGAATAAATTAGGGCTGAGCACACAGGTTCCAGTTCGCTATGTCTTTCTAACCGACGGACGCTCTAGGGAGCTTCAGGTAGGCAAGACCACCGTGTCGATTCGGTATGCGCCTCGATGGTTGATGGCTCTAGGCGCTACTGGAGCGGGGGAAGCCATTCGAGCATTGGATTGGATTGGCGAGGCAAGCGTGGGGTATGCCGTTTTCAAACTTCATAAACTACTACCCGAGAGCGAATGGGGTGATCTGGTGTCAGCTCACCGCTCGTTACCTATCTGGATGGCGAATGCAATCTGCGCTCAGTCGAGTTGCACCCACCCTGTCAAGTTGGGCTAGCGGTTTAGCTGTAGCCTACTTACCGCCAGATCGGCATCATCTGGAATGGGGCAATTCGATGTGAAAGCCCGTGAGGCCGGCGGCTGAGGTGCACCAGATGCGGCCTTTGTGAGCCTCAATGATGGATCGGGTGATGGCAAGTCCGAGCCCGGCGTTGCTCGGGCTTCCCTCCCGCCGAGCGGGGTCGACCCGGTAAAAGCGGTCGAAGAGCTTCTCTAAATGCTCTGAGCTAATTGTGTCCCCTGGGTTCTCGATGCTGAAGGTTGTGGAGTCCGCTGTCTCGCGGATCAAAACCGAAATTGTATGTCCCACCGGCGTGTAGCGCAGTGCATTGGACAGCAAGTTGGAAAGTGCACGATCAAGCATCAGCCGATCTCCCAGCACTTGGCCTGTGCCTGTGAGCGATAGTTCAATGCCATGTTCTTCGGCCAGAAGGTGGTAGTAGTCAAACAGCTTGAAGACTACGTCAGCCAGTTCGATCCTGGCCTGCTCGGGGATGATCAGGCCATTATCAGCCTTGGCCAAGAAAAGCATGTCATCAATCATCCGAGACATGCGCTTCAAGTCCTCCAGGTTGGAGTAGAGATTCTCTTCATAGGCATTGATATCGCGTTTCTTGCTCAGCACGACCTCGGTGTGGGTCATCAGGTTGCTAACGGGCGTGCGTAGCTCGTGGGCAATGTCGGCCGAAAAATTGGAGAGCCTAACGAAGGCATCCTCTAGCCGAGCCAACATCGCATTGAAGGATAGAACCAGTTGCTGAAGTTCCCGCGGCACTGGTTCGAGAGGGATTCGTTCCTGTAACGAGCGAGCGGACATCCCGGAGGCCACATGAGTGACTTGCCGCAGAGGCCTAAGGCCGCTGCGAGCAACCACCCAGCCGAGCGCGGCACTGAACAGGGAACTGATGACCAATCCAATCCAGAACCATCGTTGCAGCGTGTCGAAAAAGTGTGTGTGATTGGTGACGTCAAGAATCAGCAAAGCTGTGAGCGGCTCAGCCTGATCGGCTACCGAGATTTGCGCCGTCATGCCGCGGTACATGTGTTGGCCGTTCTGCCACTCCCACATGCTCTGCTCATTTTCACGTCTGAAACGCTCTGGTACTTCGACTGCTCTGGGGTCGGAGAACAGTACAGAACCGTCACTGGCCAGGATAGTGGCCGCCAGATCCTGATGGGCTCCCAGCAAGGCTCGCAACTGCGGTAATTCTTCCGAAAGGCTCGCTTCACCGCGAGCATTGTTGAGGATATGTTTGGCGGATTCGAGTTTCTCCACCAGGGCCTGCCGATCCAGCATCTTGAAGTGGTGCTGGCTGAGCATATTGAAACTCAGCCCTGCTACCGTCAGGACTGCAATTACCGCGGACATGAACATCAGGCTCATGCGTGCTGTCAGCGAAAGGTGCTTCATATTCACTCCGGCGCATCCATCATGTATCCCATGCCGCGGGCGGTATGAATCAGCTTGAGATCGAAATCGTCATCGATTTTTGCGCGTAGCCGGCGTACCGCAACCTCAATGACATTGGTGTCGCTGTCGAAATTCATGTCCCAAACCTGAGAGGCAATCAGCGACTTCGGGAGCACCTCGCCGCGCCGGCGCAGTAGCAGTTCCAGCAGTGAAAACTCCTTCGCGGTCAGGTCAATTCTTTTCCCGCCACGGATCGCACGCCGCTTCATCAGATCGACTTCCAGATCGGCAATTTTCATGGTGGTCTGCGTCGGCGAACCATTACCTCTGCGCAACAGCGTTCTGACCCTGGCCAGAAGCTCTGAGAAAGCAAATGGCTTGATCAGGTAGTCGTCCGCACCCAGCTCCAACCCTTTAACGCGGTCTTCCACACCATCGCGTGCCGTCAAGAACAGTACGGGGACGTCTTTTCCTGCTGCGCGCAACATGCGCAGCACTTCCCAACCGTCCAGCCCAGGCATCATTACATCCAGAATTAGCAGGTCATAGGCTTCGCTAAGTGCATGCTGAAGGGCATCTGTACCGGTCATAACCCGGTCGACATTGAACCCAGCCTCGGTGAGACCTTGCTGGAGGTACGTACCGGTTTTGGGTTCGTCTTCAGCTACCAGTAGTTTCATGTGTGCAGACTCCAAAAGTCGGGTGGCCTGAGTTTGCAGGCAAACCGCGGCCCCAACCAGAAGCTTACGAAAATGTAATTCTGACTTCAGCTCACTGACAGGGTGGCTTGTCTAGGGTGCAAGCATGAGCACTAGGTTGTGCTCTCGGCCCTCGACAGACCAAAAGCAGAGGTGCCGGCCATAGTTAGCACTGATGGAGACTGCCCCATGAAATCGCTGAAACCTTTACTTCTGGTTGGTTCGCTGCTGCTTTCTTCTATGGTCTGGGCCGAAGGGGGGGGTGATCGTACCTTTGAGCGCATGCAGCAGATGCGCGACAAAGCGGAAGCCGTGCTGATCCAGGCAGAGAAGGCCCCAGTCGGCGAGCGGCATGTGCATATGAAGGAGCACATGAACATGCTCGAAGACCTCATGAGTCAGCTGCACAATGAACATCCTGCTCCAGGCATGTCTGCCGAAGATCATTTGGCCTGGATGGAAAAACACGACAAGTTAGTAGACGACGTGCTGGGTCAAATGATTCGCGAGCACAAGCTGATGATGGCCGACAAAGAGTGCCATAAGTAAGAGTTTCCCCCATCTTCCAGGCCTTCCGTGATTGCTCCTTTGGCCTAGCGGCGCCTCAATGGCGCCGTGCTTTTTTCCAGCTGACGCAATTGTAGTTTTGGGGTCAGCGGCCTGGCAGGAAGCGGGGAATAGCATGAGATTTCCAGCCTACCTAGCGAGGTCTCACCATGAAACGCATCCCTCTTAAGCTGCTGATCAGCACACTGTTCATCAGCACCACTTTTCCGGCATTTGCCGAGACCAGCGACAGTAGCAATGGCATTGGGCAGCAGGCCCAGGCGACGCCAGCGACTCGTACCATCTTGGTAAAGATGGACGACATCAACTACAGCCAGAAAACGATCGATGTGAAGCCAGGTGAAACCGTGCGCTTCGTTCTGAAGAACGAGGGCGCGTTGATGCACGAGTTCAACATCGGGCAGGCAGCGTCCCAGCTGGAGCACCAGCGCAAGATGGCGTCCTTGTTCAAGGACGGCACACTGACCCCGACCGGCATGGCCGAGCGCATTGTCTGGCATGAGCGTTATGGCACGGGAGACTCCAACCCTCCAGGCTATCCGGAAGTCATCAAAGCCAAGCATGACGACCCGAACGCGGTTCTCGTCGAGCCCGGCACAACCAAAGAGTTCGTGTGGACCTTCCCTAAGGCGGGCAGTTTGAGCTTCGCCTGTACATTGCCTGGGCATTACCAGGCGGGGATGGTCGGTGAGTTTGCTCTGCGTTAGTCCGGCATCGGTGCTACCCGTTGGCAGCGGGCTGGGTAGCACCGATCTGACGAACCTTACTCAGATGTAGTTTTCACGTCAGCGTACCGCCAGCTGCACCTCATTAGCATCGGGACTCATCCCTCCTCAACACCTCAGAGGCACACCATGAAACTCAGACCCGCTTTCATAATCACCACCCTTGGCTTGCTGCTCAGTGCTGCCAATGCGCTGGCCAGCCCGGGCCACAAGAAAGACAGTATTGGGCAACCGGGAGACGGTCAGGCAGTAGATCGCACCATCGAAGTCCGGATGGGGGACATCTTCTTCGAACCCAAAGCAATGGAGATCAAAGCAGGCGAGACAGTTCGCTTCGTCCTGAAAAATGACGGTGCACTGCTACACGAATTCAATCTTGGCAAAGCGGCATCTCATGCCGCGCACCAGAAAGAGATGGCCGCGATGTTTCAGAACGGCACGCTGTCCCCTACAGGTGCACATGACATGAGCAATATGGGCCATGCCATGGGCGGCATGAAGATGGTCGGTATGGAACACGATGACCCCAACAGTGTTCTTGTCGAACCTGGAGCACGCGAAGAGTTGATCTGGACCTTCTCCGCCGCCACCGAACTGGAGTTCGCCTGCAATATTCCAGGACATTATCAGTCGGGAATGGTCGGTAAGGTGACCGTACGCTGACGTTTATTGATACTCGCCAACTCCGTCCAGTCTGAGACACCTATACTGATCCGGCCGCCATTGAAACGAGGCTATTGTCGTGGACCATACCCATCACACCAGTACCACTGAGCCGCCTTTTTGGAAGAGCAAGATTGGCATTGCGCTGATCATGCTGGCCGTAATCGGCATCTTCTATGTAGCGCGTGAGCATTACGGTCATCTTTCGCAGGCCCTGCCGTACCTCATCCTGCTGCTATGCCCGCTGATGCATCTGTTTGGCCACAATCACGGCGGGCACTCCCACTCCAGCAGCACCGCTGTTTCCAAGGACGAAGAAAGGACATAGATCGCATGCAAAAGACCTCCTGCCATCATGACCAGGATCATTCACATAACTCGCACGCCCACTCCGAGAGCCAGCGCGACCCGGTGTGTGGCATGGAGGTCAAACCTGATGGCCCTTATCGCGAGAGCTTTGAAGGGAAGGCCTATCATTTCTGCAGTGCGAAGTGCCTAGAGAAATTCCAAGCAGATCCTCATCAGTACATGAGCCATCAGTCTCATGGGGAGCATCACCAGCACGCGACTCCAGCACCCACATCGACACCTGTAGGTGCTGAATACACCTGCCCGATGCATCCAGAAATCCGTCAACCGGCTCCCGGAAACTGCCCGATCTGCGGGATGACGCTGGAACCTGTCATCCCGGAGCTGGAAGAGGAGGAAAATCCAGAGCTGAAGGACTTCTCGCTGCGGTTCTGGTGGACCCTACCGTTGACCGTCATCGTGACCGTATTGGCGATGGCCGGCCATTCCTTGCAACTGTTTCATGGCACGACCCAGAACTGGGTCGAGCTGGCTCTGGCGACGCCCGTGACGCTATGGGGTGGCTGGGTATTCTTCACCCGCGGCATTGACTCCATCCGCCACCGCAGCCCCAACATGTGGACCCTGATCGGTTTGGGAACGGCCGCTGCCTACCTCTACAGCGTGGCCGCTACCTTGGTTCCGCAGTGGTTTCCGGCGGCCTTTGCCCAGGACGGACGTATCGGCGTCTATTTTGAAGCAGCCGCAGTGATTATCTCACTCACGCTGTTGGGCCAAATGCTCGAACTCAAGGCCCGCTCGCAGACTTCGGCAGCCATCAAGTCACTGCTGAGGCTGGCACCAAAGACTGCGCGTCGCATCAAGCACGATGGCCAGGAAGAAGATATTCCGCTGACACATGTCCATCAGGGCGACCACCTACGTGTCCGGCCGGGAGAGAAAGTCCCGGTGGACGGTACGGTTCTAGAGGGGGAGAGCGCCGTCGACGAGTCGATGCTTACCGGAGAACCGTTACCCGTGACCAAGCGGGTAGGGGATGCCCTTATCGGTGCCACCATGAACACCCATGGAAGCCTGGTGATGGAGGCGCAGAAGGTCGGTGCCGAGACCATGCTGTCGCAGATCGTTCAGATGGTGGCCAGAGCCCAACGTTCCAAGGCCCCCATGCAGCGTATGGCTGATGCGGTGGCAGGGTATTTCGTGGTCGGGGTGATCCTGATCGCGATTCTGACCTTCTTCGGCTGGGGGCTATTAGGGCCGGAATCAGGCTGGGTATTTGGCCTGATCAATGCGGTGGCGGTGCTAATCATTGCGTGTCCCTGCGCTCTGGGTCTGGCAACCCCGATGTCCGTCATGGTTGCGACTGGCAAGGCCGCTAGCAGCGGTGTGTTGTTCCGCGATGCCAGCGCCATCGAAAATCTATGCAAGATCGACACGCTCATCGTCGACAAGACTGGAACCCTGACTGAGGGGCGTCCCGTATTCCATAGTGCGGAAGGGACAGGCGGTTACGACTCCAATGAAGTGCTGCGCCTGGCTGCTAGTCTCGACCAGGGTAGTGAGCACCCGCTGGCTCATGCCATAGTCGATCATGCGCGCGGTCAGGGCATTGCACTGGTCAAACCGGACACTTTCGAATCTGGCTCGGGTATTGGTGTGCGCGGCCAGGTCGATGACTATCAGCTGCAGCTCGGCAACACCGCACTGATGGACGAGGCGGGCGTCGATATTACCCCGCTGCGCAATCGCGCCGAGCAACTGCGTCTGGGAGGCATCAGCATCATCTATTTGGCCGTTGATGGCCGCCTGGCGGGACTACTGGCCGTTTCCGATCCGATCAAGCCTACTTCTCAACAGGCTGTCTCCAAGCTTCAAAGCGAAGACGTAAAGGTCATCATGGCCACTGGTGATGGCCTCACCACAGCAAGAGCCGTGGCGCAGCAGCTCGGAATCGAGGAAGTGCATGGTGAGGTCAAACCGCAGGATAAGGAGAAACTAGTCGCCGATTTGCAGGGCTATGGCCGTCGTGTCGCCATGGCGGGTGACGGTATCAACGATGCGCCCGCCCTGGCCAGGTCTGACGTAGGTATCGCCATGGGCACCGGTACCGATGTGGCGATGAACAGCGCCCAAGTGACGCTGGTCAAGGGAGATCTGATCGGCATCCTGCGAGCGCGCACCCTGTCAGTGGCAACCGTGAAAAACATGAGGCAGAACCTCGCCTTTGCGTTCATCTACAACGCGATGGGAATCCCGCTAGCAGCGGGGCTGCTGTACCCGCTGACGGGGCATCTTCTGTCGCCCTTGATTGCTGCGCTGGCGATGAGTGTCAGCTCGGCGTCGGTGGTCTTCAATGCTCTGAGGTTGAAATCAACGGACATGGGATAGGCTTCCATACCACCGACCAGGTGATTATTCAGAAGCGCATCTGACCGGAAAATGCCGTACGGTAGTTTCCGGTCCGACCTATCTGTCGCAACACATAGTGACGAGGTGACGTTCTATGGACTGTTGCCGCTGCGGGTAGGAGACTGGTCGTCGTTAACCCATGAGGACTCTCCGTGGCCCGCATTCGCAGACTGATTATCAGCAACTTCCGATCTATCCAGGCGCTCGACTGGGTGCCGGCCCCAGGAATTAACTGCCTCATAGGTCCTGGCGATAGTGGAAAGTCCAGCATTCTAGATGCGATTGACCTTTGCGTCGGTGCCCGCCGGGGCGGCACGTTCGGCGACATGGACTTCTTCGCTCTGAACGTCGAAACACCCATCACCATCAGTGTGACGCTTGGCGATTTGCCGGTATCGCTGATGGATATCGATGTTTACGGCGAGTTCTTGCGTGGATTCAATCCAGGAACGGGAGAAGTCGACGACGAACCGCGAGCGGGGCTGGAGACCGTTATCACCTTGCTTCTGCAAGTTGGTGCCGATTTGGAACCTACCTGGACACTTTTTTCTGAGCGTGCGGAGCAGCAGCAACTCGAACGCACTCTTCCCTGGAAGGAACGAGCGGCACTAGCACCCGCCCGTATCGGCAGCTTTGCGAGTTCGAACTTGTCGTGGAGTCGTGGCTCAGTGCTCAATCGACTTACTGACGAGCGTGCAGAGCTAGGTGCCGAACTTGCGCGCGCCGCGAGGCAAGCAAGAGCGAACTTTGGCAATCAAGCCGCCGGACATCTAACTCAGACGCTTGAGGTGGTGCAACGCACGGCTCAGCATCTTGGGGTTTCGGTTGGAGCGATGCCACAAGCACTCCTTGACGCACATTCTGTGTCGATTGGCGAGGGTGCGATCGCGCTGCACAGCGACACAGGCATTCCCCTTCGCTCCCTTGGCACGGGCTCGTCGCGATTGCTAGTGGCAGGGTTGCAAAGAGCTGCAGCTAGCGCCGCGCCAATTGCTCTTGTCGATGAGGTGGAATATGGGCTTGAACCTCATCGGCTCATGCGATTCTTGGACTCCCTGGGCGCAAAGGACGCTGCCGCTCCGCTGCAGGTCTTCATGACGACTCACTCACCGGTCGCGCTGCGCGAATTGTCCGGCAGCCAGTTATTCGTTGTTCGGTCTGGGCCTCAACGCCACAGCGTTATGGCGGCAGGGGAGGCCAACGAAGTACAAAGTACCCTTCGGAAGGACCCAGAGGCATTCCTCGCCAAATCCATTATCGTTTGCGAGGGTGCCAGCGAGGTTGGCTTCGCGCGTGGCCTTGATCAATGGTGGGTCAGTCTTGGCGCTACCTCATTCCTGGCTCATGGCGGCGCTTATGTGGACGCCGGCGGAGGAAGTCCCGATAACAGTCTTATCCGTGGAACAGCACTTCAGAACCTAGGCTATCGCGTGATGGTTTTTGTAGACGCCGACAAGCCTTCGACCGCGGGGCTCCCTGAAGCATTCTTGGCCGCAGGCGGACAAATTCTTACATGGCGACCAAGCCTCACTTTGGAGGACGAGATCTTCCGCCATCTCAGTGACCAAGCACTCGATGCACTTCTGGCGAAAGCCGAAGCAATAGTGGGTGCAGAGCTGATGAACGCACACATCCAGTCGAAGTCCCAAGGACGTGTGACACTACATGACATCAAATCTGAAAGACTTATTCAGGGCTACTCGCCCGCGACGCGAGAGCTGTTGGGAGCTGCATCTCGTATCCGCAACAGCGGGTGGTTCAAGTCGTTGACAACCTATCAGGAGGTTGCAAGGGACATCGTCGGCCCGTCTCTACAGAACGCCGACCCGGGCTTCATGGCAGTCACGAATCAGCTCTGGACGTTTACAAGTGCCCCTTGAGATTGATCTTTTTGCTATCGAGCGTGGCTCCATAACAGCCCCCGCAGGTTGTGGAAAAACGCAATTGATTGCCGAGACGCTCATCGCGCATAGACAGAGCAAACCCATCCTCGTACTAACGCATACGAACGCAGGCGTTGCGGCCTTACGGGCACGCCTGAGACGCGCCGGCGTCCCTAGCTCCGCCTATCGAGTATCCACCATCGACGGATTCTCGATGCGCCTCATCGCCAAGTTCCCGGCGCGAAGCGGCCATAACCCGCAAATCTTGGAGCTCCACCAGCCCAACACTGACTACCCTGCAATTCGAGAGGCTGCCAGGCAGTTACTGCACGCTGGCCACCTTGCTCAGTCTCTCCGTGCCACCTACGCGCGGTTGCTTGTCGACGAGTACCAAGACTGCAATGTGGTCCAGCACGCTATCGTTTCAGGTTTAGCCCAGGTGCTTCCGACCTGCGTGCTCGGTGATCCAATGCAAGCCATCTTCGACTTCCGTGGCAACCGACTGGTGCATTGGACGAACGAGGTACTACCCCAATTCCCGGCAGCGGGAGAACTGGGGACGCCGTGGCGCTGGCGACTGGCCGGCGCTGAGAACCTCGGGCAGTGGCTGCTCGCCATACGGCAACAACTTCAAGCTGGCCAGCCGGTGGATCTGCGCACGGCTCCGGCTGAAGTGCGCTGGGTGCAGCTCAACGCCGGGACCGAAGTCCAGCAGCGGCTGGTGGCCGCTAGAACCGAGTCACCCAACGCTCGGGGCAGCGTCCTCATCATCGGGGACTCCATCAACGTGCAAGGTCGCCATCAGCTCACGAGCCAGACACCCGGCGCCATGGCCGTCGAAGCCGTCGACCTAAGGGACCTCGTCAACTTCGCCAGGAACTTTAACCTGCAGGGTGCCAATGCTCTGGCACAACTTGCGGAATTTGCTTCAAGCGTGATGACGGGGGTAGGTGCAGCAAACCTGCGAACGCGTGTGGAGTCTCTGCGCACAGGACGTGCCCGAACGCCACCGACCCCGGCCGAGGCCGAGGCCGTCGCATTCGTCGGGGAGCCAACACCGCAGCGAGCACTCCTTGTGCTCAACGCCCTCGCCGAACAGCCGGGGGCACGGGTGTACCGACCGGAAGTTCTGCACTGCTGCCGGTCCGCTATGCAAGCTGTGGCGGGAGGTACAGCCGACTTTCTGAGTGCAGCCATTCAAGCGCGAGAACGCAATCGACACCTTGCCCGCCCCATCGCAAGACGCTCGGTAGGCAGCACATTACTTCTCAAGGGGCTCGAGGCGGATGTCTCGGTTGTTCTGCATCCTGAACTTATGACCGCTCAGAATCTGTATGTCGCCCTGACGAGGGGCGCAAGGCACGTAGTGGTGTGTTCATCGAACCCCATCCTGATGCCTGTGAACAACGGCTGAGCCTTATTGTTGCGTTTGCGCACTTGACCTTGCCATCGTGTCAAGGTCGATACTGTCTGTGCGGTAACTTGAGCCGCGGACGAAATGAGGTGAGAGAGATGTTCAGCCTGAATGTTTCGGGTATGGGTTGTGGCAGTTGCGTCAGCAAAATCACGAAGGCCATCCAGACGCTGGATCAGGACGCACGCGTAGAGGTGGATCGGGCAGCCGGCAAGGTCACTGTAGAGAGCACAGAAAGTGCCGAATCGATCCGCGAGCTGATCCAGGAGCTTGGTTATGCGGCCCAGGTCAGCGCTTGAGCGCTGGCCTGCCGACCGACTAAATCTCCAGTTCTGAGAGCTCTTTCAGCCCGTGGATACTGGTGACCTCGTTAGTAATACCTTCTTCCCCATCTCGGCCGCGAAGCCAGTTTGAGTGATTGCCTGGCTCGCGCATTTCCAGCGTGTCATAGGAGTAGCGCTTTCGCTTGAACAGGCTTTTCAATGCGGCGAACTCGTGGCTTTTCTCGTCTTCTATTCCGACGACTTTTCCTACAAGCGCCTCCCAATGACCTACGCCGTCGGCCAGCATCGCCTGGTAAGTCTCTGGGTCCAGCAAGGCTTGCTGTTTGAAATGAATGATGCGGTGTGTCATAGACGCGCTCGGGAGTGGCCAAAGAGAAGTCGCTAGCCTATAGGTTCCGGGTCATTCGTGAATAGTTGCCCTGAGCTTTAGCAAACCTTCGTTGACCCACAATTTCAACCAAGTTGCGGCCTGCAGGGGGGCTTGCTCTCCATGTGTTGCGCTCAATGACTCGCAGAGTTCGGCGAACGATCCACCCTCGACGAAAAACCGCAATGCTGACGCCTCTTCTGGCTCCAGGCTTCGGTACTGGCATACGAGGTTATGACGCCAGACCAGACAGTCTCGATTCCCGGCTGGTTGGGTGGCAACGGGAAGCAGATCCCCAGACTTGGCAGCCTTCCACAGCGCCAGGGTGTTGTACTGCAATCGCAGCCATCTGGCAGATGGAGTCAGGGAAACCCTGAATGAAACCCAGTCTTCAGCCGAAAACTCACTGATGGCCTGCAGTGAAAGCGCTTCGACGTCCTGCGCATCGAAAGCCAGTGTAAAAGCCCACTCAAGCTCCGCGAGTTCGCGAATCGGTGAAAGTTGAGGTTCCGCAATGTAGCTGCCAATAAACTCGGGCAGCTTCTCACCAAGCCAGCGAATGCTGAAATGCCGTGGTGGCCAGGCGGTGAAATAGGCCAGTGCGAGTTGCTCGAACGACTCTTCTCCCAGCCATTGCTGCAGCGCCGGGAAATCCTCGCGCAGCACCGCCAGCAGGCGCGAGCGATAGGCGTTATGGTAGATCCGCAGGCCTTCGAGGGCACTCAGCGCAGTGCAACCCCGGACTTGCTCCAAAAGCTCGTTGGAGGGCAGGGCACCATCTGTCAGGTAAGTTTCAAATGCAGTCTGTAAGGCGCTCAGGCTCAAAGGGTTGCCCTCGATATCACGCCATTGGCGATAGCTCGGGCATGCTCCAACTCGGATAACAGATCCTCGAACGGTGGAAAATGATCATCCCGCTCGATCAACGTCGACGTTGGACCCAAGTAGCTCAAAGTCTTGCTGTAGAGCGCCCAAACCGGGTCAGCGATGGGCTGGTCGTGGGTGTCGATGAGGTATTGCCCGTAATCGCTATGCCCGGCCAGATGAATTTGACGAATCCGCTCGTGCGGCAATTCCAAGATGAACTGCCATGGGTCAAAATCCTGATTTCGTGCGCTGACGTAGACGTTGTTCACGTCAAGGAGCAATTCGCAACCGGTCAGGAAACTCAGTTCCGAGAGAAACTGCGATTCGCTCATGCTGGACGTCTTCCACTGCACGTAAGAGGAAACGTTCTCCAGCACAATGGGACGTTCCAGAACATCCTGCACTAGACGCACCCGCGCGGCGACATGCAGCAGGCTTTCTTGGGTAAATGGCAGCGGCAGCAGGTCGTGGAGTTGATGGGCGTTGCCGCGACTCCAGCACAAGTGGTCGGAAACCCACTGGGGCTGTATCCGGTCCGCCAGTTGCTTGAGCTGTCGTAGGTAGCCCATGTCCAGGTTATGTGAACCGCCGATCGACAGCGATACTCCGTGCATCACCAACGGGTATTGCTCGCCAATCGCATCGAGAAAGTAGAGGGCCTTGCCACCGCCCACCAGGTAATTCTCGGAAATGATCTCAAACCAGTCGACCGCAGGTCGCTGTTCAAGAATCTGCTGGTAATACTCACTGCGAAGGCCAAGACCGAACCCCAGTGTTTTGTGCTTACTCATTCAAGACTCCAGCAGGGGAGTGGCAGGCACTCCCCGCAACGGCATTATTCGCTGGTCTTACCACCGGCCTCATCGCACTTGGCCTGAGTCATCAGCTTGAAACCCTGGCCTTTACATTCTCCCTGGCCTTTGCAGGCATTTTTGGCGGTCATGCAGTCGTTCTGGCCCTTGCAACCGTTGACGCCGAAGCACTTCACTTCAGCTGCTTTGGTGTCCTGGGCGGCCTGGACAGGCAGGGTAGCAAACAGGCTGGCGGCCACGAGAGCCAGAGCGGCACCGGTAGCGACGTTGGATTTATTCGACATAGTGACAATCTCTCTTAATTGTTGGTGGTCTTATCCGCGGGTGCGAATGACCCTGAGTAGCTTAGGCATCGCTGCCGAGCATGCCCTCTCAAGAAATTCGCAAGGCTTTATGAGGGCATGAAAGACAGTACCGAGCCTTCTGGATGGGCTACAAGAAAGAAATAGCAACCTGACAGAACTGTAATGTTCGGCTCAGGTTGCTGACAGGCCCTCTTAGTTAACGTGACATCGAGCCTAAAGCTCGGCCTCTGCAGTTGCAGGGACCACTTAACTTACGAGGAATACCCAAAATGAAATCGATCAAAGCTCTGCTTGTAGTTACTGCTCTGAGCATCTCCAGCTTGGCAATGGCTGAAGGTGGTGCTGACCGAACCTTCGCGCGCATGGAGCAGGCACGCCAGACGTCTCTGGAGGCCTACCGGGTGGCCCAGCAGCAGAAAGTTGAGGCTCCTGTAGCCAGCAGTCCAACCGAGCAAGCAGAGCACACCAACTGCTGAAGTCATCTACCTTACAGAAATGTAATCACCCGGATGGTTGGGATATGGCAGTTTCATACTGCTCATCGTCGGTAAGGCTTGTGCAATGCACCGACGTGGAAAGTTGAGGGGTAAATCCCCGACATTGAAGCAGCCATGAACCCGAGACCGGGCACACCATCACCGGCTCATTTGACGGATTGGACAAAACGGCATGCAAAGCAAAACCACAAGGCGCACCTTCGTCAAAGGCCTGGCAGCCACCGGTATTATCGGCGGACTTGGCCTGTGGCGCACGCCGGTCTGGGCGGTGAACAGCCCCGGCCAGCCCAACGTACTGACTGGTAACGAATTCGACCTATTCATCGGTGAAACCCCGGTGAACATCACCGGCGCAGCGCGCACGGCCATGACCATCAACGGCTCGCTCCCTGGGCCGATTCTTCGTTGGCGCGAAGGCGATACCGTCACATTGCGCGTGCGCAACCGCCTCAAGGAGGACACCTCCATCCATTGGCACGGCATCATCCTGCCGGCGAACATGGATGGCGTTCCTGGCCTGAGCTTCCATGGCATCGCCCCTGATGGCATGTATGAGTACAAGTTCAAGGTCAACCAGAACGGCACCTACTGGTATCACAGCCATTCTGGGCTCCAGGAGCAGGTCGGCGTATACGGTGCGCTGGTCATCGATGCCAAGGAGCCCGAGCCCTTCAGTTACGACCGTGATTACGTCGTGTTGCTGAGCGACTGGACGGATGAAAATCCAACGCGGGTACTGGCCAAGCTCAAGAAACAGTCGGACTACTACAACCAGCACAAACGCACCGTTGGTGACTTCATCGATGACGTAAGCGAGATGGGTTGGTCCGCCGCCGTAGCCGACCGTAAGATGTGGGCCGAAATGAAGATGAGCCCGACTGATCTCGCCGACGTCAGTGGCTACACCTACACCTACCTGATGAACGGCCAGGCACCTGATGGCAACTGGACCGGCATATTCAAACCAGGCGAAAAGATCCGCCTGCGCTTCATCAACGCCTCGGCGATGACCTATTTCGATGTGCGCATCCCGGGCCTGAAGATGACTGTGGTTGCGGCCGATGGTCTGCACGTCAAACCGGTCAGCGTCGACGAGTTCCGTATCGCCGTGGCCGAGACCTACGACGTGATCGTCGAACCAGACAGCGAACAGGCGTATACCGTGTTTGCACAATCCATGGATCGCACTGGCTATGCGCGCGGCACCCTTGCTGTACAGGAGGGGTTGAGTGCACCAGTACCCAGCCCCGACCCGCGTCCGCTGATTGCCATGGGCGACATGGGTATGGATCACGGCAGCATGGGCGGTATGGATCACGGGAACATGGCCGGGATGGATCAGGGCAATATGGCGGGAATGGATCATGGCAGCATGCAGGGTGGCATGGCTGGTATGGATCACAGCCAGATGGCCGGAATGGATCATTCAAACATGGCTGGCATGGCTGGCATGGCTGGCATGGCTGGCATGGCTGGCAACATGCAGGCACACCCGGCCTCAGAGACCAACAATCCTTTGGTCGACATGCAGACCATGACGCCGACGCACAAGCTGGACGACCCAGGTATCGGCCTGCGTGATAACGGCCGGCGCGTGCTGACGTACTCTGACCTGCGCAGCACCTTCCCTGATCCGGACGGGCGTGAGCCAAGTCGCACCATCGAGCTGCACCTCACCGGGCATATGGAGAAATTCTCCTGGTCCTTCGATGGAATCAAGTTCTCTGACGCCGAGCCTCTACGCCTCAAGTACGGCGAGCGTGTTCGCATCACGCTGGTCAACGACACCATGATGACTCACCCGATCCATCTTCATGGCATGTGGAGTGATCTGGAGGATGCGAACGGCAATTTCCTGGTGCGTAAACACACCATCGACATGCCGCCAGGTTCCAAGCGCAGCTATCGGGTGACCGCCGATGCGTTGGGGCGTTGGGCCTACCACTGCCACCTGTTGCTCCACATGGAAATGGGCATGTTCCGTGAAGTCCGTGTGGATGAGTAAAGGAGATTTCTGATGAGTACTTTTATGAAGCGTAATGCCCTGTTTGGCAGCGCAGCGATGTTCAGTTTTTTGGCTGCTTTGTACGCGCCGACGTCATTGGCAGGTGAGGGGCACAGCGAGCACGAACAACATGCTGCCGAGTCGGCTGCGCCCGAGGCCATCAGTGACAAGCCTGCAGATCAATCGAAAGGCAAGGCCGCTGGCCAGCAGATGGATCATGGCACCATGGATCATGAGGGCATGAACCATGACGATATGGGGCACGAGAAGATGATGGATAAGCATGGCGGCACCGAAGCCGAAGCAGGTTCGAACCATGACCACTAGGTTTTCACGCCCGTCCCTCATAGCGCTGGTCGTGTCGCTGAGTGCACTCAGCGGCGGCGTTACCCAGGCTGCGGAAGAAATGGATCATTCGGCAATGGGGCACGGCTCCATGTCGATGGACCACAGCCAGATGGGCCACGGTTCCGCCAAAGCGCCGATGGAGGGCATGGATCACAGCAAGATGGATCATGGTGCCATGCAGAGCGAATCGGGCAGCATGGACCATAGCCAGATGGGCCACAGCCAGAGCCAAGAGAAGGCCCCAGCCATGGACCACAGCAAGATGGGACACGGCACCATGCAGGGACAGATGGAGGGCATGGATCATTCGAAGATGAACCATGGCTCCGCTGAAGCCCCGAGAACTACCAGTCGTACGCCGATTCCCGTTCTGACGGATGCTGATCGCCAAGCGGCTTTCCCGCCACTGCCTGGCCACAAGGTGCATGACAGCGCCATCAACAGCTTTTTCCTGCTCGATCAGCTCGAATACCAAGACGCAGATGAGGGCAGCACCCTGGCCTGGGATGCGTCGGGTTGGGTAGGCGGTGATATCAACCGGGTCTGGTTCCGCTCCGAAGGCGAGCGTACCAACGGCGTTACCGAGGACGCTGAATTACAGCTGCTGTACGGCCGCTCGATCGGCCCTTGGTGGGATGTCGTCGCGGGCGTCCGCCAGGACTTCAAACCGGAGTCGCCGCAGACTTGGGCCGCCTTCGGTATCCAGGGCATGGCGCTTTACGCCTTTGAGGCCGAAGCCACGGCCTTCGTCGGCGAGAATGGCCAAACTGCTGCCCGACTGGAGGGCGAGTACGACATTCTGCTGACCAACCGGCTGATTCTCCAGCCAACTGCCGAAATGAACTTCTACGGCAAGAACGATCCTGAGCGAGGTGTGGGGTCCGGGTTGGCCAATACCGAGCTCGGTTTACGTCTGCGTTACGAGATTGTCCGGCAGTTTGCCCCCTATATCGGGGTTTCTTGGAGCCGCTCCTATGGCAACACGGCAGACATGGTGCGCGACGAGGGAGGTGATGTAGACGAGGCGCGTTTTGTCGCCGGTATCCGGATGTGGTTTTGAGAACCTGACATGAAAAGAACAATTAAAACTTTGGTGGCGGCCGGCGTGGTCGGTAGCACAGCTGTCCTGGCCGGTGCCTACTTTGGCGTGGTCAACGTGGGGGCCGACGATCCCCATTTTCCTGCAGTGCATGCGTTTCTCACGATGGCCCGTGACCGCTCTATCGAAGTCCGTTCGCGGAACATCGAGGTTCCCAACCTGGATGATCAAGCTCTTATTCGCGCCGGTGCGGGCAACTACAACTCCATGTGTATCGGCTGTCATTTGGCGCCAGGTGTGGCGGAGACCGAGCTAAGCCAATCGCTTTATCCTGCGCCTCCCAACCTCGCCAAAATCGGTGTCGATGGCAATCCGTCAGCAGCGTTCTGGGTGATCAAGCATGGCATCAAGGCAACGGGTATGCCTGCGTGGGGCAAGAGCATGGGCGATGAGTACATCTGGGGCATGGTTGCCTTCCTTGACCAATTGCCGGCGATGGATGCCAAGCAATACCAAGCACTCGTCGCATCCAGTGGCGGCCATCAGCATGGTGGTGGGGAAACGCAAATGCACAATCATGAAGGTCAGCACGGCGACAATAAGCCTGGCCATCATGGCAATAGCGGCGGTGGCGAAGACCATCATGGAACAGGTGATGCCGGAGAGCCTGGCCATCACGATGCCGCGGCTACTGATAGCGAGGGTGGCTCCGCACCTGAGGCAGGTCACCATTCGGACATGAGTAGCGATGACCACCATGCCGGGGATGAGGCCGCCCCAAGCGGCGGAGACCATCATTCCGAGCAAACTCCGAATGCCTCGCCCAAGACCCATACCCACGCCGATGGCAAAGAGCACGTGCATGAAAGCTAAATATCTGGCCTTGCTGGCCGCTCTCTCCGTCACATCTGCAGTTCAAGCCGCTGATGCCCTGACGATTGATGTCCATCGTGATGCTAATTGCGGATGTTGCAAGAAGTGGATCTCACACCTCGAAGCGAATGGCTTCAAAGTCGTCGACCATGTCGAAAGCAACATGACGGCAGTGAAGCAAAGTCTGGGCGTTGCGCCGCGGTTGGCGTCTTGTCACACCGCGGTGATTGACGGCAAGTTCGTCGAAGGTCATGTGCCGGCGGCTCAGGTCATCGAACTCACCAAGCGCGATGATCTGCTGGGCATCGCTGTTCCCGGGATGCCGGCGGGCTCCCCCGGCATGGAAGTCGATGGCGTACAGCATGCCTACCAGGTCATTGGCTTGACCAAGACGGGTTCTGATCAGGTCGTTGCAGAATATCCCGCCCAGTAGTACTGCCTGCCAGCACGGCCGCTTGTGTGTAGTGGCCGACTCATTTTCATACGTCCTTTAACCTAAGTAAAAAAGGCGCCCTAGGGCGCCAAGGGCTGTCTCCAAACCAAAGGAGCACTACGAGGGGACAGCAGGACCAAGGAGCGAGCGGGCAATCAACCCGCTCGCTTGCCAGGGTTAGAGAACTTCCAGCGGGTACTCGACAATCAGGCGGAACTCATCCAAATCCGACTCGAAGTCGGTGGCGCGAGTCGTGGCTTGTCGAATGCGAAAGGACATGTCCTTCAACGACCCAGACTGCACAACGTACTTGGCCTCGATGTCCCGCTCCCAGCGCTTCTGGTTGGTCAACGGATCGCCGTTGTCATCACGGCGCATATAGACTTCGTTGGCGTTGCTGTAGTCGGCATCCCAGCCCTGGGCATATCGAGTCATGAAGCTCAATCCAGGCACACCGAAAGGCTCCATATCCAGGTCATAGCGCACTTGCCATGACTTCTCCTTCGGCGAGTTGAAGTCGCTGTACTGGATGGAGTTGTCGAGGTAGATGGAGTCCGATTGGCGCAAGTAGTCGAAGTCATCATCGCCATTGTTGCGCTGGAGACCCACCAGCACTGTATGAGCGCCGAATTGGATGCCGACCTTGCCGCTCCAGATGTTGTTATCGAAGCTCCCGAGGAGCTGCCTCCCTTCATCGACCGCCTTGTAGTAGTTCAGCCCGCCGATCAAGGCGACATCGTCCGCAAGCGGGTAGCTCAGCGTGGTGCCCGCGTAATATTGATTCCAGGCATCCTTGAGGCGGCTGGTGTAGAGACTAAAGCCGACGTTGTCATTAAGCGTGTAATCACCACCGAAATAGGCGATCCATGGCGAGTCCACTTCGCCCGCGTAGAAGGTAGCGAAGCCGTCGCGCATGCTGCTGGTATTGGGTTGGCTCATCGAGTGGAGGCGACCGCCCTGAAGCGACAGTCCTTCCACGCTGCTGTTGACCACGGTGACACCTCGGAAACTCTCCGGTAAAAGCCGTGCATCACCGTATTGGACGACCGGGCTGACGGGAAAGACGTCGCCTACCTTGATCTCGGTATCCATGAACCGAGTTTTCACCGCGCCCCCCAGTTTTGAGTAGTTGTCCTCAGCCTGCCCGAGGCTGTTGTAAGGCATCACGTCGACTGAGCCGCCTGCTCCAGAACGGCCGTCGCCGGTGTCAAGCTTGAGCCCTAGCATGGCAAAGGCATCGACACCAAAGCCTATGGTGCCCTCGGTGAAACCAGACTCGAATCTGCCTATCACGCCATGCGCCCACTCTTCCGAATAGCCATTACCCGAGCTGCTGGACTGGCCTTTACGGAAATCGCGGTTGAAGTAGAGATTTCGATTGAGAATGGTCAGGCTGCTGCCTTCGATAAATCCCTCGCCTTTCTCGCCGGCGGCCATTGCAGCTTGCCCGGTACTGACGCTCAGAGTGAGCAGAGAAAGTCCTAAGGATGGTCTGAAATAGCCGGAAATTTTCCGGCTATCGAGCAGCCAACACATCAAAAAACGACGTACGTTGAAACCTG
>NZ_JBWKXT010000039.1:0-17113 GCF_059423245.1 Pseudomonas sp. GW460-LB5
CAGGTGGGTTTCTGCCGCCCTACCCCCTAGGGCATCTGCCGCCCCACCCCAAAGGTTCAAGTGGAAGACGTTGGACTGGTTCAACTCACCGTTGCGTCGGAACTCCCGGCGCACCAGGCCAGCTTTCTCCAGCTCGCGGATGTGTGTTTTCACGGTCGAGCGCGCGATCTCGCATTGATCGGCGATGTGCTGATACGACGGCCAGCACTCGCCTTGATCGCTGGCGTTGTCCGCCAGTTTGATCAGCACCAGCTTGCGCAGCGGGTTGCCGACCTTGGTCTTCATGGCCTTGACCATCAATTCCATGCTCATGGGTCAAATCTCCAACTCAGCGGTAATCCGCTGGACAAACTGGTCGTAGGGTTCAGCTATGGCGATGCCCTGCTCTTCCAAAGCGGCTCGATGTGCTTTGGCTGTGCTGTAAACCACCCACCGTTCGCGTTCAGTCAAATGTCGAGCCCCGGCGTAGCTGGGCCATGGACACATCACCACAGACTTGGCAGGGTCTGGCTCAGTCGCTGAGGCCAGCCCGTCCTGATCGATTGCGAGCCGTTCAAGGAACGCCTGATTCACCTGTTCCCGGAGCTCAAGGGCCGGGAATCCGGTTAGTCGCCGAACCAGAACCCGCAAAGCCCACTGAGCCATGAGCACTTCAAACTTGGCTTCGCGTAGGGAGTCTTCCTCTGCCTCATCCGAGAAGAAGATTTCCTCAGCCAAGTCGCAGTGGGTCCAGGCCCGGTACGCGAGCTGATCGTTGGTCAATGGTTCGAAGTACGCCTCATTGATCACCACCGGATCAGTTGGCTTCCGCCCAAACATCTGGATCACGTTGTCGGTCATTGCGACAACCTCGGGTTGATCTTGAATCGCCCCTGCGGGATCTCCGGGTGGGTTGCACGCTCGGAAGTGACGTACGCGCATTGCTCTACGAACTGGTCAAATCGGCGCGTGATCGCCGGCTTGGGCCAGATCGCGAACGGCTGGCCCCCTTCTTCGGAGTGACGACTGCGCACCATGGCAAACGGCAGCGGGGCCCCTGACACCTCACGCATCACCGCGTTGACCACCCAGGCTGGAAGGCCATGGCGATTGTTGATGCGTTCGCGAATCGTGGTGATGGTCTCGAAGCCGCTGGGCACGGAGTCGAGATAACGGACCTGCTCCAGCCGGCTGGTGCGGTCCTCCACCTGAGCCAGAGCCTGCTGCTGCTCCGCCTGCTTCCGCTCAATCGCCACCAGGTGGTTTGCACTGGCAGCGATCAGCTCGGCCTGGGTCATGGGCCGGGGCGCAGACCCTTCCATCTCTTTGAGTTTTTCAGTGACGCGACGCCGGACAGATTTTGACTCGCGCATTCCAACCAGAAGGCATTGGTCGCGAGTCAGGTCGTAACAGTCCATCAGCGCCCCGCTTTGGGGGTGTGCAATTTTTCTGCATACCCCCAGTTCACCTTCAAGCTCGTCCTCGATCTTGGCTATTAGCTGATCGTTGCGGATCTTCGGCTCGCCAGCCTGCTCACGAGCATCGTTGATCAGATCGCGCAGCTGCGTGCTGGGCATGGTGCTGTCAGTTGAGATGGACAGATTCATTCAGCACCTCCCACATACTTTGCGTCATGGAAGGCGGCTGCGTTGCGGTGTGGATACAGGAAATTTCGAGTGTCGAAGACGACACGCTCAAACAGACGCTCAAGCTCGCCAGTTACAGGATTATCGAAGCCCCCGAGTGAAGGCACGACATGCGCCCAGTACAGAGCTTTGATCAACTTGAATGACTCGCGGGCTTCGTTGAAGCGTGCGATTTCGGCGGCGGTGAGGGTTACGTCCTGGACGATCTCGCCGGCAACTGAGATCGGCATCAGTTGGGTGCGCACGGTTAGCATGCATCACCTCCCGCTCCACGGACTGGAGAGGTAGATTTCTGGGGCGCGCGCCCTTCGAGGTCGATAATCGACAACCCGGTACCACCGTAGTTGTTGAGGTGACCTTCAAAGCCGAGCAATTTGTGATTGGTAGCCTGGCAATCACCGACCCAACGGTCGTAATCCACATGGCGTCCGACCTCCTGATCAACCACCCAGTCAGGCAACTGGCTGAGAAGACGCATTTCCGAAAGGTAGGTCCACCAACGGCTAGCATGGTTTCGCTCAGCGATCAGCAGCCCGACTACGACTTCGCGCTGGGCTTGGGTGAAGTCCGTAGCTAGGCCGCCGCCAGGCTGGCAGGCGCCAGTTGACGTTGGCAAATGTTGATTTGGAATTTCGGAGGTGGTATTTTTTGGGTGCATCGAATCGTCTCCAAGTGACGAAGATTCAAGAAGGTCCCTTGCAGGGGACTGGTTAAGAAACCCGGCCGGCCAGCCGGGTTTTTTGTTGCCCGATGAAAACTATCCGGACAACCAGAAAAGGAAGAACAGGTAAATCATTGGGCAACCCTCGATTCACTGTATAGGCATACAGAGCCGTTGGGCTTAGGTGATTTCAAATCCTCGGAGGCGCATGATTCATCTGCGGTCACGGTCATAGCCCCGTCTACCGTTAAGGCGCCACCGCTGACTGTTTGAATCTGGTACTGCCGAAGGTGCGGGATCACGTTCTTCCAGAGCGTCACAGCTCCAGGTGAGATGCCAAGCGCGTCGGCTAGCTTCTTCTTGCTTCCAAAATGCGCGACGGCTTGATCTGTGTTCACTAAGCGTTCCTCCGGTTATAGGGAGGATTAAAGCAAGCTAAATAAATCGGAGCAACCGTTTTTTTAGCAAGCTGCATGCTTAACTCAAGAGTGCTTAATATTTCGTCATGGAAAGATACGAACGCATAGCCAAGGCCATCGCGGCCAGTGGCAAACGAAAAAGCGAAATCGCTGCAGCCTGCGGTGTGTCGTCTTCTGCGGTATCGCAGTGGGTGAGCGGGGAGAGCAAAAGCATGAAACCCGAGAACATCTACGCCTTGGCGAAGGCGACAGGTTTTCACGCTAAGTGGCTGGCGATTGGGGAGGGGCCTGAGCAAGAAGGTCATCCAGAGGCGAACGTGCGCCCTGTTGCGCAACCCAACTTGATGTACCGGTACCCAGTAATCAGCTGGGTAGCAGCTGGGGCCTGGGCCGAGGCCGTTGAGCCCTTCCCTCCGGGCTTTTCGGATCGTTATGAAATATCCGATTACCAGGCTAAAGGTCCAGCCTTTTGGCTAGAGGTCAAAGGCGACTCAATGACCTCTCCGATCGGGCAAACCATCGCTGAAGGCACCCTCATTCTGGTAGACACCGAAGCAGATGCATTCCATGGCAAGCTGGTGATCGCCAAGCTTGGGAACAGCAACGAGGCCACTTTCAAAAAGCTGGTCGAAGATGGTGGCCGGAAATATTTGAAACCGCTCAATCCGGCCTATCCCACAGAGGTATGCACGGAAGACTGCCGTATCGTTGGCGTAGTCGTTCGAGCCCTACAGAAGCTCTAGACGCTTCAGGCTACATAACCCTTCATCCGTCGCCCCCAGGAATTTTTCTGGGGGGATATTGCCATCCGTCACCCTTCCAAATACTGTACATAAATACAGTAGCCGCAAGGAATATGGCATGCGTTCCTCCCCTTCTTTCACCACCACTACGCCTCACACATACGAGCGCATCGGCCACAGGATCCGCGACCTTGTGTCAGATCCTAAGGTTCAACGTTTGCAGTGCGTAACTGTCCGTCGCCTTGAGGATGAAGACCCCAGGGACTGGCGCCGGGTCATCAATGAGATCGCTTCGACTGCAGGAGTCAAAGTTGAGGAAGTAGGAGATGGCGCCTTCCATATCGCCTGGAGTGGATACTGCGATAGCTGAGAAAAGGCCCGCAAATGCGGGCCTTTTTTTGACTCACAGATGAAGCAAGCTAAACAAAAATATTTAGCATGCTTGACTGGGTTGATTTAGCACGCTTAAATGCAATCCATACCAACCATCTCAGAGCGCCCCCATGAACGGAATCATCTACTTCGGCAACCTGCAGGGGTCAACGGGACTTCTAGCGGAACAAGAGCTGAAAACAGCCTTGGCGATCTGCTCGGGAATGTCTGGAAAGGAAGTTGCTCGCGCCTTGGGATGCGCACCTGGAACCGTGAAAAAATCAGTTGAGCGGGTCTTCTACAAACTTGGCGTCTCAAATCGCGCCAGCATGGTAGCTGAAGCATTTCGGCGCGGCGTGATCAGCTCTGCCGCCGCCGCACTGGTACTGATCATGGCTATCCAAGGAATTATCGGTGACGACCATGCAATGCGCGTCCGCCGTGGCGGCAATAGCGGCGAGAGAAAGATTGAAACCCGAGTTGCAACCCGGCGCGCTGAGTGCGCCTTGGCGGTGGCGTGACGCTGCCAGCCTGACCTGATCCAGCCCCGATTTTGCGAAAGCCAACAAACGCGGCAGGCCACCGGCTTGCCTGAAGAAAGCTCCACCAACCCAAGAGGAAAGACCCATGTTCGGTATTGGAAAGAAACTGTTCGGCGCCAAGCGTGCAGTCAAGAAGCTGGAAAACCGTGACCTGATGCAAGCCATCGTCGGTGGCTGCCTGCTGGTGGCGGCGGCTGACGGCGAGATCAGCAAGAACGAGGCGGCCCAGATCGACATTCAAATCCGGGCAAACAAGAACCTGGAGCACTTCGGCCAAGAGATCACCACCACCGTGAATCTCTTCACCGAGCAACTGCAGGCCGGCTTCCGCCTGGGGCGCATGAACATCATGCGCGAGATCGCAGACATCAAGAATAACCCTCTCGATGCCGAGGAGGTGTTCGTGAACATGATCACCGTTGCCGAGGGCGACGGAAACATCAGCCCCGAAGAACTGAAGGTCCTGGCCGAGGTTGGTGTGCAGCTGGGCTTGCGCCCCAAAGACTTCGGTATCGAGGCTTGAAGCGCAAGCACATCGGCCTGGGCGCAGTTGCAGGGATCGCCCTGTGCGTGCTCGCAGTCGCCGCCGCTGTGAACTGGGGATCGTGCCAATGGTACGGCTACCAGACCGAGCGGCACACCAAGTTCGCGCCCTACGTCGGCTGCATGGTGAAAACCACCGGCGGCTGGGTGCCACGCAACGAGCTGCGCACCACGCAGTGAATGGAGGGGCGGCAATCGTCGCCCTCCCCCACAAGGAGTTCTGATTATGTTGATCCTCACCCGCCGCGTAGGCGAAACCATCCGCATTAACAACGATATCGCTGTCACCATTCTCGGCGTAAAGGGTATGCAAACCCGGGTCGGGGTCGAGGCCCCAGCCGGCGTGTCTGTGCATCGCCAGGAAATCTTCGAGCGCATTCGTGCCCAGGGCGACGATCTTCCATCCACCGCGCCAAGCTCCGAGGCCGCGGCAGCGTCAGTCGATCCTCGCGACCTGTTCATTGCCGTTAATCCGATCGGCGCCAGCGAATCCGAGCTGAAAAAAGGTCCGGTGAGCGGCTTCGTCGACGACCGCACCCATGGTGACTATTTGGTTTTCTTAGCCGGATTCCAGGCCGCTACCGGAGGTAAGAATGTCGGCTCCTGAACGTATCACCTTGGTGCTGCGCGCCAGCGAAGCAGGCCCACTCAAGAGCATCCTGCCTTTCACCAAGCTGGGTGATCTGGTCTCAGCAGGCCGAGGGCTGGCAGTAATCGCCGGCGTCAGCGAGGGAGACTTGCAGGCCAAGCTGGAAGAGCGTGAGACCCAGTTACAGGAAGCCGACAAACTGCTGCGTGAGGCGATCGCCTACATCAACGACGACCTGGTCAACATCGAGTATCGCGACATGCTCCTAGCTCGGATCGACAGGCTGCTTGATCGTGACCAGGCGCAGCATGCGGAAAAGCCTCGGGAGCAGGAGCCATGAGCCAGGCCGGCCTGCTCTTACTGCTGTGGGACGCACTGCAGCAGCGAGAAACAACTTTTGGGCAGGTCCTCGACCTGTCCACTGCCTGCGGCCTGGACGGGCGACGAGTTCTGGCCGACCACTTCCGGGGGCGATCATGAGCAAGCGAGATATCAGCCAGGCAGCGAAGGAAATCCTCGAATCGATGGGGCTCAAGCGGGGTCGTGGGCGGGCCAACTCGGCCGTATCGAGGTCGGCTGCAAAGGTCTCGACGGCTCATGTTGTAGAACCCACCCGCAAGCTCTCCAGCGCGGCGCTGACTCCGGCCGGCCCCATCAACCGTTTCATGTACTTGGAAGCAAGGACCTGGGCGATTGACTTGGTCGCCTCACTGCGTGGCTCACCGGTCGACGTGGTGGTTGAGCGATTGTCCGGCGCTACCGAAGGCCGGCCAGGGAGCTATGTGGCCGGAATCCAATCGGTGATCGGAGAGCTACAGACCGGAGTGGCCCATGACTAGGCGCGGGCCAGTCAAGCGTTGGACCGGGGCAGAGGATGATCTCCTTCGCCTGCTCTATCCCACCAAGACCAACAAGGAGCTTTGCCTGCTACTGCCTGGGCGGACAAAGACAGCCATCACCTTGCGGGCAGCCCTGTTTGGGCTGGTTAAGACCGATGCCCACAGATCGGAAACGCATCGACGAATCATGCTTGCCAGGCTGGAGGCCAAAGGGGGTCAGATTGGCCAGGATCCAAGACCGGTTGGAGCCACCCACCGCAAGGGCCGGTACACGCTTATCAAGGTAGCGCAGCCCGACGTGTGGAAACCGCTTCATATCCACACCTGGGAGCAAGCCAACGGCCCTGTTCCAGAGGGGATGGTCGTGGCAGCCAAAGACGGCGACGTGCAGAACACGAGCTTGGCCAACCTATGCCTGCGCACGCGTGCTGAGCACCAGTTGCGCAACAACCATCACTACAAAGGCCTGCCGGAGGAGATCGTTGACATTCTCCACCTGCAAAACGAACTGAAAAAAGAGATCAAGAGGAAGACCAGGAATGAAAAATAAGCTCAGCGACCTTCGCGACCACCTATTCGCCCAGCTCGAAGCGGTGCGAGAGGCCGATGACGACAACTTGGCCAAAGAGGTTCAGCGCGCCCAGTCGGTATCGGATATCAGCCGCGTACTGATTGAAAGCGCAAAGGTTGAGATTGACTACTTCCGCCACATTGGCGGCGAACACTCGGCCAGCTCGTTCATTGAGTCGAAGCCTGCTCTGCCGCCAGCAAAACGAACCTGACGTGACAGGTCACCGTGACAACCAGAACCTGACGCGTCAGGTCAGGAGGAAGGAATGAGCGAAGAAACCGAGGTGCTGACGGTTGAAGGCCTGGCTAAGCTGCTGGGCCGCACCGAAGCATCGATTAGGGAGGGGATTCGCCGTGGCGTGCCATGGCTGCCCAAGAGCTTCAAGATGGGCAACCGCCACTGTTGGCTGAAGGAGGACGTGCGCAAGTTCCTGCGCGAGTTTCGGGATGGGGAGCATAAGAGCTCGAAACCTGGACGGAAGCGCAAAGAACCTCCGTCGCTACGGGTAGCCTAGCGGATATGATCCATCGCTTTGATCAGATCTTGAAGCCAGTCGACGTCATCAACTGTCTGCTCAACACTGATGTCATTGAACACCACGTGGCGAGGCCTCGATTTCCTCATGATGTCACCCTCATGAACAATCTGGTTTCGCCTGTGGACTATATGATTGAGCCGCGACTTTATCGCTGCCGGTGGCTCTCCAAGCTTTTCCGAAATTTTCTTCCATCCGCCGGTAATGCCCGCCATAGACATCGCAACACCGAGCTGCTCAAATGACTGAAAAGTCTCTGAAAGAAGCTTCTTCTGCATAGCATTCTTGACCTGCACCCATGGGCGGATCTTTGCCCTGTTCTCAACTACCGAGTCAGCCAACATCGCCAGGCTCGAGAACGGGACCGCAAGCTTTGCCAACGCTGGCGGAAGATCATCCCCCTTTCTCACATCAGCCAGCTTGTCGTAAATAAGCCAGTGCATGTATGAGTCGACCGCACTTACAGCCATCACAAGAACAGAACGACATATGTCATCTTTCACATGCCCCTGATCAGGCTCAAAAGTAGATAGCATGAGTAAGTTGCAGCGCGTGAAGCACGCGCCAGATGCATCAATTGGCTTGAAAGACAACTTAACTTTCCCTGTTTCTGTTAACCGAGTTTCTCAGCGAGATCTTGCGGGCTGAGGTGCGTGTAGCGCTTGAGCATCGCCAGGGTCTTGTGCCCAGTAATACTCGCGACTTCCATCATGGTGAAGCCGCGTTCGAAGAAACGACTGGTCGCCTCATGGCGAAGGTCGTGAAGGCGTAGACCTTCAATCCCTGCAGCCACACAGGCCCGCGGGAAGTAGTTGCTGATTGTGTTAAGCGCCAGGTTGAAGTACCGGCCGCCACCTATCGGCGTGGGCAGCCCCTCCAGCAGGGCGACCGCCCGGGAGGACAGCGGTACCGCGCGCCTCTCACCGTTCTTTGTGTCTTCCAAGTAGGCCACTTTGCCGCGCACCTGGTCGCGGCGCAGCAACAGCAGCTCAGAGCGTCGCATCGCGGTCTCCACCGCCAGCTCAATGAACACCGGAAGCTGGGCATTCATCTGGCCGGCCGCTTTGTACAGCGCGGTGAGCTCCGCCGGCGTCGGGCGTCGATCCCTTTCCTTGCTGCCCTTTGGCATCCGGATCGCCCGGCACGGGTTTGTCAGCCCTTCTATACCCCATTCCTTGGTGGCCACCGTGTACAGGTGGCTGATCACCGCCAGATTGAGGCGGACTGTCGCGGTGGACTTGCCTTCCTTGAGCTCAGCATCGCGGTACGCGGCCATGTCGCTCGAACGGATCGCAGCCAGGCCTTTACTGGCCAGCTTGTGCTCCTTCCACTTCTTGATGCGGACCTGTTCCTGCTTGGCGCCCTTCTTGGTCGAGGTCACCTCGGACAGGTACCGGTCCAAGGCTTCGGCGAGCGTGGTGCTCTCGGCCTCGCGCATGTCGACGAAACGCGCACGCGACATATCACCTTCGATCTCGGCGGCCCATCGCTGGGCTTCTGCCTTGGTGTCAAAGGTGGCGGAAAGGGTTGGATATCCTTTGCGGCGGATCTGGGCGCGCCAGGCGTCCCCGCGCTTCTCGTAGTAGGCCATGGGGGAAATGATAGCGAACGCTTGGGGGAAATACACGCTCCCCCATTCCCCCAAAATTCCCCCAAATGAAAAAGGCCCCGAGGGCTATACAGCGCTCGGGGCCTTTAATATGGCGGAGAGATAGGGATTTGAACCCTAGGTACTGTTGCCAGTACAACGGATTTCGAATCCGTCCCGTTCGACCACTCCGGCATCTCTCCAATGCCGCGCATCATACCAGCGTTCTTTTAAAACGCAAACCTTTTTTTAAAAAAAATCGCGTGGTATCAGGCGCTTGCGTGAACGGGCCGCTTACAGCGGCACGCCCAGGCGTTTGGCAACTTCTTCATAGGCTTCGATTACGTCGCCCAGGCCCTGACGGAAGCGGTCCTTGTCCATCTTCTTGCGGGTTTCTTTGTCCCACAGGCGGCAGCCGTCCGGGCTGAACTCGTCGCCCAGCACGATCTGGCCGTGGAATACGCCGAACTCCAGCTTGAAGTCGACCAGCAGCAGGCCGGCGTCATCGAACAGCTTGCTCAGCACTTCGTTAACCTTCAGCGACAGCTTTTTCATTTCGACCAGCTGCTCGGCGGTGCCCCAGCCGAACGCGACAACGTGGGATTCGTTGATGAAGGGGTCGCCCTTCTCGTCGTTTTTCAGGAACAGTTCGAAGGTGGACGGCTCGAGCTTGATGCCCTCCTCCACGCCCAGGCGCTTGACCAGGCTACCGGCGGCGTAGTTGCGCACTACGCATTCGACCGGGATCATGTCCAGCTTCTTCACCAGGCACTCGTTGTCACCCAGCAGCTTGTCAAACTGGGTTGGCACGCCGGCTTCTTCCAGTTTCTGCATGATGAAGGCGTTGAACTTGTTGTTCACCATGCCTTTGCGGTCGAGTTGTTCGATGCGCTTGCCGTCGAACGCCGAAGTGTCGTTACGGAACAGCAGGATCAAGCGGTCGGCGTCGTCGGTCTTGTAAACCGATTTGGCCTTGCCGCGGTAGAGTTCGTCGCGTTTTTCCATGATTGGGCTCCGCTTGCTTGAGGTGTTGGGCTAGGCGATTTCGCGCCAGTCGAGCCCGTGTTCCTGATTCGCCACCTGGAGCCAGTCCGGGTCGCACCCTAAGGTGTCGACAAAGCACTGGCGGGCCAAGTGTGGCAGGTTGTTCTTGCTGCTGAGGTGGGCCAGCACCAGGTGTTGCAGGTTGCTCCAGCCCAACTCGTGCACCAGGCGCGCGGCCTGGTGATTGTTCAAATGCCCTTGCATGCCACCTACCCGCTGCTTCAGGAAGACCGGGTAGTGACCGCGTGCCAGCAGGTCGCGGCAATGGTTGGCCTCGATCAGCAGTGCATCCAGGCCTTGGTAACGTTCCAGCAACAGCGCGTCGTACGAGCCCAGGTCGGTCAGCATGCCGAAGCGCCGCTGGCCGTCGCTGATCACGTACTGCAACGGCTCGTAGGCGTCGTGCTCTACCCGCGCCGCGGTCACTTCCAGGCTGCCGATACGCAGGCTTTGGCCACAAGCGAGAAAACCGGCCACCTCCACCGGCTTGCGCATGCCGCGCAAGGTCCCTTGGCTGAGGTAGACCGGTACATTGTAGCGCCGTGACAGCAAGCCGACCCCATGCACGTGGTCGGCATGTTCATGGGTGACCAATACTGCGCTGAGCTGGGCCGCCGAGACGCCGAGCAGCGCCAGGCGCCGCTCGGTTTCACGCAGGGAAAAGCCGCAATCGACCAGGATGAACGTGTCACCACTGGCGATCAGCGTGCCGTTCCCTTGGCTACCGCTTCCGAGTACCGCGAAGCGCACTTAACCCAGGTGGTCCTGAATGGCGCTCAGCACGCGGCGGGCGACATCGGCCGGAGCCACGGTGTTGATGTTTTTCTCGACCGTGACCTGCACGCTCTCACCCACCTTGCTCAGGCGAACCTGGTAGCGCTCGGCGCGGGCTTCACGCTCTTCCTTGGTCGGCTCGCTGCCGAACATGCGGCTGAAGAAGCCAGGCTGGTTCTGCTTGTCGTCAGGCTTTTCCGACAGGTTGATGTAGTACAGGCCCAGGCTGCGGTTGATGTCTTCGACACGCCACTCGCCACCCTGCTCCAGGGCACGGCCCACGCCAGACCAGGCGCGGTCCAGGTCGGAGCCCAGGTACAGCACCGGGTTGCCGCTGCCGTCTTCGCTGAGGCTGACGCGGCTTGGCGCGTCGAAATCGCGCGCGGCCAGCAGCGACACCGAACCGCCCTTCTCGGCGCTGCGGTTCATGCTGGCAAGCATTTCGTCGACCAGCAGGGCATCGGCGCCGGTGTTGGCAGACGTGGACGGGAATGCAGGCTCGGCAGTGCTGCCGGCCGGGCGCTCGACGCTCACCACGTACACCTCGGAGGTGTTGCGCTGCACGCCGGGCTCCATGCGCACACGTACACGCACTTCGCTGTCACCGCTGCTGGCAGTGCTGGCCAGGCGCTGGCCAAGCGATGCCGACAGCTCGTCGAAACGCTGCCAGGTGGTGTTGAATTCACCGGTCTGCGGGCGCTCTTCGGCAATACGGAAGCCGTTGTCCTCGAAGAACTGGCGGGCCACTGGCCACACCTCGGCAGGCGAATGCTGGGCCAGCACCCAACGGCTGCTGCCGCTGCGTTGCAGGCTGTAATCGGTAACCTGGGCGGCGCCACCGGTCAGCGGTTGCGGGCGCGGCACCTCGAACTCGCCAGCGACGTTGTCATCGGCGACGTTACGTGGAATGGGCAGCAACGGGTCAAGGCGCTTGACGTTGCTGACGTCCTGCGGCAGCTGCATCGGCGCTGTCGGGTGCGCCTGCAGGTAATCGCTGCCGCGGTCGCGGAAATAGCCATCCTCGCCCCACAGCCAGCCACACCCACTGGTGCTGGAGATAATCAGGGCAAGGGCGGAAAGACCAGCCAGTCGCTTCATGCGGTGCACTTCCTCTTAAACCAGTACGCCGGACTGGCGCAAGGCAGTACGGACTTTTTCGTGGCAGCCTTCGCTCAGCCAGGTCAGTGGCAGGCGAATGCCTTTTTGCATCAGGCCCATTTCGACGAGCGCCCACTTCACCGGGATCGGGTTGGCTTCGCAGAACAGGTCTTTGTGCAGCGGCATGAGTTTTTCGTTGATTGCGCGGGCCTTCTCGGCATTGCCCTCAAGGGCGGCCTCGCACAGGTCGGCCATTTCGCGCGGGGCGACGTTGGCCGTAACAGAGATGTTGCCCTTGCCACCCATCAGGATCAGCTCGACGGCAGTTGGGTCGTCGCCGGACAGGACGATGAAGTCCTTGCTGACGCCATCGAGGATGGCCTTGGCGCGCACCAGGTCGCCGGTGGCTTCCTTGATGCCGATGATGTTCGGCACGGTCGACAGGCGGATCACGGTCTCGGCCTGCATGTCGCAGGAGGTGCGGCCGGGTACGTTGTAGAGGATTTGCGGGATGTCGACGGCTTCGGCGATGTGCTTGAAGTGCTGGTACAGGCCTTCCTGGGTCGGCTTGTTGTAGTACGGCACAACCAGCAGGCAGGCATCGGCGCCGGCGTTCTTGGCGTTTTGCGTCAGGTGCACCGCTTCGGTGGTGGAGTTGGCACCGGTGCCGGCGATGACCGGAATCGGCTTGGCGCTGCGCTTGACGCGCTCGACCACGTGCTTGATGACCAGAATGTGTTCTTCGACATCCAGCGTGGCCGACTCACCGGTGGTGCCGACAGCGACGATCGCATGGGTGCCGTTTTCCAGGTGGAAGTCTACAAGTTTGTCGAGGCTGCCCCAGTCAACACGCCCTTGTGCATCCATGGGTGTGACCAATGCCACCATACTGCCCGCAATCATGTAACTGCTCCTGCCGGAAAAAGAGAGCGGTAATGGTACTGGGGGCATCGACCTTGCACAAGCGAAGCAGGCGGGCGGAGCATTCCCCTCGGCGCCTTATTTCGCTACCCTTGACCCTTTGATCGGTGCAGCGCGGCCCGCCGGGCCGTCGACCTTGCTCCCCGCCAGCGTCCAAGACCTCGCATGCGAGCCCCGGGCCCTGCCGACAGGAGGCTTCAGACCGTCCTGCACCGACCGCTCATCGCTTTAGGAATGCTGCATGTCCACCCCCACCACTGTTCGCGAACAATTCCTTGTCATCAGTGCCTTGGGCCCGAATCCCATGGAACTGGCCAACGTCCTCAGCCGCGCTGCCTTCGAAAACCGCTGCGCGGTGGTCACCTCGCGCCTGAGCCGCCACGGTGAGACCAGCGCCCTGGTGCTGCAGGTGGGCGGCAGCTGGGACGCCCTGGCGCGCCTCGAGTCCACCCTGCCGGGCCTGGGCAAGAAGCACGGCCTGACCCTGGACGTGGTGCGCAGCGCCGACCAGGAGGTGCGCCCGCAGGCCCTGCCCTACGTGGCTTATGTGAGCGCCGCTTACCGCCCGGACATCATCAACGAGCTGTGCCAGTTCTTCCTCGATCACCGTGTCGAGCTGGAAGCCATGACCTGCGACACCTACCTGGCACCGCAGACCGGCAGCAGCATGCTCAACGCCCAGTTCACCGTGATCCTGCCGGCCGGCACCCAGATCAGCTGGCTGCGTGACCAGTTCCTGGACTTTGCCGACGCCCTGAACCTCGATGCGCTGATCGAGCCATGGCGCCCACAGAACCCAATGTAAGGAAACCGACCATGGCCGTAGCACTCGACCAACCCGTTGCCGACTTCCAGGCCCAGGCCACCAGCGGGCAAACCGTCAGCCTGGTCGAGCTCAAGGGCCGGCAAGTGGTGCTGTACTTCTACCCGAAGGACAGCACGCCGGGCTGCACCACCCAAGGCCAGGGGTTCCGCGACCAGCATGATGCCTTTGCCGCAGCCAACACCGTGGTGTTCGGGGTATCGCGCGATGGCCTCAAGTCGCACGAGAACTTCAAGGCCAAGCAAGGCTTCCCGTTCGAGCTGATCAGCGACAAAGACGAGGCCCTGTGCCAGCTGTTCGACGTGATCAAGCTGAAAAAGCTGTATGGCAAGGAATACATGGGCGTTGATCGCAGCACCTTCCTGATCGACAAGGACGGTGTGCTGCGCCGGGAATGGCGTGGGGTGAAGGTGCCCGGGCATGTGGATGCCGTGCTGGCGGCTGCCCAGGCCTTGAACAAGGCTTGAAATTGATGGGGGCTGCTTTGCAGCCCCAGTTGCATCAAAGCATCGGTGACACGCTAGGCTCCTGCCGCGGCCAGGCATCCAGCACGGCCTTGATCAGCGTCGCCAGCGGGATGGCGAAGAAGATCCCCCAGAACCCCCACAGCCCGCCAAACAGCAACACCGCGCAAATGATCGCCACCGGGTGCAGGCTAACGGCCTCCGAGAACAGCAGCGGCACCAGCACGTTGCCGTCCAGCGCCTGGATGATCGCATACACCGTCATCAGGTATATGAACTGGTCGCCCCAGCCCCACTGGAACAGCGCAATCAGCGTCACCGGTACCGTCACCACCACTGCACCCACATAGGGCACCACCACCGACAGGCCCACCAGTAGCGCCAACAGCGCGGCGTAGTTGAGCCCCAGGCTGATAAACGCGATGTAGGTGGCAATGCCGCAGATCAGGATTTCGATGCCCTTGCCGCGAATGTAGTTGGCAATCTGCCGGTTCATCTCACTGCCTACCCGGTTCAGCAAGGCGCGCTGCCTGGGCAGGTAGCCACTGACCCAACGGCCGATCAGTTCGCGGTCCTTGAGGAAGAAGAACACCAGGATCGGCACCAGCACCAGGTAAATCATGGCGTTGACCAGCAACGGCAGGCTGGACAGCGAGAAGGTCAGCGCCCACTGGCCAAACTTGCCGATTTCCCCGCGCACCGATTCGATCGCGTGCAATACCTGCTCGTCCGACACCAGGTGCGGGTAACGCTCGGGCAGCAGCAACAGCAACGACTGCCACTTGCCGAGCATGCCCGGCAGCTCGTTGAACAGGGTAATCAGCTGGTGCCACAACAGCGGCACCAACACCAGCATGAACACCGCCAGCGCGCCCATGAACAAGGCGAAGACCAGCATCACCGCCAGCCGGGTCGGTACCCGCAGCCGCTCCAGGGCGTTGACCAGCCCCTGCATCAGGAACGCCAGCACCATGCCCGCCAGCACCGGCGCGAGCATGCCGCCCAGGGTGAGCACGGCGGTAAAAGCCAGGAACAGCAGGACCGCCAGCACCACCGCTTCTTCATCGGAGAAGTAGCGCTGCATCCAGTCGCGAAGCACTTTGAACATTGACGATCCTTGGAAAAGACTCAGGCCTTGCGCAGCCAGTAGGTATAGGTGCCGGCGTCAGCCGTTTCCTGCAGCAGGGTATGACCGGCCAGCTTGGCGAAAGTGCGGAAGTCGCGCTGGGAACCGGCGTCAGTGGCGATCACTTTGAGCACCGCGCCGCTGGCCAGGCGATTGAGTTCCATCTTGGCCTTGAGCAGCGGCAAAGGGCAATTCAGCCCGCTGGCGTCCAGTTCGGCGTCGCAGGTCAGGGTGTCACTCATCGCGGGGCTCTCCAAAGGCATTGCCAGGTTGCTGCTTGACAGGGTCGGCTAGGATAGCGCCACTGGTCGCCAACGTGTGAGCCCGCTACAGTAGGTATCTTTGATCGACGCGAGCTTCGTGCATGAATCTACTGCGCCCTACCCTGCTGACGCTGGCCTGCCTGATGGCCCTTCCCGGCCATGCTGACGACCTGCCATCACTGGGTGACGCCAGTTCCGCGATCGTCTCGCCGCAACAGGAGCACCAGCTGGGCCGTGCCTGGCTGAGCCTGCTGCGCGGCCAGGTCAACCAGTTGAACGACCCGCAGCTCAAGGACTATGTCGAAACTACCGTGTACCGCCTGGCCGAAACCAGCCAGTTGCAGGACCGGCGCCTGGAATTCATCCTGATCGACAGCCGTGAGCTCAACGCCTTCGCTGCCCCCGGCGGCATCGTCGGGGTCAACGGCGGCCTGTTTCTCAATGCCCGCACCGAAGGCGAGTACGCCTCGGTGCTGGCGCACGAACTGGCGCACTTGTCGCAACGCCACTTCGCCCGCGGCGTCGAAGCCCAGCAACGCATGCAACTGCCGATGATGGCGGCTTTGCTCGCGGGTATCGTGTTGGCTGCCGGTGGCGCCGGCGATGCGGGTATCGGCATGATTGCCGGCACCCAGGCCGCGGCGATCCAGGAACAACGGCGCTTCTCGCGGCAGAACGAACAGGAAGCCGACCGCATCGGCATCCAGAACCTGGAAAAGGCCGGTTACGACCCTCGCAACATGCCCACCATGTTCGAACGCCTGGCGCAGCAATACCGCTACGGCGCCAAGCCACCGGAATTTCTGCTGACTCACCCGGTGACCGAATCACGTATCGCCGATACCCGCAACCGCGCCGAACAGGCGCCCAAAGGTGGCGTGGAAGACAGCATGCGCTACCAGCTGATCCGCGCACGGGTGGCACTGACCTATGAAGGCACCCCGGGGCTTGCCGCCAAGCGCTTCCGCGCCCAGCTGGACGAAGACCCCAAGATGGACGCCGCGCGTTACGGCCTGGCCCTGGCGCAAATCAAGGGTGGCCAGCTGAACGAAGCACGTGAACTGCTCAAGCCGCTACTGGCCAAGGCGCCCAACGACATCACCTACAACCTGGCGCAGATCGACCTGGACATCACCAACAACCGCCTGGCCGACGCGCAGCAGCGGGCCGAACGGATGCAGGGGCTGTATCCGGGCAACTACCCGCTCAAACAAGTGCGTGCCGACCTGCTGGTGAAGCAGAACAAGCCTGCCGAAGCGGAGAAGGTGTTGAACGAGTTGATCAAGAGCCGTCCGGATGACCCGGACGTGTGGTACGACATGGCCGAAGTGCGGGGTTTGTCGGGCAATACCATCGGCTTGCACCGGGCGCGTGCCGAATACTTCACCCTGGTGGGGGACTTTGACCAGGCGATCCAGCAGCTGGACTACGCCAAGCGCCGGGCGGGCGGCAACTTCCCGCTGGCGTCGCAAATTGACCAGCGCCAGCGCGAGATCCTGGAACAACAGCGTATGGTTCGGGAGATGATGGGGCGCTGAGGGGATTGAATATTGTGGGAGCGGGGGGGGGGGGG
>NZ_JBWKXT010000039.1:17123-59466 GCF_059423245.1 Pseudomonas sp. GW460-LB5
GGCTTGCCCCGCGAAGGGGGGGGCACGCCGTGCCTGGCACCGGCTTCGCCGGTGTTCGCGGGGCAAGCCCGCTCCCACAAAGACCCAGCGATCTCAGGCGTTACCGGACAGCTTCAGGCGCGCCGCCTGGGTGAAGTCCAGCATGCGATTCAGCGGCTTGATCGCCTTGGGCACCAGGGCCGGGTCGACAAAAATCTCGTTGCTGCCATTACGCAGGCAGTCCAGCACCCGCTCCAGGGTGTTCATCGCCATCCACGGGCAGTGCGCACAGCTGCGGCATGCCGCACCGTTGCCAGCGGTGGGGGCTTCGACAAACTCCTTGTCCGGGCACAACTGCTGCATCTTGTAGAAGATGCCGCGGTCGGTGGCGACGATGAAGGTCTTGTTTGGCAGGGTTTGCGCCGCCTTGATCAGTTGGCTGGTGGACCCCACCGCATCGGCCAACTCGATCACCGCTTCAGGCGACTCGGGGTGCACCAGGATCGCTGCGTCCGGGTACAGCGCCTTCATGTCGGCCAACTGGCGCGACTTGAACTCTTCGTGAACGATGCAGGCACCGTCCCACAGCAGCATGTCGGCACCGGTCTGCTTCTGGATGTAACGGCCCAGGTGCTGGTCTGGGCCCCAGATGATGGTTTCGCCGTTATCCATCAGGCTTTCGACGATTTCCAGCGCGCAGCTTGAAGTCACCACCCAGTCGGCACGGGCCTTCACGGCAGCCGAAGTGTTGGCATAGACCACCACAGTGCGCTCGGGGTGCTGGTCGCAGAAGGCTGAGAACTCTTCAACTGGGCAGCCCAGGTCGAGCGAGCAGGTGGCCTCCAGGGTGGGCATCAGCACGCGTTTTTCCGGGGTGAGGATTTTTGCGGTTTCGCCCATGAAGCGCACACCGGCCACGATCACCGTTTCGGCCGGGTGATTTTTGCCAAAGCGGGCCATCTCCAGCGAATCGGACACGCAGCCGCCGGTTTCTTCAGCCAAGGCCTGGATGACAGGGTCGCAGTAATAGTGGGCAACCAGCACGGCGTTCTGGGCCTTGAGCTCGGCAGCGATGGCCGCACGGTATTCGGCCTCCTGCTCGGCTGTCAGCGGGTTGGGCTGCTTGGCGTCGAGGTGAGCCTGAACCAACAGGCGTTCGGAAATCTGGGTCATGATCGCTGGACCTGCAGGCGCGCGCGCGCATCAAATCGAGTGTATCACCCGGCCCTGACAGATCGGCTAAGGGTGCCGGACGGCACGCAGGCCGCCACGGCCCTCTGCGGGCGCGGATTATTATCGGAGGCCGAAGGCTACAGACAATCCAGCGATTACTAAAGTGGTTTTTGTGTTGTCACCCGAGCGACTGCAATGAGCGTTGTGTAGGAGCAGCCCTTTCGACTCAAGGCCGCTCCTACAAAACAGCGTTGCCTGACAAAGCGGGTGTCAACCCTGCGGCGACAGTGCTGCCAGGTGCGCTGCCATGAGCATGGCAAACGCTTCCACGGTCATTTTCCTGCCGTTGAAGTCGACCATGCCATCGGCATAGTGCAGGCTGCTCACCACATCGTTGCCTTCAACGGTGGCCAGGCCACTTTGCAGCGCCATCATGCCGACCATCTCCCCCGCCTGGCTCGATTGCATGGCAATCGCCTGGGCATCAGTCTGGCCATCCAGCAGCGCCTGCAAGGTCGCCAGGTCACCCATCATCGGCTTGGAGAGCGATAGCTTGCCCTTCACCTCGGTGATCAGTTGCTTGCTCAACTGGTCTGGCGGCAGATCGAAGCTGGCTGGGGCGGCGAAGGCCATCGACAGGTTGAAACGGCTCTCGCCATTGGCGGTCTTGAACGCCAGGTTTTCTATCGCCACCTTGGGCCTGGCGGCCAGCAGTTGCCGCAGGTCGCCCTGGAATTTGGCCTTCTCAGCGTCGTCCATGCGGATCTGCGGTACAGGCTGGCCAGCGGCAGACGCTGCCTCGAACTCCGGCAAGTGCGCCTGGTACCACTTCGACAACGCCTGCAATGCCGGTGCGTTGACCGAGGTGACACTCACCACCATCTGCGCCTTGCCCACCGCACGGCCATCCCAGGTCATGTCGCCGACCTTGTACTCCACGCGACCGCCCACGGTATCCGGGCCATCGAGGGCTTGCAGGACATTCTGCTCCAGGCCCTTGATCTGCAGCACCTGCTGTTTCGGCCCCAGGGTGACCTTGGTTTCGGCCAGCGCCAGGTCGACGTTACCCACATAGACAGTGTCGTGCGGGGTGGCGGCCAAGTTGCCGCCAACCTTCAGGCCTTTGAGTTCGAACGTGGCAGGCGGCTGATCATCGCGCACAAGTTTCATCACGAAACGGTCGGCCTGCCCGTGGAATTTCGAAGCCTTGCCCTCCTTGTCGCCACTGACCTCCAGCTGCATACCCGAGAAGTCGAGGCTGTTGCCGTCCGCCTCGTCAAGCTTGACCGGCGCCAGCCGGACCTGGCTGGCCACACTGCCGCCGTACCCCAGGCTGGTCTGTGCACTGATCGGGGCCTGCTCGCCTGCGGCAGCGAACCACGCGGCGGTGGCATCGTCCTTCTGCAAGGTGCTGTTGCTGACCGCCATCACCGGCATCAGCTTCAACGCCTTTACCCGCGACCAGGGAAAGGGGCCGTGCTCAATCTGGTCGGTCACGCCCACGTCGAAATTTACCACCTCGCCTTCACCCAGGTTTATGTCGCGGGCCTTGAGCCGGTACTGGGCGGTAGTGCTGAAGAAATGCTGCTCCAGCGATACCCGTTCGATGCTCATGCTGCCGCCGGTGGTCACCAGGGCCTTCTTGAGTTCGGCGTTGCTGCGGGCAACGGCGTTGTCCAGTTCGGCTGGCAGTTGCTTGCCGGTGTACCAGGCGCCAGCGGTAGATGCGACGGCAATGGCGATCGCCAGGCCGGAAAGAATGCCAACTGATTTCTTCATGAATAGAACCGATTGTCCGTAAGGGCTTCATTGGGCGAGCAAAGGCCACGCAGGAGGCGAAGATTAACACTGCGATGGAAGACGAGGGCCAGCCTTCACCGAGAAATCCATTTTTCAGAACCATCTGACACGCATCCACGGGAGGCACATTCGTTAATTTTTACGAACATTCAAATTGATCAAAACCGCAAAAAAACGCGCAAAAACCGAACAAAACCCCTTATAAATCGATAAATATTTCAATTCAGTAACATCTTGTCATGTTTAACTTGACACCAACCTACCCATCGTTTTTTATTTTCACCACTTAGCGCGTCCCCCGCGCCTTCTGCTGCTCCTACAAAAAAGGTGAACAACATGGAGCCCACCCGCTCGCCCTTGCCGTATGCGCAATACACCGTGCCCGCCGTTTACGCCCAGCACCAGGAGCCATGTCAGCATGCAGCCTGATCACAGCGCTTCCGGCAACGGCCAACTTCGCAAAACCCTGCGCCTCTGGCACGTGATCATCATTGGCCTGGCCTACCTGACCCCAATGACCGTGTTCGACACCTTCGGCATCGTCAGCGGCATCACCGCCGGCCATGTGCCCAGCGCCTACATCCTGGCGCTGGCGGGCATCCTGTTCACCGCCGTAAGCTACGGCACCCTGGTAAAACGCTTTCCGCAGTCGGGCTCGGCGTATACCTACACACAACGTGCGATCAACCCGCATGTGGGCTTCCTGGTCGGCTGGTCGTCGCTGCTGGATTACCTGCTGCTGCCGATGGTCAACGCGCTGCTGGCCAAGCTGTACCTCTCGGCCATGTTCCCTGAAGTACCAGAGTGGCTGTGGGTCGTCGGCTTCGTCACCTTGATCAGCCTGATCAACATGCGCAGCGTGAACCTGGTGGCGCACTTCAACCTGCTGTTTGTAGGCGTTCAGGTGGCGATCATCGCCGTGTTCATCTACTTGTGCGTGCGCGGCCTGGGCCAGGGTGAAGGGCTGGGCACCACCTGGAGCTTGCTGCCGTTCGCCGACAGCCAGACCCACCTCAGCGCGCTGGCTGCCGGTGCCACCATCCTGTGCTTCTCGTTCCTGGGCTTCGACGCGGTCACCTGCCTGTCCGAAGAAACCCGTGACCCGGCCAAGACGATCCCACGGGCGATCTTCCTGACCGCACTGATCGGTGGCGTGGTGTTCATCACCGTGTCGTACTTCATCCAGGCCTACTTCCCGACCATGGCGCGCTTCCACGACCAGGAAGCGGCCCTGCCGGAAATCGCCCTGTACGTCGGCGGCAAGCTGTTCCAGTCGGTATTCATCGCCTGCACCGTGATCAACACCATCGCGTCTGGCCTGGCTTCGCAAACCAGCGTGTCGCGCCTGCTGTACGTGATGGGCCGCGACAACGTGATCCCCGCCAGCCTCTTTGCCCGCCTGCACTCGCGCTACAAGACGCCGGTGCTGAACATTGCGGTGGTGGGGCTGATTTCGCTGTCAGCGATCTTCTTCGACCTGGTTACCGCGACCTCGATCATCAACTTCGGCGCACTGGTCGCATTCAGCTTCGTCAACCTGTCGGTGATCAACCACTGCTACCTGCGCGAAGGCAACCGCAAAGGCCTGGCCAACCAACTGAAGTACCTGGTGCTGCCTACCATCGGCTTCTGCATCATCGTCTCGCTGTGGCTGGACCTGAATGTGCACTCGCTGATGTTTGGCGGCATCTGGGCAACGCTCGGTTTGATCTACCTGGGCTGGCTGACCAAAGCCTTCCGGTCGGCACCGCCCAACTACATCGCCGAATGACCCACGCTGCCGACAACGCCCGCGCCTGACCGCGGGCGTTGTACTTGCCCGAAAAGGAAAGCCCTCATGCCGCTGCGTCGCCTCTCCATCCAGTGGAAGATCACCCTGCTCGCCGGCCTGTGCCTGCTGGCCATCGTCGCCTTGCTGGTGGCCACCTCGCTGACCCAGGCGCAGCGCAGCGCTGCCTTGGTCAGCCAGGCCAGCACCGCCATGCTCGACAACAGTGCGCGCCAGCGCCTGCAGGCCCACGCGCAAACCCAGGCCCTGCGGGTGCAGCGCTACTTCATGGACGCCTATCAGTACGCCAATGGCTTTGCCCGCCTGGTGCAGGTACTCAAGGCCCGAGGCGGCAGTGACCTTCGCGCCGAGCTGACGCGCCAGGCCCGTGCCAGCCTGGCCGGCAACCCGGATGTAATCGGCCTGTACCTGGTGTTCCAGCCCAACGCGCTGGACCAGCAGGACAGCCAGCACCTTGGCCAGGAGGCGATGGGTAGCAATGAACGCGGGCGTTTCTCGTTGTACTGGTCACAACCGCGCCCCGGCGCCCTGGAACTTGAAGCCATGCCGGAAGCCATGCTTGGCGATGCCAGCATTGGCAGCAACGGCGCAGCGAAGAACCGTTGGCTGACCTGCCCGCAGGACACCGCCACTACCTGCATGCTCGAACCGTACCTCGACGAGGTCAATGGCCGTCAGGTGCTGATGACCAGCATCGCCCTGCCACTGCTGGAACAGGGCAAGGTTGTCGGCGTGGTCGGCCTGGACATTGGCCTGGCCAACCTGCAGCAACTGAGCCTGGACGGCCGCCGCGAGCTGTTCGATGGCCAGGGCCATGTGAGTATTGCCAGCGCAGCCGGCCTGCTGGCTGGCAACAGTCGTGACGCCAGCGTGCTCGGTAAGCCCATGGACAATGCAGTAGCCGACGGCCTGCTGCGCGTGGCCCACCCCTTCGCCCCGATCCCTGGCGCAGCCCCTTGGCAGGTGTTGCTGGAACTGCCGGAAAGCGTGCTGCAGGCACCCGCCGTAGCCCTCAACCAGCGCCTGGACGCCCATAGCCAGAATGCCAACCTCAACAGCCTGCTGATCGGCCTTGGCGCTGCCATCGCAGGCTTGCTGCTGGTGTGGTTGACCGCACGCGGCGTCACCCGGCCAATACTGGCCGTGGCCGCACGCCTGCAAGATATTGCCAGCGGCGAAGGCGACCTCACGCGCCGCCTGGACTACGCCCGCCAGGACGAACTGGGCCAGCTCACCCACTGGTTCAACCGCTTCCTCGACAAACTGCAACCCGTCATCGCTCAGGTCAAGGGCTCGCTGCAGGAGGCCCGCGGCACCGCCGACCAGTCTGCCGCCATCGCCAGCCAGACCAGCAACGGCATGCAGCAGCAGCACCGTGAAATCGAGCAAGTGGCCACGGCGGCCAACGAGATGAGCGCCACCGCCCTGGATGTTGCACACAATGCCTCACAGGCGGCCCAGGCCGCACGGGCCGCCGACCAGGCCAGCCGCGAAGGCCTGCAACTGATCGACAGCACCCGCCAGGGCATCGACCGCCTGGCCGCCGGCATGAACACTGCCATGGACGAGGCCCGCGCACTGGAGGGTCGCAGCGGCCAGATAGGCTCGGTGCTGGAGGTGATTCGCACCATCGCCGAGCAGACCAACCTGCTGGCACTCAATGCAGCCATCGAAGCCGCCCGTGCGGGCGAAGCCGGGCGTGGTTTTGCCGTGGTCGCCGATGAGGTGCGCGGCCTGGCCCAGCGCACGCAGGTGTCGGTGGAGGAAATTCGCCAGGTCATCGAAGGCCTGCAGCAAGGCACCCAAGATGTCGTGGGCGCCATGCACGAAGGCCAGCGCCAGGCCCAGGCCAGCGCGGCACGCATGGAACAGGCGCTGCCTGCACTGCAGCGCATTGGCGAGGCGGTGACTGTGATCAGCGACATGAACCTGCAGATTGCCTCTGCGGCCGAAGAACAGAGCGCGGTGGCCGAGGAAGTGAACCGTAACGTGGCCGGCATCCGGGATGTGACAGAATCACTGGCTGGCCAGGCCGACGAATCGGCGCGCATCAGCCAGGCGCTGAACCGGCTGGCCAACCAGCAACAGGCGCTGATGGAGCAATTCCGCGTCTAACCTGCAAGGGCCCTTTCGCGGGCACGCCCGCTCCCACAGGTGCGTGGTCGCCTTCCAGGCCAACGCAGGCTCGGCGGGAGCGGGCGTGCCCGCGAAGAAGCCCGTACAGCCACCACAGCATTATCGTTTTTACTGAGCACACGTCATGCAAACCGCAACCCGATCCACCTTCTTCGACATCACCAGCGAACAGGGCCTGTTACGCACCTCGATTGCCGTCACCCTGTTCATCGCCACCATCGGCATCGCCTTCGGCCTGGCCTCCGGCTCATTCTCCATCGTCTTCGACGGCGTGTACTCGCTGGTCGACGCCAGCATGAGCGGCCTTTCACTTGTAGTGGTCAAGCTGATTACCTCGCACACCACCAGCGTGCAGATGTCACGCAAGCTGCGTGAGCGTTTCACCATGGGCTTCTGGCACCTGGAACCGATGGTCCTGGCACTCAACGGCATCCTGCTTAGCGGCGTGGCCATCTACGCGCTGATCAACGCCGTCAGCAGCCTGTTGCAAGGCGGGCGTCACCTGGAGTTCGGTATTGCCATGGTCTATGCCGTGCTGACCGTAATCACCTGCGTGACCATCGCCGTCGTCGAAGCCCGCGCCAACCGCAAGCTGAAGTCAGACTTCGTGCGCATGGACGTCAAGGGCTGGGTGATGTCGGCCAGCATCACCGCCGCGTTGCTGATCGCCTTCTGCTTTGGTTACGCGGTGCAAGGCACATCGCTGGAGTGGGTGTCGCCGTACATCGACCCGGCGGTGCTGGCGCTGGTGTGCCTGGTGATCATTCCGCTGCCGCTGTCGGTGGTCCGCCAGGCGCTGTCTGAAATCTTTCTGGTTACCCCCGGCGACCTCAAGCTGCACGTCGATGAAGTGGCCAAGGCCTTTGTCGCCCGCCACGGGCTGCAGTCGTACCGTGCCTATGTCGCCAAGGTTGGGCGCTCACGAGAGATTGAGCTGTATTTCATCGTGCCAAAGACAATGGCCGCAAAGACCATCGATGAATGGGATACGTGGCGCAACGAGATTGGTGATGCAGTAGGCGGTGAAGGGCCGGACCGCTGGCTGACGGTGGTATTCACAGGCGACCCCGAGTGGGCCGAGTAAGCTGGGAGCGCTGTGCGCCCCAGGATCGCGAAAACGAAAAAGCCCGCGACCATTTCTGGTAGCGGGCTTTGACGTACTGCGTATGGTGGGTCGTGTAGGATTCGAACCTACGACCAATTGGTTAAAAGCCAACTGCTCTACCAACTGAGCTAACGACCCGATTGATGGCGCGTATAATACTGATTTCTAAAGAGAAATCAATACCCCATCACATTTTTTTCAAACATACCGCGTAGGGTCTGGTACCTCAGCCGCCTTGAAGCCGTCGGCGCGCAGGCGGCAGCTGTCGCATTTGCCACAGGCGCGGCCATCATCGTCGGCCTGGTAGCAGGAAACGGTCAGGCTGTAATCCACGCCACGGGCCATGCCGGCCTGCACGATCTGCGCCTTGCTCATGTTTTGCAGCGGCGCCTGAATACGGAAGCCCTGCCCTTCTACGCCCGCCTTGGTAGCCAGGTTGGCCATGCGCTCGAAGGCTTCGACAAACTCGGGACGGCAATCGGGATAACCGGAGTAATCCACGGCATTGACGCCGATGAAGATGTCACGCGCCTCCAGCACTTCTGCCCAGCCCAGGGCCAGCGACAGGAACACGGTATTTCGCGCCGGCACGTAGGTGACCGGGATGCCTTCGCTTGGGGCTTCAGGTACGTCGATGCTGCTGTCGGTCAACGCCGAACCACCGATACCGTCGAGGTTCAGGCCGATTACCTTGTGCTCGACCACGCCCAGGTCCCGGGCGACACGGGCAGCTGCATTCAGCTCGGCACGGTGGCGTTGGCCATAGTCGAAGCTCATGGTGTAGCAGCTGTAGCCTTCGGCCTTGGCCATGGCTACGACGGTGGCGGAATCAAGGCCGCCAGACAGCAGGATTACCGCGCGTTTCTCAGTCATGTGCTTTTACTCTCAATCAACGTCCGGGTTCGTCGTTCCACAGCAGCTTGTGCAACTGCAGCTGGAAACGTACGGGCAGGTTGTCGGCAACGATCCAGTCGGCCAGGTCGCTTGCGCTCACCTGGTGGTGGCTTGGCGAAAACAGCACCTCGCCGGCGCGCTCGGCCAGGTTGTACTGGATCAACTTGGAGACAGCCCAGTCATAGTCCTCGCGCGAGCAGATGACGAACTTGACCTGGTCGTTGCGGGTGAGCTGCTCGATGTTCTCGTAGCGGTTACGGTGGGACTCTTCCGACCCAGGGGTCTTGAGGTCGACCACACGGCTGACGCGCACATCGGTGCCCGAGATATCCAGGGCGCCACTGGTCTCCAGCGAGACCTCATAGCCGGCGTCGCACAGTCGTTGCAGCAACGGCAAGGCATTCGGCTGGGCCAGCGGCTCGCCACCTGTCACGCACACGTAGCGAGGCTTGAAGCCGGCAACCTGCTCAAGGATCGAATCGAGGGTACGAACAGTGCCGCCAGTGAAGGCATAGGCACTGTCGCAGTACTGGCAGCGCAGGGGGCAGCCGGTAAGGCGCACGAATACGGTGGGCAGGCCAGCCGTTCGCGTTTCACCCTGCAAAGAGTAAAAGACTTCTGTGATGCGTAATGTGTCTTGCATGCTCGCCACGGGCGTGACAGCTAAACAGGCTGTCCGCCTCCGTCAGGCACTGTCGCGGACTCGACATGGCGTTATCCGCAGCAGCGTGTTTACGAAAAAAGGGCAGTGATTCTAACGAAAAAACCCGCGACTGGCGCGGGTTTCTTTCGAGCGGTACAGCTGCAGGGCTCAGAGCTTCTGCAAGTCACGCTGGGCCAGCTGCGCGGCGGAGGTGCCGGGGTACTGGGTGATGACCTGCTGCAGGATGCCCTTGACCTTGTCGGTGTGGCCCATGCGGCGCTCGACATCGGCCAGTTTGTACAGCGAATCCGGCACCTTGCTGTGCTTGGGATACTTCTGGCTGACCTGGGCGAAGGCCTGGCTGGCAGCCGGAAGGTCGCCTTTGGCCAGGTTCACTTCACCCAGCCAGTACTGGGCGTTGCCGGCGTACTGGCTGTTGGGGTACTTGCGCAGGAAGGCATTGAAGGCCTGGCTGGCCTTGTCGAAGTCTTTCTGCTTGATCAGGTCGAAAGCAGCATCGTAGTAGAGCTTTTCTTTCGCGGGATCACCAGGCTCGCTACTGGCGGCCGGTTGTTGCGCAGCAGCACCAGCTGCTGCAGCGGGGGCGGCATTTGAAGCACCACCACCGGAGGAATTGTCAGGGGTCGCGGCAGGTGCAGCGCCACTGTTGATGCGACGGTCCAGGTCCTGGTATCGCTCCAGGTTTTCCTGCTTCATGCGCGACACATCGTTCTGCAGCTCTTCGATGATGCCTTGCTGGCGGGAAAGCTGGTCCTGCATCTGTTGCAGCTGCATGAACAGCTGGCCCTGTGCAGAGGCAGGGGCCGAAGCCCCTGACCCGGCATAGGCGCCGCTCGTGCCATAACCCACAGGCGGATAGCTGCCTGCGTTGTCATCTACTACAGGGACCTCAGCCCAGGCCGCGAGCGGCAGGCTGAGTGCGAGGACGGTTACTACACGGCGGCACATACGCATAAGAACTTACTTACGCAGTTCTACGCGACGGTTTTGAGCCCAGGATTGCTCGTCGTTGCCAGTGGCAACAGGACGCTCTTCACCGTAGGAGACCAGTTCCAGCTGAGCAGGGGAAACACCCTGCAGAACCAGGTAGCGTTGAACGGCCTTGGCACGACGCTCACCCAGAGCCATGTTGTACTCGCGGGTGCCGCGCTCGTCGGTGTTGCCTTCCAGGACAACGCGGTTGCCGTTGGACTTCAGGTCCTTGGCGTGAACGTCCAGAGCGCGCATGGCTTCTGGCTTCAGGTCCGAGCTGTCGTATTCGAAGTAGAAGGTGGTGATTGCGCGCAGGGCGGCTTCTTCGCTCAGGGAGCCGTCAACAGCGCCAGTGTTGGCACCGTAGCCAGCGTTCGGATCTACAGCAGCGCCTTCGCCCGCGTTGTCACCGCCCTTCGAGGAGCAACCTACAGCTACAGCCATGGCCAGAGCCAGCGCAGCGAATTTACCAAACTTCAGCATTTCCATCGTGAAACTCCTAATGAAACCCCAGTGTGTTAAGCAAAACGTATTACGCCGCAATCAGTTCAGGTAAGGGGACCAGGACGGTTCTCTGACTTCGCCTTGAGCGGTAGGAAGTGGGAGCCTCACGCGGCCATTAAGCGACACGAGCATCAAGACTCCCCGGCCCTGCTGGCGGGTGGCGTAGATTAGCATGGTGCCGTTTGGCGCAACAGTGGGAGACTCATCAAGACTTGTTTCCGAGAGAATCTTTACACTTCCGCGTTGCAAGTCCTGTGCCGCCACTTTGAAGTTGGTAAAGCCCTGTTGGCGATGGATCATCACCAGGGTCTTTTCGTCAGCCGACAGTTTCGGGTTGGCGTTGTAGTTACCCACGAAGGTGACGCGCTCGGCACCACCACCGCTGACCGATTGTTTGTAGATCTGCGGCTTGCCGCCACGGTCGGACGTGAAGTAAAGGGTATTGCCGTCTTTACCCCAGAACGGCTCGGTGTTGATACCCGGGCCTGCGGTAACTCGGCTGATCTGGCGCGACGCCACGTTCATCACATAGATGTCAGGGTTGCCGTCCTTCGACAGCACGAACGCCAGGCGCGAACCATCAGGCGACCAGGCTGGCGCACCGTTCAGGCCTTCGAAGTTGGTCACCTGCTCGCGGCGGCCAGTGTCGATGTTCTGAATGAAGATGCGCGGACGCTTCTGCTCGAACGACACATAGGCGATACGCTTGCCATCCGGTGCAAAGCGAGGCGACAGGATCGGCTCGCGCGATTGCAGCAGGGTGACCGCACGCGCACCGTCGTAGTCCGAACGCTGCAGCGTGTAGCGGGTGTTGTTGGTGGAGAAACGCTCGGCGGTCACGTACAGCATACGGGTTGAGAACGCGCCCTTGATGCCGGTGAGCTTCTCGAACGACTGGTCGGCAATGTAGTGCGCCATATCACGCAACTGGTCGGTGCTGCCCGCCACGCTACCGGTCAGCACTTGCTGCTCGGTGGCGACGTTGAACAGCGCGTACTGTACCTGCAGGCGACCGCCGGACGGCACGATGCTGCCAACCATCACGTACTGGGCACCCAGTGCTTTCCAGTCACGGAAGATCACTTCGCTGGCCTGCGACGGCTGGCTGATCATGTTCTGCCGCGGAATCGGCGAGTAGTACCCGGAGTTGCGCAGATCGTTGCCGATGATATCGGCAATGTCTTCGGGCAGCACGCTGCCGCCCTGCAAGCCGAACGGCACTACCGCGATGGGTGTTGCCCGGTCGCTGCCGCTGGTGACCAGGATGTTCTTTTCCTCTGCCACCGCCATGCCTGCCACGCAGCAGAGCATGACCAGCAGTCCTCTCAGACGTTTAATCACAACGCTAGATCCTCAGGTGTAAATGTCATCTTGAACGAACGATATTGGTTGAAATCGCTCGGCTTCATACCCTGCATCTCGGTCAAACGACCAATGTTCTTCACCGCAGCCACCGCCGAACTGTCATACGGGCCGTCACCACTGGAACGGGCCACGCTGACACTGGTGATGGTGCCGTCCGGCAACATGTTGATCTGCAGGACCACCGTCATGCCCTTGCGCGCGGAAGGCGGACGTGCCCAGCCCTCGGCCGCGCGCATGCGGATCAGGTCGTCGAAGTCGCCGGCCACCTGGTCACCCTGCTCGTCGGCCAGCGCCTGCTGCCGCTCGGTGGTGTCGGACAACAGCTCGGCCAAGGCCTGGGCTTTTTTGTCTTCTGCCGCCTTGCGGGCCGCTTCCTGTGCCTTTTTCTTCTGGGCGTCTGCAGCGGCCTTTTTCTTGGCCTCTTCAGCTGCCTTTTTCTTGGCGTCCTCGGCCGCCGCTTTCTTCTTGGCGTCCTCGGCTGCTTTCTTCTTGGCCTCTTCGGCTGCCTTTTTCTTGGCGTCCTCGGCGGCTTGCTTCTTCGCCTCTTCAGCGGCCTCTTTCTTGGCCTCTTCTTCGGCTTTTTTCTTGGCTTCTTCCTCGGCCTTTTTCTTGGCGATGTCGGCCTGCTGCTTCTCGGCGGCCTTCTTAGCCTCTTCGGCCTTCTTGGCTTCTGCGGCTTTCTTGGCCTCGGTAGCCTTGGCGGCTTCGGCAGCCTTGGCAGCGTCCTCGGCTTTTTTCGCCTCGGCGGCTTCGCGAGCCTCTTCGGCCTTTTGAGCGGCGTCGGCCTTCTTTTGTTCCGCGGCCTTCACGGCCTCCTGTTCGACCTTCTTCTGCTCCAGTTGCTCGACCTCGGTCTGGCGCGAAGCGGTTTTCTTCGCCTCCCCGGCAATCTTCTGATTGGTCTGGGTGGTCGCCTGGCTCTTGGATTTGAGCTGGTACAGGGTAGCCTGAACAATCGGCTTGGAAGGCGGCAGTTCTGGCGTCATGGCAAAACTGACGAACAGCATGGCGAACACCAGCACATGCAGGCCGATGGCCCAGACACTGGGCCAGAAGTAGCTTTCCGAGGCGGATGGCTCTCGCTGTTGCATCAGGGCGCCTCGGTAATCAGGCCAACGTTACCGACACCGGCCTTCTGCAACCCGCCCATGGCACCCATGACCGCGCCATAGTCGACAGCCTTGTCGCCACGAATGAACACCTGGGTTTGCTTGCCCTGGTCACGGCCGGCAGCAATGATCTTGGTCACTGCATTGGTCATGTCAGGCAAGGTCATGGCCTTGTCCATCTGCTTGTCGGTATCGACTTCGCTGCCAAGGTTCCAGTAGTAGGTTTTGTCGGCCTTGATGGAAATGGTGAGGATCTGGACGTTGTTGTCCTGCGGCAAGGCTTCACTGGAAACCTTGGGCAGGTCGACCTTCACGCCCTGGTTGAGCATGGGCGCCGTCACCATGAAGATGACCAGCAGCACCAGCATCACGTCGATGTAGGGCACCACGTTCATCTCGGCGACGGGCTTGCGTTTGTGGCGAACTCGGGCCATGGGCTTCTACCTGATTACTCTTCGCTGGTGTGCACTTTGCGGTGCAGGATCGCCTGGAACTCGTCGGCGAAGGTGTAGTAACGACCGATCAGCACTTCGCTGCGCGCGGCAAAACGGTTGTAGGCGATTACCGCCGGGATTGCTGCAAACAGGCCAATGGCGGTGGCGATCAGCGCTTCGGCGATCCCCGGGGCAACGGTTGCCAGGGTGGCCTGCTGGGCACTGGCCAGGCCGCGGAAGGAGTTCATGATGCCCCATACGGTACCAAACAGGCCGATGTACGGGCTGGTGGAACCGACGGTGGCCAGGAACGGCAGGCTCTGCTCGAGTTTTTCTTCCTCGCGCGAGATGGCAACGCGCATGGCACGGCCAACGCCTTCCATGACCGCGTCAGGGTCAACGCCCGGCTGCTGACGCAGGCGCGAGAACTCTTTGAAGCCGGCACGGAAGACCTGCTCCACGCCAGAATCCGGGTCGGGGTTGCTGCCTGCCTGGCGGTACAGCTTGGACAGGTCGATGCCCGACCAGAAGCGCTCCTCGAAGGCATCCAGCGCACGACGACCAGCGCGCAGCATGGTGCTGCGCTGAAAGATCATGATCCATGAGGTGACCGAGGCGGCCACCAGAATCAGCATTACCAGCTGTACCACCACGCTGGCATTGCTGACCAGACTCCACATGGAGGTATGGTCGACGACGTTAGCTTCCACGCTTATTCTCCTGCATTCGATTGATTACCCGAGCCGTCCGCCGCAAAGGCGTCGCGCAGCTGGGGGGGTATGGCTCGGGGTTTGAAAGTGTCGGCGCGCACGGCGGCCACCAGGAACTGCCCTTCGCAAAGCAGCGTTTCATCCTTTTCCCGCCAGACCTGCTGTACAAAACGCAGGCTGGCGCGATTGAGTTCAAGTACGTGCGCGGTCACCCGCAATTCGTCATCCAGCCGCGCCGGCGCGTGATAACGCGCTTCGCTGGAATGGACCACGAACAGCAGGTTGTCTTCAGCCAGCTGCGACTGGGAAAACCCCAGGTGCCGCAAGCGTTCGGTGCGCGCGCGCTCCATGAATTTCAGGTAGTTGACGTAATACACCACACCGCCCGCATCGGTATCTTCGTAATAGACGCGACAACGGTGTGCGAACGGTTCGAGCTGATTTTGCGCGCGCATACTCTAGTGCTTACTCCTCAGCTTGCCAATCCGCTGTGGCAACTGTTTTTTCTTCATTAATGTCTTATTGCCAGCGCACCCTTGGCATGCCAGCGGTAGGACCACGAAAAGTCGCTTTTGATCTGTCATTCATCGCCTGGCTCGGAAAAATCACCGCCCTCCCCCAAACGCCCGGGAATATTCAGGCCAAAGTGCAGGTAGGCATGCCGGGTGACCACGCGACCGCGCGGCGTGCGCATGATGTAGCCCTGCTGGATCAGGTACGGCTCCAGCACATCTTCGATGGTATGGCGCTCTTCGCTGATGGCCGCAGCCAGGTTGTCCACCCCTACCGGGCCGCCATCGAACTTCTCGATCATGGTCAGCAGCAGGCGGCGGTCGGAATGGTCGAAGCCACGTTCGTCGACATCCAGCAGGTTCAGCGCCATGTCGGCCACGGCCTTGGTGATCTGGCCCTTGCCGCGTACCTCGGCGTAGTCGCGCACGCGGCGCAGCAGGCGGTTGGCGATACGCGGAGTGCCGCGGGCACGTCGGGCAATCTCGTAGGCGCCCTGGTCTTCGATGACCAGGCCAAGGATGTTGGCCGAACGGCTGACGATGGTGGCCAGGTCCTTGTCGCTGTAGAACTCCAGGCGCTGGACAATACCGAAGCGGTCACGCAACGGGTTGGTGAGCATGCCGGCACGGGTGGTAGCCCCTACCAGGGTGAACGGTGGCAGGTCGAGTTTGATCGAGCGGGCCGCCGGGCCTTCGCCGATCATGATGTCGAGCTGGAAGTCCTCCATGGCCGGGTAGAGCACCTCTTCGACAACCGGTGACAAGCGGTGGATCTCGTCGATGAACAGCACGTCGTGCGGTTCGAGGTTGGTCAGCATGGCTGCCAGGTCGCCCGGGCGCTCGAGGATCGGCCCCGAGGTGCTTTTTACCGACACGCCCATTTCATGGGCAATGATGTTGGCAAGAGTAGTCTTGCCCAGCCCGGGCGGGCCAAAAATCAGCGTGTGGTCAAGCGACTCGCTGCGGCCACGGGCGGCCTGGATGAACAGTGCCATCTGCTCGCGCACCACCGGCTGGCCGATATAATCGTCCAGGCTCAGCGGGCGAATCGCACGGTCCTGGACCTCTTCGCGGTCGCGGCCACTGGCGGCAATCAGGCGGTCGGCTTCGATCACTTGGTAATCATCCCTTTCAGGCTGCGGCGGATCAGCTCTTCACTGCCAAGGCCGGCCTTGTCCTTGATCGCAGCGATTGCCTTGCTCGCTTCCTGCGGCTTGTAACCCAGCGATACCAAAGCACTGACGGCATCTGCCTCGGCGCTGGACTCGCTGGCGGCTGGCAACGGGCCATCGGACACCAGGGTGAACATGGCCGGCGAGGTTTCCCAGGCCTTGAAACGGTCCTTGAGCTCGACCAGCAGGCGTTCGGCGGTTTTCTTGCCGACGCCGGGCACGCGCACCAGGGCCGACGTGTCCTGGGCCTGCACGCAGCGGACCAGCTCGTCGACTTCCAGGCCGGACATCAGCGCCAATGCCAACTTGGGACCCACGCCATTGAGCCGGATAAGCTCGCGGAACAGCTCACGCTCGCGCTTTTCGGCAAACCCATAGAGCAAGTGGGCGTCTTCGCGCACGACCAGATGGGTGTGCACGGTGACGGGTTCGCCCACCTTGGGCAGACGGTACAGCGTAGTCATGGGAACTTCCAGTTCGTAACCCACGCCGTTGACGTCGATAATCAGGTGCGGCGGCTGTTTCTCCGCCAGGGTGCCGCGCAAACGTCCAATCACGTTCCGATCCTTCCTCTCGGGGAGCCGGTCAAAGACCGCTCAACCCTATCAGCAAATGCAACGGGTGAACGCATCACCCGCACAAAATGTGTATCAGCGCATGAAGCGCCTACAGACGCAAGCGCCCGCCGCGCCGCCGCGCCGTGGCCAGGCCATGGGGCACCAGGCTGGAACGGGTGTGGGCGTGGCACAGGGCGATAGCCAGGGCGTCCGAGGCGTCGATCTGCGGCTTTTGCGTCAGTTTCAGCAGGTGCATGACCATCATCATCACCTGCTCCTTGTTGGCCCCACCGGTCCCAGCCACCGCTTGCTTGACCTGGGTGGCGCTGTATTCAGCGATTTCGAGCCCGGCTTCGGCGGCAGCGACGATAGCCGCGCCGCGGGCCTGGCCGAGCTTTAGCGCCGAATCGGCATTGCGGGCCATGAACACCCGCTCGATGCCCATGGTCACCGGTTCATGCTGGGCGATGATTTCACTGACACCACGAAAAACGATCTGCAGCCGCTCGTGCAGCTCGCCGCTGCCGGTGCGGATGCAGCCCGACGCCACGTACTCGCAACCACGGGCGGTCTGGCGTACTACGCCGTAGCCGGTGATGCGCGAACCGGGGTCGATACCAAGAATCAGAGTCATAGTGCCTGTCGTAAAAATGATGCGTCTTTGCAAACTGTACCGGCCCTTTCGCGGGTAAACCCGCTCCCACAGGTACTGCACCGCATTCGAACGCGGTGCAGTACCTGTGGGAGCGGGTTTACCCGCGAAAGGGCCGGTACAGGCACTGAAAACTCAAAGAGCCGGCGTGGATCGCCAGGTCACCTTAGCCGAGGTTTTCCATGATCTCGTCGGAAATCTGGGCATTGGAGTAGACGTTCTGCACGTCATCCAGGTCTTCGAGCATGTCGATCAGCTTGAGCACCTTTTCAGCACCGTCCTGGTCGAGCTCGGCGCTGGTGGTCGGCTGCATGACGATTTCCGCGTCCGCAGCCTTGAAACCCGCCTCTTCCAGGGCATTGCGCACGGCGTAGAAGCTGTTGAATGAAGTGAACACGTCGAACGAGCCGTCATCGTTGGCCACCACATCGTCGGCATCGGCTTCCATCGCCGCTTCCATCAACGCGTCTTCTTCCACACCCGGGGCAAAGCTGAGCTGGCCTTTGCGCTCGAACAGATAGGCCACCGAACCGTCAGTGCCCAGGTTGCCGCCACACTTGGTGAAGGCATGACGCACGGCGGCGGCGGTACGGTTGCGGTTGTCGGTCATGGCTTCGACCATGATCGCCACGCCACCCGGGCCATAACCTTCGTAGCTGAGCTCTTCGACGTTGTCGCTTTCATTGGTGCCAGCACCACGGGCCACGGCTCGGTCGATGATATCGCGGCTCATGTTGGCGCCCAGGGCCTTGTCCAGTGCCAGGCGCAGGCGCGGGTTGGATGCCGGGTCAGGGCCGCCCTGCTTGGCAGCGACCGTCAGTTCGCGGATCCACTTGGTGAAGACCTTGCCTCTCTTGGCATCCTGGCGCTCTTTGCGGTGCTTGATGTTCGCCCACTTGGAATGACCAGCCATAACGACTCCGAATCCTTTGAATCACAAACAGCCCCGCCCCTGTACGGGGCGGGACGGGAAAATACCTGCGCCGAAACGCAAAGGCGCATCCATGTGGATGCGCCCGGGACCGCTTACTCGACCTTGGTCTGTTCGCGCAGTCGAATGTGCAGCTCGCGCAGGGCCTTGGCGTCGACCAGGCCAGGGGCCTGGGTCATGACGCACGCGGCGCTCTGGGTTTTCGGGAAGGCGATCACTTCACGGATCGACTGGGCGCCGGTCATCAACATGACCAAGCGGTCCAGGCCGAAGGCCAGGCCACCGTGAGGTGGCGCACCGAACTTCAGGGCGTCGAGCAGGAAGCCGAACTTCTCTTCCTGTTCTGCTGCCTCGATGCCCAGCAGGCGGAATACTGCCTGCTGCATCTCTTTACGGTGGATACGGATCGAACCGCCGCCCAGCTCGGTGCCGTTCAGGACCATGTCGTAGGCACGCGACAGCGCGGTGGCCGGGTTGGCTTCGAGCTCTTCCGGCGTGCACTTCGGCGCGGTGAACGGGTGGTGCAGCGCGGTAAAGCTGCCGTCTTCGTTCTCTTCGAACATCGGGAAGTCGACGACCCACATCGGCGCCCACTCGCAGGTCAGCAGCTCGAAATCGTGACCCAGACGGATACGCAGGGCGCCCAGGGCTTCGCTGACCACCTTGAACTTGTCGGCACCGAAGAACACGATGTCGCCGTCTACAGCGCCAACGCGGTCGAGGATGTTGTTGAGGTTGGCCTCAGGGATGTTCTTGACGATAGGCGACTGCAGGCCTTCGACACCCTTGGCGCGCTCGTTGACCTTGATGTAGGCCAGGCCCTTGGCACCGTAGATGCCGACGAACTTGGTGTACTCGTCGATCTTGCTGCGCGGCATGCTGGCACCGCCTGGCAGGCGCAGAGCGGTCACGCGGCACTTCGGATCGTTGGCCGGGCCTGCGAACACCTTGAAGTCGACATCCTTCAGCTGGTCGGCAACGTCGACCAGTTCCAGCGGGTTACGCAGGTCTGGCTTGTCGGAACCGTAACGGCGCATGGCCTCTTCGAAGGTCATGTGCGGGAATTCGCCGAATTCCAGGTCCAGCACTTCCTTGAACAGCTTGCGGATCATGCTCTCGGTCAGGCCCATGATCTCGCTTTCATCGAGGAAGCTGGTCTCGATGTCGATCTGGGTGAATTCCGGCTGGCGATCAGCACGCAGGTCTTCGTCACGGAAGCACTTGGCGATCTGGTAGTAGCGGTCAAAGCCGGCGACCATCAGCAGCTGCTTGAACAGCTGGGGCGACTGCGGCAGCGCGAAGAAGCTACCGGCGTGGGTACGGCTTGGCACCAGGTAGTCACGCGCACCTTCCGGAGTGGCACGGGTAAGGATCGGCGTTTCGACGTCGAGGAAGCCGTTGTCGTCCATGAAGCGACGGATGCTGCTGGTGATGCGCGAACGCAGGCGCAGCTTTTCAGCCATTTCCGGGCGACGCAGGTCGATGAAACGGTAGCGCAGGCGGGTTTCCTCGCCGACGTCGGAGAACTCGTTCAACGGGAACGGCGGGGTTTCCGCCTCGTTGAGCACGGTGAGCTGGTAGCCGAGGATCTCGATGGCACCGGAAGCCATGTTGGCATTCACTGCACCTTCTGGACGCTTGCGGACCTTGCCGGTGACCTGTACGACATACTCGCTGCGCACGCGGTCGGCGGCGGCGAAGGTTTCGGCGCGATCCGGGTCGAACACGACCTGGGCCATGCCTTCGCGGTCACGGATGTCGAGGAAGATCACCCCGCCGTGGTCGCGGCGACGATGGACCCAGCCGCAAAGGGTGACTTCCTGGCCGTCCAGGCTCTCGTTCAGTTGGCCGCAATAATGGCTGCGCATCATGATGGTGGTTTCGCTTCTCGTGATTCGTGTATTCGGTGGAGGCCTTGGCCGCCCAGAGGGCTAATACTGCAAGACCCGGTCACAGCATTCAACTCAGTCGGCTTTGTCGCCGCCTGCCAGATTCTTTTTCGCCCCGGTCTTGAAGTCGGTTTCGTACCAACCATTACCGCTCAGGCGGAAGCCTGGCACCGACAGCAGCTTCTTCAGCGCCGGCGCCTGGCAAGCCGGGCAATCGGTCAGCGGCGCGGCGCTGATCTTTTGCAGCACTTCCATGCGGTGCTCGCAGGACGCACATTGATAGTCATAAAGGGGCATGGGTGTCTCTCGTCAACCATAACGCTGGCTGCCAGGGCAGCAAAAAGCGGGATTATATATGGTTACCAAGCACTGCGCAGCCCGCCAGGCGATCAGCGCACACTTGGCGGGTCTTGCAGCCAGGCAACGCAGATTACCCGAATCAGCCCACTGAAGTTGCGCACTCCACCCTGGCGCAGGTGCACTTCGCGGTCCACGTAGGACAACACCGCACTGACCGAACAGCGGTTGGCGGCGGCGATGCGTTCCAGGATGCCCCAGTAGACGGCCTCCAGGCGCAGACAGGTGGAAAAACCGTTGAGCCGCACCGAACGCGACACCGGCTGCGTCTGCAACATATCGAAATCTGCCTTGAACGGATCAATGCACTGTTTTCCTGGCCAGCTTCCCTGACCAGCCACACGCTTGCTCGCTTGCATCATGCGCCCTACTTCCTCGTCACCGGTAACAGGTGACCAATGAAGCGCCGGGCGGCAGGTTTAAAGCAGCAGCAAAGTCTTCCCGCACAAACACTCGAGTCCGGAGCGCGAGGAAAACACTGTGGGAGCGGGCTTGCCCCGCGAACACCGGCAAAGCCGGTGCCATACACCGCGTGGCCTCATTCGCGGGACAAGCCCGCTCCCACAGGTTTTGTCACAGCGCTGGGGTATTTATTTCCCGTCGAGCAACACGCGCAGCATCCACGCGGTTTTTTCGTGAACCTGCATGCGCTGGGTCAGCAAGTCGGCGGTTGGCTCATCACTGACTTTGTCCACTACCGGGAAGATGCTACGGGCAGTTCGCACCACGGCCTCCTGGCCCTGGACCAGCTGGCGGATCATCTCGTCCGCCGGGGGTACGCCTTCCTCCTCCTTGATCGAGGAGTGCCGCGCATAAAATGCATACGACCCTGGCGCAGGGAAACCCAGTGCACGGATGCGCTCGGCAATCGAATCGACTGCCAGCGCCAACTCGTTGTACTGCTCTTCGAACATCAGGTGCAGGGTGCGGAACGACGGGCCGGTAACGTTCCAGTGAAAGTTATGGGTTTTCAGATACAGCACGTAGGTATCCGACAACAGGCGAGACAGCCCATCGACGATGGACTTGCGATCTTCTTCACTGATACCGATATCGATTGCCATTGAAGTTCCCCTTTCCATAAGGCTTGAGACTCAAGCGGACGCCGACCACTGTAGCAACACTTTACCCACACCGCCTGTGACATGGCGCAACACATCGCCCACTGAGGCCTGCGGTTTGAGTAGGCTTCGGCTTTGCTGTTAAATAGGCACCGTGCCACCCGTGCGGACTGTTATTGCCGGGTGCATAGGCTGGCTTGTCACGTGTTCGCGCTTTACACCTCATGCGCACCGTACTGCCCGCTCTTCCTGTGATCGGCCTTATCAACTGTGAGCCAACCCCATGTTCAAGATCGTCCATCTGGTGACGGGCGTGGCAGCCTTGCTGCTATCGCTCATACCCAGCCTGAAAACCGATGCGACACCCTTCCTGCAACAACCCGACGCGGTTTACCTTGCCCTGCTCGGCCTGCTCAACCTGGTCCTGGCGCCGGTCGTGCCGCTGTACTACCGCGGCGCCCGCCAGCAGTTGCAACACCTTGCCTGCGCCCTGCTGGTGGTGGCGGTGGTGCTGCAAACCCTGACGCTGCTGGCCCGCCCGGAAATGGGCAACCTTGCTGCGCTGGTCTGTGCGGCACTGGCTGTGGCCCTGCACCTGGCTGTGGGTTTTGCCCGCAGCCCGCGCAAGGCACGCAGCAGCCAGCATGCCGCCCAGGATGCTGGCAACCGTGATACCGGCACGGTGAAGTGGTTCAACACCTCGAAAGGCTTTGGTTTCATCTCCCGCGATTCGGGCGATGACATCTTTGTGCACTTTCGTGCCATACGCGGCGAAGGCCACCGGATCCTGGTCGAAGGCCAGCGCGTGGAGTTTTCGGTGATGCACCGGGACAAGGGCCTGCAGGCCGAAGACGTGGTTGCGGTAACACGCCGCTAACCTGTGCAGGAGCGGCCTGGCGCCGCTCCTGCCAGGGTTTCTGTTGCTTCAGGACATCAGTAATGAGGCGGCGGCGCCTCTTCCCCTTCGCTGCCGTACTGGCCGACCATCTCTTCATGACGCTTGATCAGCTCGGCCACCTGCAATTGCAGCCGCTCGATCACCCGCGCCTGCTCGACCATCACGTCATTCAGCGCCTGGATAGTGTCATCCTGAAACGCTTGCCGGGTTTCCAGTTCAACAATACGCAATTCCAGTGACATGTCAGGCCTCCTGGTAGCCAGCAAGTTGCAGCCCACGCAGGCGCTGGCGGATGGCCTGCAACTGGTCTTCGCTGTAAGCCACAGCAGGGCACTTGCCCCAAACCGGTGCCGGCCAGGCCGCGTCGTCCCGCTGGCGTACGATCACGTGCATGTGCAACTGGCTGACGACATTGCCCAGCGTGGCCACGTTCATCTTGGCGGCGCCGTAACTGGCCTTCAGCGCTTCAGCCAGAAGGGTGGTTTCCTGCCACAACTGGTGCTGCTCCGCCGCATCCAGCTCGAATACCTCGCTGATCCCGGCGCGCTTGGGTACCAGAATGAACCATGGGTAGTTGGCATCCTTGCTCAGCAGCAGTTGGCACAACGCAAACTCCCCAAGCACCAGGGAATCCTGCTGCAAACGCGAATCCAGGACGAACACGGCATATCTCCTTCAGAACCCGCTTCAAGCGGAAAACAGGCCTGCAAGGATACCTTGCACACTCCCGGTAACACAGCGCTACTTTTCGCACCAAAATGAAGCCGCCTGCGCACCACCACCACACTTGCCACCCCACAAATGACTCTGGTTTAACAAATAGCGGTAACACATTGACTTTCATGGCAGGTTTCTAAATTTTAATGATTCTCGACTCCAACACCCCCTCATTGTGCCTTCGACCCGTATTTACGGCACTTTCCGACCCTCGGTAGCAGGTTTTGTGAAAAATTCATGAACTGTTGCGAATTTTGAGCACGCTTGTTGCATTCCCTTCACGCCAAGTCGGCACGGCATCTGCAATGGCAGGTGTACGCGACAAATAACAACAGCGGCATTGGTTACCAGGGAGTTTCCCTAGCCGGAATCAGCACTTGCAGGTTCACCACGGCGAAAGGAACAACGCTGGCGTTTACACGCCCTATAAACCGGGGTGTGATTTGCGACATGGAAATACTTAAACGCGACACGGCAAAAAAGTTCCGTAAAGAGTCTTTATAGCCATATCGCCAACAACAGTCAGCGTGCTATACATTTTCGCCGACATAACAAGAAAGAGCTGCACCCTATAACTAAAACACTTGGGCGCGGCGGTACTCTTCCTAAAAACCAAAGGAGCAAATCACGATGCGCGTGATGAAGTGGAGCATGATCGCCCTGGCCGTTGCGGCAGGGACCTCGCAGTTGGCAATGGCCTCGGCACAAGACGAGTCCAAAGGTTTCCTCGAAGACAGCAAGCTGAACGTAAAAACCCGCATGCTGTACTTCAGCCGTGACTTCCGTAACAACGACAGCGGCAAGAGCCGCGTCGAAGAAACCGGCCTGGGCTTCCTGGGCACCTTCGAATCGGGCTTCACCCAGGGCACCGTAGGCTTCGGCGTTGACGCCATCGGCATGCTGGGCCTGAAACTGGACAGCGGCAAAGGCCGCGCCGGCACCGGCCTGTTCCCGACTGCCTCCGATGGCCGTTCGCAAGATGACTACTCCGAAGGCGGCGGTGCAGTAAAACTGCGCGTGTCCAATACCGTGCTGAAGTTCGGCGACCAGTTCACCGCCCTGCCGGTACTTGCCACCGACGACAGCCGACTGCTGCCAGAAGTTGCTGAAGGTGGCCTGATCACCAGCAACGAAATCGATGGCCTCACCCTGCACGCCGGTCACTTCACCGCCCTGAACGCCCAGGCCCAGACCTACCACGATAGCCTGCGCCTGACCGAGGCCAACGTCTTCGGTGGCACCTACGCCATCAACGACAACCTCAGCACCAGCGTCTACTACTCGCGCATTGAAGACCACTTCCGCAAGTGGTACGGCAACATCAACTGGGCGCTGCCGATCAGCGACAAGCAAGGCCTGGTGTTCGACTTCAACATCTATGACACCAAGTCCATCGGCGACAACCTGACCGGCGCATTCGTCAGCAAGGCTGACGGCAGCAACGAACTGGACAACATTGCAGCCAGCCTCTCGGCCGCCTACAACATTGGCGCCCACACCTTCACCCTGGCTTACCAGAAGGTCAGCGGCGACGGCGACTACGCTTACGGCGTCGACGGTGGCGGCACCATCTTCCTGGCCAACTCCGTTGCCCGTTCCGACTTCAACGCCGAAGACGAGAAGTCCTGGCAGGCACGCTACGACCTGAACTTCGCCGAATACGGCGTACCTGGCCTGACCTTCATGACCCGCTATGTTCGCGGCTCGGGCGCCACTACCGAAAGCACCAACAACGGCAAGGAATGGGAACGCGACGTAGACGTCAAGTACGTACTGCAGAGCGGCCCGGCGAAAGACCTGAGCTTGCGCGTGCGTCAGGCCACCTACCGCTCCAGCGACGGCGTTTACTACGGTTCGAGCTCGATCGACGAACTGCGCCTGATCGTGGAATACCCGCTGAGCATCCTGTAAGCCTGGCTTGCAGTGCCCCGCACTTGAAAAGCCCGGCGATCTCGCCGGGCTTTTTCTTGGCTGACAAGCGCCCCGCCCTGGGGCATCCTGTACGCCTTCGTTTCGCCCCCGTACAATGCGGGGCTATTTCAACGTCTTAGGCAATCGACACGGCTAACCATGCGCACCAGTCAATATTTGCTCGCCACCCAGAAAGAAACCCCTGCCGATGCAGTGGTCATCAGCCATCAGCTCATGCTGCGTGCCGGCATGATCCGCAAACTGGCCTCCGGCCTGTACACCTGGCTGCCGATGGGCCTGCGGGTAATGCGCAAGGTCGAGGCCGTGGTGCGTGAGGAAATGAACGCCGCCGGCGCCCTGGAAGTGCTGATGCCAAGCATCCAGCCTGCCGAGCTGTGGCAGGAGTCCGGCCGCTGGGAGCAGTACGGGCCGGAGCTGCTGCGCCTGAAGGACCGCCACCAGCGCGACTTCTGCGTTGGCCCGACCCACGAAGAAGTCATCACCGACCTGGCCCGTAACGAGCTGTCCAGCTATAAACAGCTGCCACTCAACATGTACCAGATCCAGACCAAGTTCCGTGACGAGATCCGCCCGCGCTTCGGCCTGATGCGTGGCCGCGAATTCATCATGAAGGACGCCTATTCGTTCCATGCCGACCAGGCTTCCCTGCAGGAAACCTACGACCGCATGCACCAGGCGTACAGCAACGTATTCACCCGCCTGGGCCTGGACTTCCGTCCAGTGCAGGCCGACACCGGCTCGATCGGTGGCAGCTACTCGCACGAGTTCCACGTACTGGCCGACTCCGGCGAGGACGACGTAATCTTCAGCGACAGCTCCGACTACGCCGCCAACATCGAGAAGGCCGAAGCCATCCCGCGTGAAACCGTGCGCCCTGCCCCTACCGAGGAGCTGCGCCTGGTCGACACCCCGGACGCCAAGACCATCGCCCAGCTGGTGGAAAACCATGGCCTGGCGATCGAAAAAACCGTCAAGACCCTGATCGTGCGCGGAGCCGAAGAAGGCAAGCTGATTGCCCTGATCATCCGTGGCGACCACGAACTTAACGAAATCAAGGCCACCAAGCTGGAACAGGTTGCCGACCCGCTGGTCATGGCCACCGAAGCCGAACTGCGCGACGCCATTGGCGCCGGTGCCGGCTCGCTCGGCCCGCTGAACCTGCCGCTGGAATGCATCATCGACCGTTCGGTTGCCCTGATGAGCGACTTTGGCATTGGCGCCAACATCGATGACAAGCACTACTTCGGCGTCAACTGGGAGCGCGACCTGCCGGTTCCACAGGTCGCCGACCTGCGTAACGTGGTCGAAGGCGACCCAAGCCCGGATGGCCAGGGCACCCTGGTGATCAAGCGCGGCATCGAAGTGGGCCACATCTTCCAGCTGGGTACCAAGTACAGCGAGGCGCTGAAGTGCCAGGTACTGGGCGAGAACGGCAAGCCGGTGGTTCTGTCGATGGGCTGCTACGGTATCGGTGTGTCCCGCGTGGTCGCCGCTGCCATCGAGCAGAGCTATGACGACAAGGGCATCATCTGGAACGATGCCCTGGCGCCGTTCCAGATCGCCCTGGTACCGCTGCGCTACGAAACCGAGGTGGTTCGCGAGGCAACCGACAAGCTGTACGCCGAACTGACCGCCGCCGGCTTCGAAGTGCTGCTGGACGACCGCGACAAGAAGACCAGCCCGGGCATCAAGTTTGCCGACATGGAGCTGATCGGCATCCCACACCGCATCGTCGTCAGCGATCGCGGCCTGGCCGAAGGCAACCTGGAGTACAAGCACCGCACCGAGCAGGACGCCCAGGCGTTGCCGCTCAATGAAGTGCTGAGCTTCCTGCAGGCCCGCGTTCGCCGCTGATAACCAATGCACGAGTGATCATGTTCAAGCGAAGTACCTTTACCCTGGGGGGCGCCGCACTGTGCGGCGCCCTGCTCGTCAGCGGCTGCGCCAACCAGATGTCCCAGCGCAGCGACCATGAGGAGCGCGTCGAGCGCAAATTGCTCGAGCACACCCTGCAGATCGATGTCGGCGAGCCGAAGGTGATGGAGCTTCCGCAACGGCGTGTGCGCGTGCATGAGCAAAAGCGCTTCGAAGTCACCGAGTTCGAAGTCACCCGTCGCTACGACCGTTACACGCCCTACCAGCCCTGGCGGGAGGTCTACGAGATCCCGCTGGGCGCAGTGGCCGTGGTGGCGGGCGTTGGCGCCAATGTGGTCAACGTCTTTACCTTGGGCAACCTGCCGCAAAGCATCACCCACGACTGGCTCAGCTACGGCGTGGACGGGCTCAACCCGTTCATGAACGTGCCGTCCAACGGGCGTGCCCAGCAGAACCTCGCTGGGATCAGCGAAGTGCAGAAAGGTAAACGCGAGGAGTCCACCAGCGTGCCCTGGAGCGAACGCCTGGTCGAGGTCAAGGCCGGCAAGATGACCCACGAACTGACCACCGACAGGAACGGCGTACTGCGTTTGAACCTGCTCGACAGCCCGTTCTCCGAGCAGAACCTCAACCACGTCGGCACCCTGCACCTTCAGGTACTCGATGAAGACAACGCCGTACGGGGTGATGCCAGCCTGCTGGTCAGCGCCACCCTGCGCAACAAGCTGCTCGAAGCCCATGAGCTGATCTTCGATGACCTTGAGGATGACGATGTTGGCCAGTGGGTACACCGGGTCAAGCGTCTGTCGGAGCTGGGCCTTGAAGAAGAAGCCAGTGAAATGGAACAAAGCCTGATCGAGCTGACCCGCAACGATCCGGAACTGCAGCAGGAGTTTCTGCAATCGCTGACCAAGGCCACTGGCCGGTTGGTGGCAGACCCCGGCGCGCAGTAAATGAAAGGGCCGCGATGCGGCCCCTTCTTATTCAGGCGTAAACAACTCCAACTGCTCATGCGCTCCGCGCATATCGCGCAGCCTTACCCCTACCCCCAACAAGCGCACCGGTTTGCCACCACGGGCAAACGCCTGCCCCAACAGTTGCCGATAACTTTCAAGGTCCCGCCCAGCCCCTGCCTGCTCCATGGTGGTCTGGCTGAAGTCGTGGAACTTGACCTTGACGAACGGCTTGTCCGGCCGATAACTGCTGTCCATACGGGCGATACGTTCGTTAAGGCTTTCCAGCAGCTCAGGCAACCGCGCCAGGCAACTGGCCAGGTCCGGCAGGTCAGTGTCGTAGGTGTTTTCAACGCTGACTGACTGCCTGCGGCTGTCATTGTGTACGGCGCGCTCATCAATACCCCGCGCCAGCCCCCACAAACGCTCGCCAAAGCTGCCAAACTCACGCACCAATGCCAGGCGTGACCATTCCCGCAGATCAAGGCAGGTTTCGATGCCCAGCCGTGCCAGTTTATCTGCCGTCACTTTGCCCACCCCATGCAACCTGGCCACCGGCAGGGCGGCAACAAAGGCCTCCACCTCGCCCGGGGTAATCACGAACAGTCCATTGGGCTTGCGCCAGTCACTGGCAATCTTGGCCAGGAACTTGTTTGGCGCCACGCCCGCCGACACCGTGATATGCAAGGTGCGGGCGACGCGTCGGCGAATATCCTCGGCGATGCGCGTGGCGCTGCCCGAATACCACTGGCTGTCGCTCACATCCAGATAGGCTTCGTCCAGCGACAAAGGCTCAATCAGCTCGGTGTAGTCACGGAAGATCGCGTGGATTTCCCGCGAGGCCTCTCGATAGGCCTCGAAGCGCGGCTTGACGATCAACAGGTCGGGGCACAGCTTCAGCGCATGCCGTGACGACATGGCCGAGCGCACACCATAGGCACGTGCCTCATAGTTGCAGGTGGCGATCACCCCGCGACGCTCGGGCGAGCCCCCAACCGCCATGGGCCGCCCGGCCAGGCGTGGGTCGTCACGCATTTCGATCGCGGCGTAGAAGCAATCGCAGTCGACATGGATGATCTTGCGCAAGGACATGGATGGCCGTCAGCACTGTAAATTCATACAGATAGTATCGCATGCGCCCCACTGATACACCTCACCCTCGCCCTCACACGACAAACTGCCTGAAAGCCCCGTCGCGCCTGACCTGCTTGCTGCCAGCAAGCGCTAAGGGATTGAACAAAAAAGGTTTTTCCAACGAAACTGCTTGACACCCGGGCTTAAATCCGTACAATTCGATCTCACAGGCGCGGGATGGAGCAGCCTGGTAGCTCGTCGGGCTCATAACCCGAAGGTCGTCGGTTCAAATCCGGCTCCCGCAACCAGATTCAAGAAAAGGCCACTGTTCATACAGTGGCCTTTTTCTTGGCCTTCAAAAAAGTAACGCCGAAAAACCTTCGATAAATCAAAGCTTAGCGCTTGACACACCTTCAGAAAACTGTAGAATCCGCCCCACAGACGCGGGATGGAGCAGTCTGGTAGCTCGTCGGGCTCATAACCCGAAGGTCGTCGGTTCAAATCCGGCTCCCGCAACCAAGTTCAAGAAAAGGCCACTGTTAACCCAGTGGCCTTTTTCTTTGTCCGCTGAAAAAGCATCATCGGAAAAACCTCGAAAAATCAAAGCTTAGCGCTTGACATACAAGCCACACGCTGTAGAATCCGCCCCACTGACGCGGGATGGAGCAGCCTGGTAGCTCGTCGGGCTCATAACCCGAAGGTCGTCGGTTCAAATCCGGCTCCCGCAACCATATTCGTCAGAACAAACCCCGCCTGTATAACAGCAGCGCGGGGTTTGTTGCGTTTGCGCTCGATGCTTTTCGTTGCTTCGATTTTCCCCCGGCCTCCAGCCAACCCGCAGGCTTGAGACATTGTGCCCAGGATGAACTATCTTTAACCCGGCCAGGCCGCTAAAAGCGCCTGAGCCCGGAGTAATATTGGATACGTTTTCCTAAGGGACTTTCACTTGGCCGTACCTCTCCTCTACCTCGCGCTGCATGGCCGGGGCAATCCATGACCTCTCACAACCCCGAACCTCCGGTGCCGCTCGCCTCGGCGCTACCCGGTGCCGTGCAGCGCCTGCCCTTGCTCGAACGCGTGAGCCGCTACCGCCAGCCCATCGGCCTGGTCGTGACCCTGGTGCTGTTCACCATGGCCTTGATTGCCTGCCGCCACCTGCTGAGCGAGCTGGATATCTACGCCTTGCACGATGCCATGCTCAGCGTGCCGGCCCAGTCGGTGCTGGGCGCCTTGCTGGCGACCGTGATCGGCTTTGTGATCCTGCTGGGTTACGAGTGGTCGGCCAGCCGCTATGCGGGCGTGAAACTGCCGGCACGCAGCCTGGTGCTGGGTGGTTTCAGCGCCTTTGCCATCGGCAACGCCATCGGTCTGTCGATGCTTTCGGGCGGCTCGGTGCGCTACCGTCTGTATGCACGTCAGGGGCTGGGGGCTGGCGAAGTCGCACGCATGACAGTATTTGCCAGCCTGTCACTGGGCTGCGCGTTGCCGCCCTTGGCCGCCCTGGCAACCTTGAGCGACCTGCCCGCAGCCTCGACCGCACTGGGGTTGGCGCCAGGCCTGCTGGCAGGTATCGCTGCCGCCGTGCTTGTGGCGTCTGCCCTGTTGGTGTTCGGCTTGTACCGCCGGCGCCTGGCCGAACAGCCGCTGGCCAATAACCTGCTGGTGCAACTGGGCCGCCGTACGCTGCGCCTGCCGGGCGCACGCCTGGCCGCCCTGCAATTGCTGATCACCGCGCTGGATGTGGCAGCAGCTGCCACCGTGCTGTACCTGTTGCTGCCCGAGGCCCCCCCCTTCGGCGCGTTTGTGCTGGTGTACCTGCTGGCCTTGGCCGCAGGCGTGCTTAGCCACGTACCGGGCGGCGTCGGGGTGTTCGAAGCTATCCTGCTCGCCGCCTTTGCCGACCAGCTCGGTGCCGCGCCACTGGCGGCCGCGTTGCTGCTGTATCGGCTGATTTATGTGGTGCTGCCACTGCTACTGGCGTGCGTGCTGCTGCTGGCCAATGAAGCCCGGCGCCTGCTGTTCGCACAGCAGGCCATCAAAGCCGCCTCCGGGATGGCCGCACCGATCCTGTCGATACTGGTATTCCTGTCCGGGATGGTGCTGCTGTTTTCTGGCGTCACCCCCGAAATCGACACGCGCCTGGAGCACATGGGCTTTCTGGTGCCGCACCGGCTGATCGATGCCTCGCACTTTGGCGCCAGCCTGATCGGCGTGCTGTGCCTGCTGCTGGCCCAGGGCCTGCGCCGGCGCCTGTCCGCCGCCTGGCTGCTGACCACCGTGCTGTTGCTGGTCGGCGCCCTGTTGTCGCTATTGAAGGGCTTTGACTGGGAAGAGGCTTGCCTGCTGACCTTCACCGCCGCCCTGCTGGCCCTGTTCCGTCGCTCCTTCTACCGGCCCAGCCGCCTGCTGGAGCTGCCGTTTTCGCCGGTGTTCCTGGTGGCCAGCGCCTGTGCAGTCGGCGCATCGGTGTGGCTGCTGCTGTTCGCCTACCAGGATGTGCCCTACAGCCACCAGCTGTGGTGGCAGTTCACCCTTGATGCCGATGCCCCGCGTGGCCTGCGCGCCGCCATGGGCAGTGCCTTGCTGCTGGCCGCCTTGGCGCTGACCTGGCTGCTGCGCACCGCGCCGCCGGTGATCCACCTGCCCGACGAGGAAGAACTGCAGCGCGCCAACCGTATTCTGCTGGCCTCCGACCAGCCCGACGGCGGCCTGGCCCTGACTGGGGACAAGGCGTTGCTGTTCCACCCCCGCGACAATGCCTTCCTTATGTATGCCCGTCGCGGCCGCAGCCTGGTGGCCCTGTACGACCCGATCGGGCCGGCCCAGGAGCGCGCCGAAATGATCTGGCAGTTCCGCGACCTGTGCGACCTGCACCACGCCCGGCCCGTGTTCTACCAGGTACGCGCGGAAAACCTGCCGTTCTATATGGACATTGGCCTGACTGCACTGAAGCTGGGCGAGGAAGCCCGGGTCGACTTGCGCCGCTTCGATCTCGAAGCCAAGGGCAAGGAAATGAAGGACCTGCGCTACACCTGGAACCGTGGTGGCCGCGACGGCCTGAGCCTGGAAATCCACGAGCCCGGCCAGGCCCCGCTGGCAGAGCTGAAGGAAATTTCCGATGCCTGGCTCTGCGGCAAGAACGTGCGCGAGAAAGGCTTTTCGCTCGGGCGCTTCAGCCCGGAGTACCTGCAACACTTCCGCATTGCCCTGATCCGCTTCCAGGGTCGGCCGGTGGCCTTCGCCAACCTGCTGGAGACCCACAGCAACGAACTGGCCAGCCTCGACCTGATGCGTGCGCACCCCGAGGCACCGAAGCTGACCATGGAGTTCATGATGATCGGCCTGATCCTGCACTACAAAAGCCATGAGTATTCCCGCTTCAGCCTGGGCATGGTGCCGCTTTCCGGCCTTCAGCCGCGGCGTGGCGCGCCTCTGACCCAGCGCCTGGGCTCGATGGTGTTCCGCCGTGGCGAGCAGCTTTACAACTTCCAGGGGCTTCGACGCTTCAAGGACAAGTTCCAACCGGATTGGGAACCCCGCTACATGGCCGTGCCGGCCGGGCTCGACCCGCTGGTGGCACTGGCTGATACTGCCGCCCTGATTGCAGGCGGCCTGACTGGATTGGTGAAACGTTGATGACCCGACGCTTTTGGCTGTACCTGCTGGTTCCCCTGCTGCTGGCCGCCCTGGGGGGTGCGCTGGCGTTCTGGCTATGGACGCGCCCCGCCCCCGAAGCGCGCCTGGAGCAATTGAGCATCAATGGCACCAGCATCACCCGCGTGACCCCAGGTGTGCACCCCAAGGCCCGGGTGGCCATCGGTGTGCCACAGGATCAGGCGCTGACGGACAAGCAGTTGCTCGACCTGAGCCAGGCCGCTGAAGCCCAAATGGTGCAGGTGATTTTGCCGCCTAACGATTGCAGCAAGCAGCAACAGGCGATGGACCAGGGCTTGGCCGAGCTGCCGGAAAAGCCGACGTTGGTCGCCGGTATCGGCCCTGGCGCCGCCCAGGCCTGGCGCTGGCTGGCCAACCAGAACAATGACAAGGCCCGGGCCATTTCCGTGGACTTCAACCTGGAGCAACCTGGCTGCCAGTCCCCCCTGCCCAAGGCGGCTGCCCACGGCCACTGGAACGTCGCATGGAACGACAACCCGGATGACGCCAGCGCCGCCTTCGTGCGCGACCAGGTCAACGCCGAAACCAGCATCAGCGATTACGACATCCATCTGCCCCAAGTGCTCAAGGCCCAGCTGACCCAGGCCCTGGTAGGTCACGACGGCAACGCCCTGGCCATCCCTGTGGTGGAAGTGCCGGCCGGGCAGACCACCGACACGGTCACCCTGTTCCTCTCCGGTGACGGCGGTTGGCGCGACCTTGACCGCGATGTTGCCGGAGAAATGGCCAAGCTGGGCTACCCGGTGGTGGGTATCGACACGCTGCGCTATTACTGGCAGCACAAAACCCCGGAGCAAAGCGCTGCCGACCTGTCCGAGCTGATGCAGCACTACCGACAGAAGTGGGGCACCAAGCGCTTTGTCCTCACCGGTTATTCGTTCGGTGCCGATGTGCTGCCGGCAATCTACAACCGCCTGCCGGTGGAAGACCAGCAACGTATCGACGCAGTGATGCTGCTGGCCTTTGCCCGCAGCGGCAGTTTCGAGATCGAGGTCGAGGGCTGGCTGGGCAAGGAAGGCCAGGAAGCACCAACCGGACCGGAAATGGCCAAACTGCCAGCCTCCAAGGTGGTGTGCGTGTATGGCGTGGAAGAGAGCGATGAGAGCGGTTGCACCGAAAAGACCGCGGTGGGTGAACGCCTGAAGCTGCCTGGGGGGCACCACTTTGATGAGAACTACCCGGCGCTGGCCAAGCGCTTGATTGGTGAGATCGAGACACGCCAAGGTAAATCCAGCGTCGCCGAACAGAACTGAATGTGCCTGAGCTCCGCGAAGCAGGTTGCGCATGGGATGGCACCGGCTTTGCCGGTGTTCGCGGGGCAAGCCCGCTCCCACAGTGATCGCGCTAGCGTTCAAGCATTGTGCAAGCCAGTTCCACAGGTATTACACGAGCCCTAAGCCTGCGCCGTACCTGTGTGGGGCTTGTCCCGCGAACACCGGCAAAGCCGGTGCCAGACACCGCGTTTCCCGGTTTGTACCCAGGGCAAGCCTCCTCCCACAGTGATCGCGCCAGCTTTCAAGCATTGTGCAAGCCAGTTCCACAGGTATTACACAAGCCCTAAGCCTGCGCCGTACCTGTGGGAGCGGGCTTGTCCCGCGAACACCGGCAAAGCCGGTGCCAGACACCGCGTTTCCCAGTTTGTACCCAGGGCAAGCCTCCTCCCACAGTGATCGCGCTAGCGTTCAAGCATTGTGCAAGCCAGTCCCACAGGTATTACACAAGCCCTGAGCCTGCGCTGTACCTGTGGGAGCGGGCTTGTCCCGCGAACACCGGCAAAGCCGGTGCCAGACACCGCGTTTCCCCGGTTGTACCCAGGGCAAGCCTCCTCCCGCAGTGATCGCGCTAGCGTTCAAGCATTGTGCAAGCCAGTCCCACAGGTATTACATAAGCCCTAAGCCTGCGCTGTACCTGTGGGAGCGGGCTTGTCCCGCGAACACCGGCAAAGCCGGTGCCAGGCACCGCGTTTCCCGGTTTGTACCCAGGGCAAGCCTCCTCCCACAGTGATCGCGCCAGCTTTCAAGCATTGTGCAAGCCAGTCCCACAGGTATTACATAAGCCCTAAGCCTGCGCTGTACCTGTGGGAGCGGGCTTGTCCCGCGAACACCGGCAAAGCCGGTGCCAGGCACCGCGTTTCCCCGGTTTGTCCCCAGGGCAAGCCTCCTCCTGGCAGTCAGATCTCGACCTGGGTCCCCAGTTCGATCACCCGGTTCAGCGGCAGGTTGAAGAAGCGCAGGTTACCGTTGGCGTTCTTCAGCAAGAACGCAAACAGGTTGCCCCGCCAACGCGACATGCCTTCCAGACGTGAAGCGATGACCGTTTCGCGGCTCAGGAAGTAGGTAGTGCGCATCGGGGTGAAGTCCAGATCGTCCCGATGGCACAGCTTCAATGCCGCCGGCACGTCCGGCTCGTCCATGAAGCCAAAGTGCAACACCACACGGAAGAACCCGTCGCCATAAGCCTCTACCTCGAAGCGCTCCTGTTCCGGTACCCGCGGCCGGTCCTCACTGACCACAGTCAGCAACACCACCTGGCTGTGCAGCACCTGGTTATGCAGCATGTTGTGCAGCAGCGCGTGGGGCACGGCATCAGACCGTGCAGTGAGGAACACCGCCGTGCCTTCGACCCGGTGCGGCGGCTGAATGCGAATACTGCTGATGAACAACGGCAACGGCAGCGCACCTTCGTCGATGCGTTCTACCAGGATCTGCTTGCCGCGTTTCCAGGTGCTCATCAGCAGGAACAACACCCCGCCGGCCAATACCGGAAAGGCACCGCCCTGGACGATTTTCGGTACGTTGGCAGCGAAAAACAGCCCATCGACAAGCAGGAAGCCCACCAGGATCGGCACGGCCAGCACCGGCGGCCACTTCCACAGCAGCAGCATCACCGCCGATACCAGAACGGTGGTCATCAGCATGGTGCCGGTCACCGCCACACCGTAGGCCGCCGCCAGGGCGCCGGACGACTCGAAGCCGATCACCAGCAGTACCACGCCCACCATCAACGTCCAGTTCACGGCACCAATGTAGATCTGCCCCTGTTCGTCGCTGGAGGTGTGCTGGATATGCATACGCGGAATGTAACCCAGCTGGATGGCCTGGCGGGTCAGGGAAAAGGCCCCGGAAATGACCGCCTGCGAGGCAATCACAGTGGCCATTGTGGCCAACCCGACCAACGGCAGCAGCGCCCAGTTCGGCGCCAGCAAGTAGAAGGGGTTACGCGCTGCCTCCGGGTCTTGCAGCAGCAGTGCACCCTGGCCGAAATAGTTGAGCACCAACGCGGGTAGCACCAGGATGAACCAGGCCCGGGCGATCGGCTTACGGCCAAAATGCCCCATGTCGGCGTACAGCGCCTCGGCGCCGGTCAGCGCCAGCACCACCGCGCCAAGAATGGCCACGCCCATGCCCGGGTGCACCACGAAAAAGTTGACTGCCCAGCCTGGGTTGAAGGCCTTGAGCACCTCCGGGCTCTGAGAGATACCGTGCACGCCCAATGCGCCCAGCACCACGAACCAGGTGACCATGATCGGGCCAAACAGCTTGCCGATCTTGTCGGTGCCGTGCTTCTGCACCAGGAACAGCGCCACCAGCACCACCAGCGAAATCGGCACCACCCAGTGGTCGATACCGTCAAACGCCAGGCCCATGCCCTCCACGGCCGACAGCACCGATACTGCCGGGGTGATCATGCTGTCGCCGTAGAACAGCGACGCGCCGATCAAGCCGCAAATCACCATCAGCGTGCGCAACCGCGGATAGGCAGCCGTGGCCCGCCGCGCCAGCGCGGTCAGCGCCATGGTGCCGCCCTCGCCCTGGTTGTCGGCCCGCAGGATGAACATCACGTACTTGAACGACACCACCCACAACAGCGACCACAGGATCAGCGACAGGATACCCAGCACGCCATCGTGGTTGACCGGCACTCCGTAACCGCCGGTGAAGACTTCCTTGAGGGTATACAAAGGGCTGGTGCCGATATCGCCATAAACCACCCCGACCGCCGCCACGAGCAGGCCAAGCGAGCGAGCCGCGCCCTGCTTTGCCGCGTGCCCGCCCTCGGCGTGACTGCTTGCCTGAACCATCGACCACTCCCGCAGACGGCCATCTCGGCCTTTAGTATTCACTCGCGCGCCTGGCCCTCGGAGGCACCATCACGCAACGGCGCGAAGCATAGCGCAGCGTTCGTCGTATTTCTGCTGGTCAAGCGACCTTGCGCTCGCTAGAATTGCGCACTTTTTGATCAGAGGCGCTAAAAAGCGCCCGTCAAGATCGCCCGCGATTCCGGCCGGGCGACCTGTATTCAATACCGAGGTTAGTCATGTCCACCACGCCCGCCACCCCCAAGGTAGGTTTCGTAAGCCTGGGTTGCCCAAAAGCCCTGGTCGATTCCGAGCGCATCCTCACCCAGCTGCGCATGGAAGGCTATGAAGTCGTGCCCACCTACGAGGACGCCGACGTGGTGGTGGTCAACACCTGCGGCTTCATCGACAGCGCCAAGGCCGAGTCGCTTGAAGTGATCGGCGAAGCGATCAAGGAAAACGGCAAGGTCATCGTCACCGGCTGCATGGGTGTCGAGGAAGGCAGTATCCGTGACGTGCACCCGAGTGTACTGTCGGTCACCGGCCCACAGCAGTACGAGCAGGTGGTTAACGCAGTGCACGAAGTCGTGCCGCCGCGCCAGGACCACAACCCGCTGATCGACCTGGTGCCACCACAGGGCATCAAGCTGACCCCGCGCCACTATGCGTACCTGAAGATTTCCGAAGGCTGCAACCATAGCTGCAGCTTCTGCATCATCCCGTCGATGCGCGGCAAGCTGGTCAGCCGCCCGGTAGGTGAAGTGCTGAGCGAGGCCGAGCGCCTGGTCAAGGCCGGGGTCAAGGAGATCCTGGTGATTTCCCAGGACACCAGCGCCTACGGCGTAGACGTCAAGTACAAGACCGACTTCTGGAACGGCCGCCCGGTCAAGACCCGCATGCTCGAGCTGTGCGAGGCCCTGAGCAGCCTGGGCGCCTGGGTACGCCTGCACTATGTGTACCCCTACCCGAACGTCGACGACGTGATTCCGCTGATGGCCGCCGGCAAGATCCTGCCGTACCTGGACATCCCGTTCCAGCATGCCAGCCCGAAAGTGCTCAAGTCGATGAAGCGCCCTGCCTTCGAAGACCGCACCCTGGCGCGTATCAAGAACTGGCGCGAGCAGTGCCCTGAGCTGGTAATCCGCTCCACCTTCATCGTCGGCTTCCCGGGCGAGACCGAGGAAGATTTCCAGTACCTGCTGGACTGGCTGACCGAAGCCCAGCTCGACCGTGTGGGCTGCTTCCAGTACTCGCCGGTAGAAGGCGCCCCGGCCAACGACCTGGGCCTGGAAGAAGTGCCGGACGACATCAAGCAGCAGCGCTGGGACCGCTTCATGGCCCACCAGCAGGCCATCAGCACCGCCCGCCTGCAACTGCGCATCGGCAAGGAAATCGACGTGCTGATCGACGAAGTCGAGGAGCAAGGTTCGGTTGGCCGCAGTTTCTTCGATGCCCCGGAAATCGACGGCAGCGTTTTCATTGATGGCGACCATGGCTTCAAGCCGGGCGACAAAGTGCGTTGCCGTGTAGTAGATGCCGACGAATACGACATGTGGGCAGAGCCCATCTAAAGCGGCTGAAACATGAAAAGCCCCTGCCCTGCCATTCCACGCAAGGAATGACGCGAGCAGGGGCTTTTTTCGTCAGAACGTGTGAAACAGCATCAGGCCACCCTCTGCATCCGGGCTCGCATCAGAGAAGCCTTTGACCGCGTAGAGCTGGACTTTCCATTGCTGGTTGAGCTTGTGGGTCAGGAACAGGGTGAGCTCCTTGATCTGCGAACCGGTCGAGACCACTTTCTGCCGCCAGTCGTAGGAGGCGCCCGCCGAAGTACCCGCAGCCACTGGCAGGGCGAAGCCGAGGCTGACAAATACCGGGTCGTCGAAATCGCTGTCGGGCGGGTCGCCGAACTTCTTCCAGCCCAATGTCGCGAAACCGGTGACCGGGCCAAAGCCCTTGGTGATGTCGACCTGGGCGGTGTAGTCATATTCACCGGTGCCAAGGCACTGGTCTTCATCGGCGGTTGGGAATTTGACCTTGCCGATCAGGTCGAGCATCAGGCCGCCGTCACTGCCATCTAGCAGGGCATACCCGGCGCTGGCGACCGTGTCACCCAGCCCGCTCTCCACATCCCGGCAACCTCCGGGCAAGGGGTCACCATTGGGGCCTACTTCCGGGTTGGTGATGCGCAACCAGGGCACGGTGACCTTGTAGGTCATGGGGCCGGTTTCATATTTGCCGACCACGGGGACGTACCAGATTTCCGAAGTGGTACCTGTGCCATAGTCGCCACTTGAATAGTCCATGCCGATGGCGGTGCTGAAGGTATCGGCCACGGTCGACGCACTGGTACATGACAGCAGGCAGGCAAAAAGAGGGAGCGCGGGTCTCATCTGCACCTCAGTACCCCTTCGGGAAGTGTGGTCGGACTTCCCCAGCCTAGTTGCCTAACGCCCGGATCGCTCCGGATGCTCTACTTTTTCGACGGTCTCTACCTTTTGCGGCCTTTCGATGGTTTCGATTTTCTCGACTTTTTCCACCTTCTCGACCTTTTCAGGCTTTTCGACTTTCTCTACCTTTTCAGGCTTTTCCACCTTCTCGACCTTCTCAACTTTTTCTACTTTCTCGACCTTTTCAGGCTTTTCCACCTTCTCGACCTTCTCAACTTTTTCTACTTTCTCGACCTTTTCAGGCTTTTCCACTTTCTCGACCTTCTCAACTTTTTCTACTTTCTCAACCTTTTCCACTTTCTCGACTTCAACCTTCTCTACCCGATCACCCTTGCCACTGTTGCTGCTCTCGGGCTGCTCCACGGTTTCGACATGATCTGACTTACCAGACTTGTCCACGCTTTCAGACCTGCCGTGACCACTGGCGTCTTCAACGGTACTGCGCCCTCTGTGATCATCACTGCTTTCGCTGCGAACGCTGGTCGCCTCGCTTGTTCCATGGCCGCTGTTGTCGGAGCCGGCTGAGTCACTGCTGCCGTGCTCGCCGCCATGCCCCGAATGGCCTCGGCCCGGGTTGTCAGCACGGTCATCCTGGAATTCCACACGGGTGGCCCGTAACTCGTGAGTACCACTGAGCACGCCGCTCACCCGAACGCGTTGATCGAGCGCCAATCCTGCAGGCTGCCTGCCGACAACCACAGTGCCCTGCCCCAGCGTCACATTAATGCCCGCGACCACCAGTTGCCGTGCCTGAACGCGCTGCACCAGCCCTTCGACCACCGCCTGCTGTACACGGCCAGCAAACGGCAGGCTCGGGTCTGGGCGGGTTTGTGCCACTTCCAGCTGGCGCCCGGTCCACTGGCCGCGCACCAGCACTTCCCGCGCGGGGGCTACGCGGGTGCCCAGCGTCAACCCTTGCAGGCTGCCTGGGCGGTCGATTGCACCAATGGCACTGGCCTCCCTGAGGCCCGGCGCCCGTTCGATACGGGTTGCCACCACTTCGCCCGTGGCATCGCGCAAGCCGCTGACCCGGACCGGCTCGCCCGCACGCAGCCCTTCAGCCACCCGCGCGCCTGCGGCGAGCCGCACAGGCTGGCCCATCACCCGCAGGGGGGCCGAAGCATTGGGGAGCGCCGTCAGCGGCCCTTCGTAGACGTTGAGGATCGAGATACGCCCTGCCTGGAGACCGCGCTGGGTGGCAATTGCCTCCACCGCTACAACCTGCCCGATCGCCAAGTGAGCACTGCTGGCGGGTGCACCGTTTTCACTCACCGGCACGTTTTTGCCATAGTGCACTTCCATGCCATTGACGCAGATCGAAGCAAACCCGGTGATGGTGCCGACGATGCCGGTACCACCGGTACCGCCTGGGCGCAGGATCGGCGCACCGGTACCGCCTACCCCGCCATTACCGTTATCAGAGTAGGTGCCGTCCACACCTTCGGCCACCGCGCCAGTACCGCCGGTGCCGCCAGGACGTTGCGGGAAGGGCGCGCCAGTGCCGCCGACACCACCGTTTCCACTGCGTGCACCGGTACCGCCTGTCCCCCCCGGAAACTGCAGGCCTGTGGCACCGGCCATGCCCACTTCGTCGCGGCTGACACAAACCGGTGCTGCGACCACATCGGCAGGCGCCGCCAGGTTCAACCCCAGGACCAGGGCAAAGGCAACGACACGGAGGCAGCGCGTGAGGGGCGTCATGGGCCTGGCGTCTTGGACAATTCGGGGTCGGTAGCTTCAGTGTAGAAATAAAGCCCGACAGTGATGCGCTGACGTTGCTCCGCGCTGGGCACATCAACGCTTTCCAGCTCTGCTGCGAGCCGGCTGAAGGCCAGCAGCGTCTGCATGCCATCTTTGGCAACCACTTCACGCACGTGCTCGACGCTGGCCGGGCTCAAAGCATCGTAGTGCACACTGCGTTCGAAGAACGGCAGGCCCTGGCCACTGAGGTTGTGCACCGCTGCGCAGGCATGGTCATGCAGGTTGTGGCCGAAGTACGCGGCTTTTTCATCGAAACCTTTCTGCGGCACGAACGCCTTGGCTTCCAGGTGCACACGATCCTGCTCATCAAGCCGGACGATGCCAAGGCGCAACCACTCATCCAGCACCACACGCCCGCGGATATCAGTGCTGACCGTGGCCACCAAGGCATCGAATGAACACTCGCCACCCACACTTGCCAAACGCGGCAGTGCCAGGGCCTGGCCAGGTGCCGAGCAGAACGGCGGGCGGGTGGTCCATGCATTGACCAACTGTGCGCCCAGGGTGATGTTCGCCGGCAAGGCCTCGAGTGCCGTGCCACCTTCGCTGCGCAGCCGCCGGACATCCTTGCGATGCACACCCGTGAGCAGGCTGATGCGACTGTCGGTGGGCGGGGTGCCGTCCAGGCCAAACTCACGATGGGCTACGTCGACGAACACCTCCTTGAGCAGGTCGGCGAACATCGTATAGCTAACCCCTTTGCGCAACATCAAGCGCACCAGCGGGCGCATGACACGCCGCAGTGCGCTTAACAGCGAAGGGGGCAGAGTTGGGCTGATCAACGCCTGTCAGCCCCTGCTGTTGTCATCACCCGGTTCGCCACCCACATGGTTGCCGTGATCATCACCAGGTTCACCACCAACGTGATTGCCGTGATCATCGCCAGGCTCGCCGCCGACATGGTTGCCATGATCGTCACCGGGCTCGCCGCCCACGTGATTGCCGTGATCGTCACCGGGCTCACCCCCCACATGATTGCCATGATCGTCACCCGCTTCAGCATGGTTGCCGCTGCGCCCAGCGTTTGAATCACCGGCGTGGCCCTGGCCGCTGCCACTGTTGCCGGCATGGCCACCGCCGTCTCCTCCACTGCCGTGGCCACCACCGCCGCCACTTCCGCCGCCACTTCCACCGCCGCTTCCGCCCCCACCACCGTGGCCACCAC